>JANRLS010000014.1:0-37987 GCA_033762315.1 Pirellulaceae bacterium
CATTCGCGGCCAGAGCGTCACGATCCGCTACCTCCAATCCGGCGCCCACGGTCAGGGCAAGATCCAGATCGAAGCCAGCGAGGTTGAGCGAATCAAAGGGCTGATGCGCGTTGTACCGCAGAAAGCAATTCAGCGCCGGCCACATCTCCATTCTGATCGGGTTCCAGGCATCACTGTCCCACTGGGGCATCCTGACCCCGGCTAGACGAAAAGGACATGATTCGCGGCCATTCCCCAAGGGGAGCGTGCGAATGAAAACGCCCCCATTGGGGGCGCTGCTGGCAGTTTGAACCGTTACCTCGTAGCAGCGATGGGCCTGGTCGTCGCGGACGTCGGCGACATCGGCTGCCCACGGACGACGAGAACAAGATGGCAGACTGGCAATCCATCCGGTTCAGATATAGTACTTGAACTGCGGACGTCGCTTTTTCACATCGGGATTCGAAATCAGGATCTCCCCTACTGCGTCAGAGAATCCTATCGTCACCGGTGAAGCGTCTCCCATCCGGCACGCGTTGTAGTTGAGCTTAGTGAGGCCAAGAATATCCGTTGCAACAGTTTCTAAGTCGGCTGTGCCATATTGCACGTCAATTCGCATTGGTACAGGCACTTCCCATCCGTCGTACGTTCCCAGCCGAGGCTTGAATCCAGTGCCCCACAAATAGCCCGCTCGTTCCGTAACCGCGGAAAATATTCCTCGAATTACTGGCCTAGTGCCCGGGCGAAACAGGCGGAACCCCAACCGCTCATTGCGTATCCGCACCCCAACCAACTTGGCGTCGGACGGACACGCCTTCTGAAAGCCGCGCAGTTCGTCCGGACCCAAGCCTGATCGTGAGTGCAAAAAGACCTCGGTCAACCGCTTCCCGCCCAGGTCGCGGTATGTGTCCAATACGCCCTTTAGTACTCCCTGTGCAGCCTCTTCGTCGAGGTGGAACTCATTCTTCTCGGGTGAATACCATGGGCCGTATTCGCCCAGAAAGACTACTCCATCGCCGTCATTCAGAAACATCTGCGCCGCACAACACGCCGTCCGACCATCGAACTGGCGGTCTGACAGGCGGAACGCCAGGCCAATGTAGCAGACGCCGTCGCGCGCTGACGCCAATCGCCAGGGCTTGCCGCCCGCTTTGTAATAGAGCCCAGTGCCGAGGTTCCACATACGATCGGAAAGCGGGCTTACGCCGCGTTCTCCAAAGTTGTTCTTGCTGGACAGCCGTAGCGTAGATTCCCGGATAATCTGTACCGGCGGCTCATACTCCATCGCCAGGGCCTTCAACTGACGCCGAAAATCGGGGGAGCGACGGTACAAGTGATGATCGTAGGGTTCGAGAAAATTCTGTTGGCCGTGCTTCCGTTCTCGAATGACTCCCCTAGTGACAGAAACACCTTCCGGCTCGGCGACAATCGATTCCGGACGGCAATTTGCGTACACGTCGTCGGGAACGATGCAAATTGCGACGTGGAGGTTTTCTTCGAGCTTCTGGGACTTTTCGAGCCCTTCCAGATAGAGCTGCACCACGGTCGCGGCGCGCTGGTATGGATCAGCATCCCTTGACGCCGATAAGAGCCGCGCCGTATTGATGCGATGTGTAAACGCCGCCTTCTGATTCCAGGAAGACCCAAATGCCGCCTCGAATCCAGGATACGGACGCCATAGGTCCGCATTCTTCACCTCGGCGGGTGACTCGATCCAGGGCTCATTCATGGCGCGGGACCACTGGTTAAACAGCTCAATCCCAGATTCCGTGCCCAGGAGCATGTAAACCGGCGTGCCTGGTGGAGAGGAATCCGCGTCAAACGGTCCAAACAGCCCCAAGCCATCGTGCGGGTCAGATAGAAGCTGGCCATGTCGAAATTCAAGCGCTGGCTCCGGAATCATCACTAACTTGCGCGTTGGCCAAACCTTCGCTGTCTTCGTCGTCTGCATTGCTTTCCTCCTGTCTCAAGTCAGGGCATGCCGGCGGCAGCCCAAGGCTTTCTAGCGCTGCCTCGTCGATTTGCAGCGGCGACTCAAAGTCCAGAGGACGAGGATTCACTACCAGCTCCTCGTCGCCTTTGCCGATCCGGATACGATCTGCGCCGTGCGCTAGGAACTGCATGACCGCCATGTCACGATTTCCCCAGTCCTTGTTCCACCATCCGTTGCCCAGCTTTTTTCGCAGCGCCTTTGCCGTACGCTTTGGTAGGAGATCGCCGTTTACATCAGACCACCGAAACCTTAACCGCAACAACACGGCCCATTCCACATAGCCGTCATGCTCGATTCCAAAGGATGGTGCCAAATGATATCGCGCCGTCTCGTTGCGACGTGTGCCAGTCGCTAGTACTCGCGTCGCGTCTCCGTCCACCCCCACGAATGTCAGCCAATCTCCATCAAGCAGGCCCAACGGAAAGTAACACAGCTTGAGGTTTTGACAAAAACGCATCCCTAGCTCTACCGAACGAACCGTCATTGATTTGCGTAGGAGTTCCTTCACTAGGTTTACCGGGCGAATTCCATCGATCTCGTGAACTGCCGCCCAGATTGAGCCGCCTCTTGCCGTGAGGTTGAGGCTGGCGGCATGCGATGGCGGTGGTAACGTGAAGGATAGGAACGTCCGCGCGTCCAAGGCGCGGTATCCCCACTCCAGGGCCAGCGCTCGCTGCTGTTCTTCATTCAATGGCTTGGGACTGACAAATCGCCGAACGATCTTGGGGATGGTTTCGATTTCAAACAGATTCGAAACGATGGTTTCGATTCCAGCTCCAACCACGCGTCGTTCGTCGCTGCAATACCACGCGATGGCAGCTTGTGAGTGCCCCTCCTTTGCCTTTGGTGTTTCGGCAGATTCCAGATTCTTCACCAAATGCCCAAACCCTCGCGACCAGTTACCGTGAAAATCGACGAATGTCAGGCCCGCAAGACCAGGCTCCAGCGAACCTCGATCAACACCATCGAGATCGATCGGAATCACGAGGCCTGACCGTCGGTCATCCCGGCCGTGCGTGAGGGCACACGAGCGGTCTGCGATCAACTCCTTGTCGACCGCCGAGCCCCTCGAAACGACAACCAAAACCCGGTGGGCGCCTTCGCGGACTAACGTGTCGAGTTCATTCGCACCTGACCGGCCTGCCGTCCGGTCAAGCATCGGTGTCCAGACTCGGTAGCCAATCGCCGTTAGGCGCGCCACCATCCAGCGGATGAATGCAAGATCTATCTTGCTTCCCAGGACGACAACGGTCTCCCGTGGTGCGTCCGAGCCTGCGAGAATCTCGCGGACAAAATTCGGCGGAAAGAGAGCGGGATGCGCTCGGAGGATGGCAGGGTTGCTCAAAAGAAGAACACGCAAACGCTCGCGGGAGTACAAGTCAAAGTGCCACGCGAAAGTCGTCTGAAAATCCTTTATCAGCGCATCTCGAGACGCAACCGAGACATCGCGCGAGGTTACGAAAACGAATCGGTCGCAAGTGTGACCATGCTCCTGGACCTTTTTGGCGTCGCTAAGAAGTTTCGGCCGCCATTTCTCCTCAGTGCTATAAGCGAAGATCGTTGTGCCCTTTGCTCGACACACGTGAATGGCATCACGGCCAAGATCACCCGTGACACCCAGCGGCTCGATCCCCGCGTACCCTTCGACGGCCATCAAGTCGTGGCCGAGTCTCTCGAACTGACGGTAGTCGGAGATCTGGTCAAGGCAGTAGAGAAGCGGGTCGGCTGCCATGCGCTATCAACTTCCTTCCGAGTCGCTAAAACCACGTGTATTTTAGCCTATCACCCAGTTCCTAACACAGCAGTCCTCATTGCCGATAGGATGCTCGTGAGTCCGTCTTGGAGTTGACCGGCCGGGAAGCTCATCGTCTTCTGCTGCGGGCGGAGGGCACCGAAGTCCATCTGCTTACCCTGGGAGATTCTCGCGTCGCAGGATTGGATCTCCGCATCAGTTGGAAAAGCAGCTCAGCGACGCTATGGGCCCATCTCGCAAGCGGCCGCTTTCACCGCGCCAGCCGGTTCGATTTCCCATTTCCCTTGACCCCAATCGCCGCCCAGAGCGGATCTTGGTAGTGCTGGCCCCATTCCTTGCCATAGTGGTCAAAGGCCACTTTGGGTGTGTCACCGATCAGCTCGGCCAGCGTCTCGATGGAGCAACCCACGCCCTTGTTCCAGTAGCCCGAGAGCATCCGATGCGCAAAGGTGTGGCGGCAGGTGTAGGAGGAGTACTTCCTTAGGACGGGATCCTTGTCCCAGCCCAGCTTGCGCCTCGCCTCGATGAACCTAATCACTCCGTTGACCTTGCTCCAGGCTTTGCCTGTCTTCGTGCGAAAGATTGGCAGCCCGGAACCGCGAGGCGCTGCTTTCATTAGCTCACGCGTCAGTATTGCCACTTCGGGACGAACAGGAATCTTGCGCGTCTTCTTGGTCTTGGAGGAGTACACGCGCCACATCATGCCGCGCGGCATTTCCTCCACGTCATCGGCCGTAATCTTGGCGAGTTCGCAGTAGGGCCGCAGTCCGGTGTGCATGGCGGCAAACAAAAAGTCACGCAGTGGCTTGTCCACGGCCTTGTATAGAGCATCTTCGTCCTCTTTGGAAAACGACTGGAGCCTGGGTCTGGACTGCGGCTTCTTGAGCCCTTTGAGAGGATTGGCAATGTCGTGGTTCTCTTCCGAGTAGTTGAACGCAGCCAGCACCACCGAAATCGCCGATCGATACGTGGCGGGCGACTTCCAGCCCTCGTGACTCTCCATCCAGGTCTTGATATGACCTTTCTTGAGCTCAGAGACCGGCAAGGCCCCGCAGAACTTGCAAAGGTCGTTGAGCATGGATTTGGTCGTATCGCGATGTCCCTTGCTGACCGAGCCGTTCGCGACGCCGCGCTCGCAGTATTGGAGGTATTCAGAGCAAGTTTTTGCGACGAGCCAATCATCGGGCGATGCGGGAGGCGCTTCGGGACGCCAGCCTTGACCAAGCTTCACACGCGCTAATGCGAGGCTGGCCGCCTTCCTATTGTCGAGGCCTCGAATTCGATTGCCGTCCTCGTCGAACAAGGGCACACGCTTCTTGCTTCCCGGCAACGTGTAGTACCAACTGTCGGTCTGTTGCCAGTGCCAGGCCGATCCATGGGACTGGCGGCGAGACTTCTTGCGGTTACGGCGGGGACGCGGCGGCTGGTCGAGCTCGCTAGAATCGTTGGAAGCCAGCCTGGCAGGCAGTTTGACCGGCGCAGAACGATGGGAGACAATTCGTATCGTCGTCGCCGCGTTGGCCGGAGCCGGATCAACCAAGAGTGCTGTCATGTTTATTGCCTTCCTGCCCCGCCACCTGGATCGGGGCTGTTTTCATCGAAGTTTGCTACACAGATTTGCTACACTGGCGTGCGTTGCTGCAGCGGTGATTAGTGCAGTTCATCCGTATTTTACAGCTAGTTCTGCTGAAAAGGCAACCCGGCCAAACGTCGTCTTAATCCTTGCCGACGACCTGGGTTATGGCGACGTGCGGTGTTACAACCTGCGGCGCGGGAAAATCTCCACGCCCAACCTGGACCGGCTCGCCGCGGAGGGAATGCGTTTCACGGATGGGCATTCGTCGTCGGGCGTTTGCTCGCCGTCGCGCTATGCGTTGCTCACGGGTCGCTATCATTGGCGCACGCGGTTGCAGAGCGGGATTGTCGGCGTTTTCGGCGATCCGCTCATCGCGCCCGACCGCATGACCATTGGCACGCTGGCGAAGAAGCACGGCTATCGTACGGCGGCGATCGGCAAGTGGCACCTCGGCTGGGACTGGCCCTTGACGAAGCAATTGCGTCCGTTGCTCTCGCCCACGCGGAATCCCGCTGATGAAGCCACCAAGGCAAAGAAGGGCGCAACGAAAAGCGCCGCGGCATCTGACGCGCAACTTGCGGCGTGGCGCGAGATTTTTTCCAAACCCATCGCGGGGGGCCCAACCGCGCGCGGCTTCGACTACTATTTCGGCACCGACGTTCCGAATTGGCCGCCGTACTGCTTCATCGAAAACGACCGCACACTTGGCATCCCGAACACCTTTCTTCCCGCGGAATTACTTCGCAATCACCAGGCCAGCACGCCGGGGCCAGCACTAACGAATTGGAACTTCGAAGGCATCCTCCCCGCGCTGGGTGATCGCGCCTCGGCATTCATTCACGAGTCCGCAGCGAGCAGGCAGCCATTTCTTCTCTATTTGCCGCTCACTTCGCCGCACACGCCGCTTGCCGTGAACCCGGAGTGGAAGGACAAGAGCAAACTCAACCTCTTCGCCGACTTCGTCATGGAGACGGATGCCCTCGTGGGCCGCGTGCTCGACGCGCTGGTGAAAAGCGGCACGATGCAAAACACGCTCGTCATTTTCACCAGCGACAATGGCTGTGCCCCCTACATCGGAGCTGCCGAGCTGGAAAAGATGGGCCACTACCCCAGCGGCCCCTTGCGCGGCTACAAGGCCGACGCCTGGGAGGGAGGGCATCGCGTCCCCTTCATCGCGCGCTGGCCCGGTGTCGTGCGGCCCGGGAGCGTGTGCGGCCAGCTTGTCTGTCAGGCCGATTTCCTGCGCACCTTCGCCGACATCCTCGGCACGCGACTCCCCGAAAACGCGGGCGAAGACAGCTTTAGCTTGCTGCCACTTTTGAAGGGGGACGACAAGCCCATCCGCGAGAATGCCGTGAGCGCGTCGAGCGGCGGCACGCCCGCCGTGCGTAGTGGACCGTGGAAGTACATTCCCGCGCCCGGCTCCGGCGGCTGGGGCACGGGCGGCGACCAATCGCAGCCCGTGCAGCTTTACAACCTCGCCGATGATCTCGGTGAAGCGAACAACCTCGCTGCCGCGATGCCAGGGAAGGCCGCCGAGCTGCATGCGCTCTTGGAACAGCTCATCACCGATGGCCGCAGCACTCCCGGCGCGATGCAGAAGAACGATGTCGAGGTGAAGCGTTACCCAACCCCCGCCGGCGCGCCCAGAAAGAAAGCCGCCAAAGCCGTGGAATCGCTGAATTCACCTTGAATCGCATTCGCTCGCCGGCACTCATTATCTCGGCTGCGGCATGTCGGTTGGGGATGCGATCAACGCGGCACCGGCGCGGAAACGCTAGCGCGACTTGTTTGGTTCCGCAGTCGATCCGTCTTCCCAGTCGGATGCTATTGCGACTTGCAGCGGGCTTTCACCCGAGCCAAGCGCTGGAGAAAAACACGATCGGCCCGTGATGCGAAGGTCGCGCTCCGTGGTTGGCCTTCCGCGCCAGTTCACTAGAATGAGGGTCGCGGTCGCACAATCGCGCGGCCTGCGCGAAATTTCTCTTCTCAAGCTGGATTGCTCATGGATGCCGGCACCCCCGATTTTCCCCCCGAGCCGGCCGATCCGCTCGACCTGACCGACGACGGCGATGCCGAGGTGCTGGAACTGGCGGCCGACGAGCTGGGGGAGCCGGAACCGACCAATGAGACGGAAATCGATGAGGCCCTGACCGCCGCCGCGGACGACGCCAGCGTGCCGTGGGATTTTCCCTTTCGCCGGGCGGCGGCCAAGGTGCGCGAGTTTCCGCGCGGGCCAGGCGTCTATCTGATGAAGGACAGCGCCGGCCGGGTGATTTATGTCGGCAAGGCGAAGAACCTGCGGTCCCGCGCGGGGAGCTATTTCCTCAAAGGGGCTCAGGCCGAGTATCGCACGGCCAGTTGGGTCAACGAAATTGCCGACATCGATTTTGTCGAGTGTGCCAGCGAGGTCGATGCCTTGCTGATGGAATCGCGGCTGGTGAAAGACATCCAGCCGATTCACAACAAGGAGCTGAAAGACGATAAGACCTTCCCCTATCTCATGATCACCACGCACGAGGATTTCCCCCGCGTCGAAGTGACCCGCCAGCCTCCAGATCGCGGCGCGCGGCTGTTTGGGCCGTTCGCCAGCGCGGGAGCTTTGCGTGGGGCGGTGCAAGTGCTGCAGCGGATTTTCAAGTTCCGCACCTGCAGCCTCGACATCGAAGCGGGGGACGAGCGCTGGCGCTGGTTTCGGCCTTGCCTCTTGGCGAGCATCCAGCAATGCACCGCGCCGTGCAATCTGCGCATCGGCAAGGACGAATATCGCCGCGACATCGACCGCCTGATTCGCTTTCTCGAAGGGGGAACGACGCGACTCTTGGGCGAATTGCGGGGCGAAATGCAGCAGGCCGCGAAGGAGTTGCGATTTGAAGAGGCGGGCCGCCTGCGCGACGAAATCAGGCTGCTCGAATCGCTCGACCGCCGCGGCGATCTCGACACGCACGCCCAGCCGGAGGTGTTCTTCATCGATCCGAAAAAGGGACTCGCCGGCCTGCGGAAGGTGCTCAAGCTGGCCGAAACGCCGCGGACTGTCGAAGGGGTCGATATCGCCCATCTCGGCGGCGGCGAGACGGTGGCCAGCGTCGTGCAATTTCTCGATGGCCTGCCGTTCAAGCCGGGGTATCGACGGTACAAAATTCAGGGGGTCGAAGGAATCGACGATTTTCGCAGCATCCACGAAGTGATCGCCCGCCGCTATGCCCGCCTGGCCGCAAACGACGAGGTCTTTCCCGATGTGCTGCTCATCGATGGCGGGCCGGGGCAATTGAACGCCGCGCTCGCCGCCTTTCGCGACCAGGAACTAACGCCGCCGACGATTCTTTCGCTCGCCAAACGGGAGGAAGAAATCTACCTGCCGGGCCAGTCCGAGCCGCTGCGCCTCTCGCGGCATTCGTTCGCTTTGCGGCTGCTGCAATACGTGCGCGACGAGGCGCACCGCTTCGCCCAGCACTATCACCACATCCTGCGGCGGAAATCGCAGTTCGACGAGTGAAGCCCAATTCGCTTGCGATTTCGCGCTCGCCAGCCGACAATCAATCGACGGACATTGATCGGTCGGGCGGAGGATGCAATGAACGGGCGAGGGGTGATCAGCGTGGTGTTATTGCTCGGCTGCGCCCGCTTCGCGTTTGCTGCGCCAGTTGACGACGACGCCCGCTATTTTGGCGACCAGATTCGCACATTCCTCGCCAAGCATTGCTCCGAATGCCATTCCGGCGAGAAGCCCAAGGGGAATTTACGGCTCGACAATCTCACCGCCAACTTTGCCGATGCCGCGACCCGCGCCCACTGGGCCGAGGCGATCGCCCGGCTAAAAACCGGCGAGATGCCGCCGGAAGACAAGCCTCGTCCGGCCGCCGCCGAAATGGCCGCCGTGATCGACTGGCTCTCCCCCCGCGTTGCCGCCGCCGAGGCGGCCGCGCGAGCCGCGCAGGGGCGCGTGGTGCTGCGCCGCCTCAATCGGCTCGAATATGAAAACACGATCCGCGATTTGTTCGGCATCCAGGTGAATCTGCGCGAGCAATTGCCCGCCGATGGATCGGCCGATGGCTTCGACAATGCCGGGGCGGCGCACCACACGTCATCGTTTTTGATGGAGAAATATCTGGAAGCAGCCGACGCGGCCCTAACCGCCGCGATCGCTAATCGTCCGCAGCCGCCGCCGCTCTTTAGTAAGCGAATCAGCGTCAAGGATGGGCACCCGATTCGCACGACGACCGAGGATGTTTATCGCTTTCTGCCGGACGGCGAGGTGGTTTGCTTTTGCTCCTCGGAGTGGCACAACGTCAGCGTTTCGAGCTTTTATCCGCAAGAGGCGGGCCAATATCGCTTTCGCATCTCGGCCTCCGCCGTGCAAAGCGGCGGCCAGCCGGTGACCTTCCGCTGCACGGCGACCGGCACGCGGCTCTCAGGCACGAGCGGCCTCATCAGCTATTTCGACGCTCCCCCCGACCAGCCAAAAGTGTTTGAATTTGTGCGGCACATGGAACCGCGAACGACAATCGCCGTGCTGCCCTATGGGCTGGCCGGGGCCAACACGGTGAAGCAAGTCGGCGGCGAAAAGTGGGACCAGCCGGGCCTCGCCATTCAGTGGGTGGAGGTCGAAGGGCCGCTGCATCCCGAGTGGCCGCCGCGGTCTCACCAGCGACTGTTCGGCGATTTGCCGCGGAAGAATTTTCCGGTTTACAACTTCCGCGAGCGGGTCGAAGTCGTCTCGGAGAATCCCCTGGCCGATGCCGAGCGGATTTTGACGGCGTTCACGCGGCGGGCCTTTCGCCGACCGGTGACCGCGGCCGATGTCGCGCCGTTTGTCGAGATCGTGCGGACGAAGCTCGCTGGTGAATACACTTTCGAGCAGGCCATGCGGGCGGCGCTAAAAGGGGTGCTGATTTCGCCCGACTTTCTTTTCCTGCGCGAAAATCCCGGCCCGCTTGACGACCACGCCCTTGCCTGCCGGTTGGCGTACTTCCTTTGGAGCACGATGCCCGACGACGCGCTGTTTGCCCTCGCCGAGCAAGGAAAGCTGCGCCAGCCCGCGGTGTTACGCGGCGAGGTCGAGGGGCTGCTGGCCGATCCGAAGGGGAGGGCGTTTACCGAGAATTTCACCGGCCAATGGCTCGGGCTGCGCGAGATCGACTTCACCGAACCGAGCCACATCCTGTATCCGGAGTTCGATCACCTCCTCAAAGTGTCGATGATCCGCGAGACGGAGCTGTTTTTCAACGAGGTTCTGAAGAACGATCTGCCGCTCACGAATTTCGTTTCTTCCGACTTTACGCTGCTCAACGGCCGCCTGGCAAAACACTATGGTATCCCCGGTCCGACCGGCTGGGAGTTCGAGCGTGTCCCCTTGCCGCCTGGCAGCCACCGTGGCGGCGTGCTGACGATGGCCAGCGTTTTGAAGGTGACGGCCAACGGCACCACGACGTCCCCCGTGCTGCGTGGAGCCTGGGTGCTCGACCGCATTCTCGGTACCCCCGCCCCGCCACCACCCGACGACGTGCCGGTGCTCGATCCCGACATTCGCGGGGCAACGACCTTCCGCGAGCAACTCGCCAAGCACCGGTCGCTCGAATCGTGCGGCAGTTGCCACCGCCAGATCGATCCGCCGGGCTTCGCCCTGGAGAGCTTTGATTGCATCGGCGGCTGGCGCGAGTGGTATCGAGTCACCGGCAACGGCGGCACGGTCATGGTCGATGGCCGGCGGATGGCGTATCACCAGGGAAAACCGGTCGATCCGTCCGACGAAATGCCGGACGGGGCAAAGTTCCGCAACGTGGACGAATTCAAGCTGTTGCTCTTGCGCGATAAGGATCAACTCGCCCGGGCCCTCGGCAAAAAGCTGCTCACCTATGCCACCGGGGCGGCACCGACCGCGACCGACCGCGAGGAAGTCGAGCAGGTCGTGGCCAAGGTTCGCGGCCGGAGTTATGGTTTGCGGTCGCTAGTGCATGAGGTCGTGCAAAGTCCGCTGTTTTTGAATAAGTGAATTGGCCGATTAGTTCGCCATAGGAAAACGCCATGCAACTCAATCGTCGAACCTTTCTTCGCGGCACGGGGGTCGCGATGGCCTTGCCGCTGTTTGACGCGCTCGCCCCCAGGCGGTTGCGCGGGGCGGCCGATGTGCCCATTCCCCGGCGAATGGTCTGCATCAACACGCCGCTAGGGCTGCATCCGGCGAACTTTTTTCCGGCCACGGCGGGCCGCGAGTACGAGCTGTCGAAGTATCTGGAGGTCGTCGGAGAGTATCGCGACCAGTTCACGGTGATTTCGGGTCTCTCGCATCCCGATGTCGGCCCCAGCCACGATTCGAACCAGAGCTTTCTTACCGCCGCTCCGCATCCCGAACGGCGGGCCGGCTTTCGCAACAGCATCTCGGTCGATCAGTATGCGGCGGAGTTTCTATATGGCCAGACGCGATTCGCCACGCTCCCCCTCTCGTGCGAAGGGGCCGGCCTCTCGTGGACCAAAAGCGGCGCTCCGGTGCCGACGGAAAGCTGGGCCTCCAGCGTCTTCGCCAAGCTCTTCATGGAGGGGCGGCCGGACGAAATCGCCGCCCAGGCCCGCAAACTGGCCGACGGCCAAAGCGTGCTCGATGCGGTTCGCGAGCAGGCCAAAAAACTGGGGCAGGTCCTCGGCGCGGGGGACCGCGAAAAGCTCGAGGAGTATTTCACCAGCGTCCGCGAGTTGGAGCAGCGCCTCGCGCAGGCCGAGGCCTGGTCGAAAAAGCCCAAGCCGCAAGTGACCGCCAAGCAGCCGCAAGACCCGCGTAGCGGTGCCGACCTAATCGGCAAGACGCGGGTCTGGTTCGACCTGATTCACCTCGCCCTTCAGACCGATTCCAGCCGGCTCATCACTCTGCAACTGCTCGGCACCAGTAGCGTGCCGCCGATTCCGGGGGTTAGCCAGGGGCATCACGACTTGTCGCACCACGGGAAGGACCCCGCGAAAATCGCCCAGCTCACCGCACTGGAAATCGCCAAAATGCAAACCCTGCGCGACTTTTTGGCCCAATTGCGGACGACGCGCGAGGGAGAAGGCACCCTGCTCGACCGGACGACGATCTTCTTCAGCAGCAACCTGGCCGACGCCAGCAAGCACAGCGTCAAGAACATGCCCGTGCTGCTCGCCGGGGGAAATTTCAAGCACGGCCAGCATTTGGCGTTTGACGAGAACGAAAACCCGCCCCTCGCCAACCTGTTCGTCAGCATGCTTCAAAGCCTCGGTCTCCCCGCCGAGAAATTCGCCAGCAGCACGGGGACGTTGACCGGGCTGGAACTGGCCAGCTAGATTGACGCTCGCTTTCGTGGACCTAGTATCCTGTCGGGCTGATCCGGCGGAAATCGTGGGGTTAAGCCGCACCTTCGCTTGACCTCCGATCCGCCCACTTTCATACTAAGCAACTGCAACGAGTTTGCTCTTTCGATTAAGATACGAGAACCGCCATGCACTCTCCGCATGCGACTCGCCGTCCCGCGGCATTCACGGTGGTCGAGCTGTTGGTGGTTTTGGCTATCGTCGGCGTGCTCGCCGCGATCCTGTTGCCGGCGTTGCAAAGCGCGCGCGAGTCGGCTCGCCGCACCGCTTGCCAGAACCATTTGCGACAACTGGGGCTCGCTCTCTTGAATCACCATGATGCCCGGCAAGCGTTTCCGCCGGGGTGGCAGGGCTATGAATCGACGCGGCACGAGGTTAGTGTCGGTCCCGGCTGGAGTTGGGTGGCCCATAGCCTCCCCTATTTGGAGCAGCGTTCGCTCGCCGATCAGCTCGACTTATCCCGGTCGATTCTCGATCCGCGAAACGACCTCGCCCGGCAAACTTCGTTGGCCGGGCTGCGCTGCCCCTCCGCCGCCGGTCCCGCGTTTTTCGAGTTAAAGCCCGCGGGGAGCGGCAGCTTGGGTCAATTCCCCACGGCGAACTATGTCGCCAACTTCGGGGCGACTCGGCCGCAACATTGCGAAGCCTTGGCGGGTCTCGGCCGGCAATGCACCGGCGAGCCGTATGGCGGGGTGTTTTTCCACAACAGTCGGGTCCGGCTGGCGGAAATCACCGATGGGACGAGCGTCACCATCCTGGCCGGCGAGCGGAAGAGCGACACCGAGGCGGAGCAATCGCCCGTCGCCACCTGGGTTGGGGCCACCTGGGAAGCCGAAGGGAGCTTCGCACGGGTGCTCGGGTCGGCCTTTCATACCTGGGTTTCCCAGCGGCGATCCGGCACGCGTGTGCTGCAGTTCACTGACTATTCGAGCGAGCATCCCGGCGGAACCTATTTCGTCTATGCGGACGGCCATGTCGCGCTGGTGTCCCGCCAGATCGATCACCTGGCGTTTGTCGATCTGGCGACGCGCGAAGAAACCTATGCCAACCTGAATGGAGCCAGCGATCCACCCACTCCCTCCGGCGCCATCGCGGACGCATCTCCACCAACCAGCGATCCCCCCTCTACCGCCCCCACCGCGAACCCCCCGGCTCCCACCTCTCTCACTCCTGCGACCGGCGGCACGACAATGGTGTACGTCGGCTCGGGGGGTTGCCCCTGTTGCCGGCAAATCGACTACACGCGCCCGGTTTATCTTTCGCCCTAGTCGGGCAGGGCCAGCCTGGCGAGCGGCGTTCGCAAGAAAAAGACTCCCGCGCCGCCGGTTTGGCTGGCGTCGGTGTCGCAATAGATCGTGCCGATGGTGTCGTCGTCGAGTTGCACCGTTTTCGGGCAAGCGCGCCCGCCGATGGGCTGGCCGGGACTATAAAAATCGAGCGCCCCGTCGAAATCCCAAGATTGCCCATCGGCGCGCGAAACGACAAACCACCAGCGGTCGCCGCCGACCCCGAGGCCAATCACTTCAGCCGTCAGCAGCCAGCCAATGCGCAGGGCCAACAGATCATATCGCCAGCCATTCGCCCGAATCGCCGGAAACGGCTCGAATTTGTGCCACGTTTGGCCCCCATCCGTCGAGCGCAAGCCGAGCCCACTGACGAGCGTTCCCGCGGTTGTGCGAACGATCGGAGGCAGACGCATTTTGTTTTGAAGTAGCGCTTTGGGCGTATGGCGCGGCGCAGACGGATTTCATCAGGTCGGCGTCGAGGACGGCTTGCTGCCACGCGTCGAGTGTGGCTTGAACTAGCTCGTCGTAGCCTTCGTAGGCGCGATTCGACCAGAAGTGGCTTTTGAGGTAGTGCCACAGGTTCTCGATAGGATTCAGCTCCGGGCTCTAGGGGGGCATGTTGGATGATGGTCACGTTGGCGGGCACCTGCAACTTCCCGCTAACGTGAAAACCAAAGCCATCCCTAATCATGGCGGCGTGTTCGTCCGGTCCGAACGTTTGGGAAAACTGTTCCAAGAACAGGTTGACGATCCGCGTGTTCAGCCGCGGGCTGAGCAGACCCTCGACATGTCCGGTCTCGGCACAGGCCGCGCCGAGCACCCACAGATATTGGTAGTCGGTCTGCCGCACGGTCGTTGGGCGAGACCCGCGGCGAGCCTAGACGTTGGTCGTTGTGCTTTGCTGGTCGAACCACGATTCGTCCTGAAAGTACACCCGCAGGCATTTGCCAGGATGAGCATCGCGGAGGGCCTGGAGACGCTCCGGCAGCGTGCGTTCAATAGTTTCCTGGGCCTGGGGATCGGCGCGCCGATGACGCGGCCGCGGCCGCAGATACGAGTAGCCCAAGTGATGCAGCTAGTGGCTCAAGGCAAGAAGCGAGCGTTGCACCCCAATATCCGACGCCAAGATCCGCTGTTCGCAGCAGTCCGCCATCGGGCCATAATCCTCCACATTCAATTTCTGTGCCTCGTTGGCTGGCCCGTACGAAAGAAAATCGGCCTGCGAAACCCCGCGCTAATGCTGACTACCAACGAATTCATCGACCGGCGAATAGCTCGCCAGCTTCAGCAAAATCGCCTCTCCGGTCGCCGGGAGGGCGAGGCGGGGGAGTTCGCGGCCGCTGACATGCCCCAGGGCATTCTTCACGGCGGCCCAAACGCTAATGCCCAGAATCAGGGGCGGCTCGCCAACCGCTTTGCTGCGGCGCAGGCTGACATCGCTATTCGCGTTGGGAAAGAGGGCCAGGTTCAGAATCGGCGGAAGATCGCTGACGTTCGGAATCTTGTAGGTCGTCGGCGAATGCGAGAGCAGCTCTCCCGTCGCCGAGTACCTCAGTTCTTCGGTGGTCGCCCACCCCATCCCTTGCACGAAACCGCCGATGATCTGCCCCCGGTCGATCCCTGGATTGATCGGCACCCCAATGTCCATCAGCAGATCGACTCGCGGCACGCTGAGTTCGCCGGTGAGCCGATCAATGCGCACCTCGGCCACCGCAGCCCCGTTCGTGTAATAAAGGAACGGCTGGCCCTGGCCTGCTTCGCGGTTGAAATCAACGCCGGGGGTGGCATAGAAGCCCCGCTCGCCAAGATTCACTCGCTCCAAATAGGCCCGCTTCACGAGGTCACTCCAGGCGAGGCCGTGCTCGGGCCGGCGGCGGTCGAATACTCTTCCGGCGGCGAATTGCAGATCGGTGGGCGAGGGTGGCAAGCCGGCGGCCGCATCGGCAAGCAGCGGCGCGGCGAAATCGGCCAGGCGCTGTTTAAGCCGCGCGCAGGCATCGAGCGCGGCCGCGCCGTTGAGATCGGTGCCGCAACTGGCGGCGGTGGGCGAGGTATTGTTGGTCTTGTCGGTGCTAGTCGGGCCGACGAGAACCTGGGCGTAGTCGATGCCCAGTTCGTCGGCGACGAGCTGCGCGACGCGGGTATTTACTCCCTGCCCCATTTCGGTGCCGCCGGTCGCGACGAGGACCGTGCCGTCGGTGTAGATGTTGACCAGGGCATTCGCCTGGTTGAGCGTCCGTTTGGTGAACGAAATGCCGAACTTGACCGCCGTCAGGGCGAGGCCGCGCAAGGGAGCGCGCTCGTTGGCATTGGCGGCGGCGATTTCGGCGCGGCGGCGGTCGTAGTCGCTGGTGCGGCGCAGCTCGGCGAAGATGGCGGGAAGCGTGTTGTTGCGAATGATCTGCCCGTAGGGGGCGCGATCGCGCTCGCCGAGGCCGTAGCAGTTGTGCTGGCGAATATCGAGCGCGTCGCGGCCAAGCAGGTGGGCGATTTCCTCGATTGCATTCTCGATGACGATGACCCCCTGCGGCCCCCCAAAGCCGCGAAAGGCGGTGTTCGAGGGGAGGTTCGTCTTGCAGACGCGCCCCGTCAGGCGACAGTTCGGCACGAAATAGGCGTTGTCGGTGTGGAGCATCGCCCGTTCGAGGACCGACGGCGAAAGATCGGTCGTGCAGCCGCCGTTTGAGAAATGATCGACCGCGAGGGCGACGATTCGCCCCACGCGCGTGAAGCCGACCCGATATTTCGCCAGAAACGGATGCCGCTTGCCGGTGGTGGCCATGTCGTCGTCGCGGGAGAGGACGATGCGGGCCGGGCGGCGGGTGAGCGTGGCGACGACCGCCGCCATCGCTGCGGGCTGGGCGGCTTGCGTTTCCTTGCCGCCGAAGGCTCCTCCCATGCGCTTGCAAATGGTGATGACGCGATGAAACGGCAGGCCGCATACTTCGGCCACCACGGCTTGCACTTCGCTGGTGTGCTGCGTTGAACTATGGACCAATAGCGAGCGATCTTCGCCCGGGTAAACCACGGCCGACTGCGTTTCGAAGTAAAAATGTTCCTGGCCGCCAATGGCAAGTGTGCCATCGATGACATGATCTGCCGTGGCCAAGGCGGCCTCGACATCGCCACATTCGATTTTTCGCGATGGAATCAGGAAGCTCTCCGCGGCGATGGCCTCTTCGATGCCGAAGATGGGCGGCAGCGGCTCGATGTCGAAGCGGATCCGCTTTTTTGCCTGGTCGATGGCGGAGCGGTTTTCGGCCGCGATCAGCACGACCGGATCGCCGACATAGAGCACAGTATCGTCGGCCAGCAAATGCTCGTCGGGCACGATCGGGCCAAAGCGGTTGTGGCCGGGAATATCGCGGGCCGTAAACAGCCCCACGATGCCGGGAACTTGCCTCGCGGCGGACAAATCGATGCCGCGGAGGCGACCGTGAGCAATCGGGCTGCCGAGAAAATCGACCAGCAGCTCTCCTTGGGCCGGCGGGATGTCGTCGATAAAGAGCGACTCGCCACGGACGTGAAGGCGGGCCGAATCGTGCGGAATGCTTTGGCCGACAGCGGTCATGCGGATTCTCCCGCCGGGGCGCGGTCCGCCAGTACCTCGCACGCGAACTTGAGCAGGATATTCTCGGCCAGCAGGGCGCGATATTCGGCCGAGCCGCGAACGTCGGAGATGGGGTGGATTTCGCCTCGCGCGAGGCGGCCCGCTTGCCGCAGCGTCGCCTCGGTAAGTCGCCGCTCGGAAAGCCACGCTTCGGTTTGAGGAAGGCGGACAATCGTCGGCGCGACCCCCGCATAGGCGATCCGCGCGGCGACGATGAAATCTCCCGCAACTTGCAGCCAAATCGCGGCGGCGAAGGTCGCAATATCGAGGTCACTCCGTTTCGAGACCTTGTACACCCGAAACAGCTCCCCCGCCGCCGGCAGCGGGACAATCACCCGCGCGATCAGCTCGTCCGGGCGCATGACCGACTGCCGATAGCCGGTGTAAAACTGGTTGATGTTTACCCGCCGCGTCCCAGTGGAGCTCGCCAGTTCGAGTTCGGCATTGAGAACGAAGAGCGTCGGC
Organism: Pirellulaceae bacterium; assembly: GCA_033762315.1. Lineage (GTDB taxonomy): Bacteria > Planctomycetota > Planctomycetia > Pirellulales > Pirellulaceae > CAYLLN01. The sequence continues at coordinate 17,983 of JANRLS010000014.1, forward strand.
ATCGTGTCGCCAATGGGGGAACCGTTGGCGATGTTGCCGCCGAGGGTGCCGGCGCTTTTGATCGGTGGGGAACCAAAACGGGCCAGCCGATCGGCTAACGGAGGGAGCACCTCGCGGGCGGCTGCTTCAAGTTCATCGAGGGTGGTCGCGCCGCCGGCAATGAGGGTGCCGTTTTCGACCGTGAGCGTTCGGAGTTGGGCCAGTTCGCCGATGACGAGCAGGCTCGCCAGATCACGGCGACCTTTGTTCCAGGCCACCCCCAGATCGGTCCCCCCCGCGAGCACGGCGCAGCCGGGGCGGGCGGCTTTGTAGGCGAGCGCGTCGGTGAGATTGGTCGGCTTGAAGAGTTCGCAGCCGCCGGCGGCAATGTTAAGCGGTTGGGCGGCGAGCCCGTGCAGGTCGGCGGCCAGCTCGGAATCGGGGTACAGCTCTCGCAGGGGCTGGAGCGTTTGCGGGTCGATCTGCTCGGCGGCATCGAGGATCGGAGCGTAGCCGGTGCAGCGGCACAAATTGCCGACGAGCGCCCGGCAGGTGGCGTGCCGCGTGGGACGGGGGTTTTCGTCCAAATGGGCGGCCAAGGCGATGGCGATACCCGGCGTGCAGAATCCGCATTGCGATCCGTGATGATCGGCGAGAGCTGTCTGCACGGGGCTGAGGCGGCCGTCGCGCTGCAAACCTTCGACGGTGATGATGTGCGTTGCGTCGAGCTGGGCGAGATACTGGATGCACGACGTGATCGGCTGATACTCGATCTGGCCGCCGCGTGGCCGACCAATCAGCACGCTGCACGAGCCGCAATCCCCCTCGGCACAAACGACCTTGGTACCGGTGAGGCCGCAAGTCGTGCGGAGGAATTCCGAAAGTGGGCGAAACACCGCCTCCCCTGCGACCGCATGCCGGCGGCCATTGACGTAGAGCACGACGTGATCGCGAGGGGTCATGGTCGAGCGTTCGGCGTGACGAGCCGGCCGGTTGGGGAGCCCGCCAGGCGGCCGGCGTGAAACACGGTTTGGCCGCGAACGAGCGTTCGTTGCACTCGACCACGGAGTGGATAGCCGACGTAGGGCGAGAGCCGGTGCCGGTCGCGCAGTTCATTTTGTTCGAGCGGACCCGCCGCCGAAAGGTCCACCAGGGCCAAATCGGCATCGGCACCGACTTCGAGGCACCCTTTGCCGGCAAGACGAAAGCGTTCGGCGGCGGCGCGCGAGGTGAGCTTGGCCAAGTAGCTCAGCGTCAAGCCTCGCTGCTCGTGTCCGGCTGCGAGCAACAGAGAAAGCGTCATCTGCACGCCGGAAATGCCTCCCCAAATTTGAAAAAAATCGGCCGCTAGTTTCATCGATGCCGGGGCGGGGGAATGGTCGGAGGCGACGAAAGCGATTTTTCCCGCCAGCAAGGCCCTCCAGAGCTGAGCTTGATCCTCGGCAGACCGCAGCGGCGGAGCGCACTTGGCAATGGCCCCCAGACGCTCCCTGTCATCCTCGGTCAGCACCAGATAGTGCGGGCAGGTCTCGCAAGTGACATCAATGCCGTTAGCCTGGGCTTCGGCCACCAACGCGACGCCCCGTCCACAACTGACATGCACGATATGCAGCGAACAGCCAGCTTCGTCAGCCAGCAGAATCGCCCGCTGAATCGCCTCCAGCTCGGCGACCACTGGCCGCGAGGCGAGAAAATCGCGGACGCCTGTTTTCCCCGCGGCAATCGCCTGCCGGGCCAGAACGCGGGTGAGCGTTTCATTCTCGGCATGGACCGCCACCGGCAGCTTGAGCCGGGCGGCGATTTGCATCCCTTGCCAAAGCGTGTAATCGTCGGCAGCGGTAAAGTCGTCGATGCCGCTCGCGCACATGAATGCCTTGAAGCCGATGACGCCGCGTTCAGCCAATTCGTCGAGCCGGTCAAGATTCGTGGGGGTCAATCCACCCCAGAGGCCGAAGTCGGTGCGAGAGTTGGCCGCGAGCGCGGCGGCCTTCTGGTCGAAGCTGGGGCCGTCGAGCGTGGGAGGCGACGAATTCAGGGGCATGTCGCAAAAGCAGGTTCCGCCCCCCGCCGCGAGTGCCGCCGAACCGGTCGCGGCCCCTTCCCACTCGGTACGTCCCGGCTCGTTGAAATGGACGTGCGGATCGACGACGCCAGGAAAAAGATGCAGCCCGGCGGCGTCGATTTCCTCACTCGCGGGGCCGGCGAGTTCCGGGGCGATGGCGGCGAAGAGGCCCCCTTCAATCGCCACATCCCCGCGCACTACCTTCGTGGGCAGAACCAGGGAGCCGCGGCGGATCAGAACGTCGTAGGCCATGCCATTGGATACTAACCCGCGGCGTTCATGGGGGAAACCGGAACGCCCAGCCGCGGCATCGGCGGGGATCTTGTGCGCGGCGGGCGAATGAACCAATCCGGGTTGGAAGCGCACTAAGCCTAGGCGCGAACTATACTTAGGACTGGCGCGACCGGCAAATTGCCGGGTAGCGCGGCTGGCGAGATTGTCGCAACCCCTTTTGCAGCACACACTTAGAGCAATTCCTGCCTGCGATGCCCGGTTCCAAACGATTTTTGCACCCCGAAGCGATCAAGAGGATCGCCCGGCTGGAAATTCGGGCGCGGCACGTTGTCGAGGGGTTTCTTTCGGGGATGCACCGCAGCCCCTATTTTGGCGAGTCGGTCGAGTTTCTGCAGCATCGCGAGTATGTCCCCGGCGACGACCTTCGCCATGTCGATTGGAAGGTGTGGGCCCGGCAAGATCGGCTTGTCGTGAAGCAGTTCGAGGAAGAGACGAACCTCCGCTGCACCCTGCTGCTCGATGTCTCGAAGAGCATGGTCTATGGAAATGGGCCGCTCAATAAATACGAATACGCCTGCACTCTTGCCTGCTCGCTCGCGTATTTGATTTTGCGACAGCAAGACGCGGTCGGCTGCGTGGCGTTTGACGAGCGGATTCGGGCGAGCGTGCCGACGCGGACCAAAAACAACCATATTTTCGGCCTCGTCGAATCGCTTGCTGCCCAAGAGCCGCGCGACAAGACCGACATGTTCGCGGTGCTGCGGGGGGTGGCCGAATCGGCTCCTCGCCGCGGGCTGATGGTGCTCGTCAGCGACCTTTTGACCGACCGGCCGGGCCTCTTCAAAGGGCTGAAGCTGCTCCGCCAGCGGGGACACGAAGTGCTGGTGTTCCACGTCATGGATGACGACGAGCTCGATTTCCCCTTCGCCGGCCCGACGCGGTTCGAAGGGCTCGAAATCCCCGACTACCTGAATTGCAATCCCCGCGCCTTGCGTGACGGCTACCTCGCCGCCTTGCACGCCTTTCTCGACGAGGTCCGCCGTGAGTGTGCCCGCAACAGTTGCGACTACGCGCTCGTCCGTACCCGCGATCCACTCGATGCGGTGTTGGCGACGTTTTTGAGTAAACGACTGATGGTACTCAACCAAAGATAAATGTCATTCGCCATTGGTCATTTGGGATGAGAGTTACACCGAATGACAAATGACGAATGACCAATGACCCTCCATGCAATTCATCCACCAACCGCTGACTTGGGCCTTTCTGGCGGCCCTGCTGCCGCTGTTGATCCACCTGATCAACATGATGCGGCATCAGCGCGTGCAGTGGGGGGCGATGGAGTTCTTGCTGGCGAGCTACAAGAAGCATCGCAAGTGGGTCTGGCTCAAACAATTGCTGCTGCTTTTGGCCCGCATCGCGGCGATCGTGCTGATCGTGGCGATGCTCGCGCAGCTGAAAACGCGCGACCAATGGCTGGCCATTTTTGGGGGCAGGGCGACGCATCACTATGTCCTGCTCGACGACAGCTATTCGATGAGCGACCGGGTCGCCGGTGCATCGGCCATGGATGCGGCCAAGCAGGTCGTGGCGGCGATTGTCGCCCGTGCCGAGGAAGAGGACAGCCCACAAAAACTGACGCTGATTCGCTATTCGCAGGCCCGCAGCGGCTCGTCGGATGCCGGCCAATCGGCCCAAATTGCCGATTTCAATGCCGAGCCGATCGATTCGCGGTTTGATGTGGAACTGGAACGCAAGACCCGCGCGTTTGAGCCGACGCAACTTACGCTCGGCCCGCGCGAAGCCCTCGCCGTCCTCAAGCCGCTGGTGGCGCAGGCCAAGGACGAAACGAGCATTGTCTATGTGCTGTCCGACTTCCGCGCTAAGGACTGGGGAAGCCCGGCCGAGCTGCGCGAGTCGCTGTCGGAACTGCGCCGCGCCCAGGCCGATTTGCACCTGGTCAACTGCGCCCGGGCGAGCGAGCCGAACCTGGGGATCGTCGCCATCCAACCGGCCGACGAAACGCGAGCCGCCGGCGTGCCGCTATTCGTGAATATCGACGTGCGGAATTTCGGCGCAAAAGCAATGACCAAGGTGCAGCTCAAGGTGCAGGCGACGTACTATCCGCCGGACGATCTGAGCAAAGTCGCCCCCGATAAGCTGATCGGCCGGAGCGAGGAAATCGCGACGATCATGATCGACAAGATTGATCCGGGCGAAACCGTGCAGCGCCGCGTGCAGGTCTATTTCGCGCAGCCTGGCAAGCACGTGGTCGAGGCGAGCTTGCCCGAAGATTCGGTCGAAGCCGACAACCATCGCTGGGCGGTGATCGACTTTCCCGATGGCGAGCGAACGCTGGTGATCGATGGCGCTCCCGAGGAGAACAACGCTTATCACTTGGAAGTCGTGTTCCGCCCACTGGAACGGTCGAACACTGGCATTCGGCCGGAAGTGAAGGATGCGACCTTCTTGCGCGACGCGACGGCTGACGCGCTGAATGCCTATTCGACGATCTATCTGCTCGACGTCCCCAGGCTCGATGCCAAAGGGGTGGCGACGCTGGAGACGTATGTTCGCGGCGGTGGCGGCCTCGCCATCTTCAGCGGTCCGCAGATGAACCTCGCCTTTTACAATAGTGCCCTCTATCGCGATGGAGAGGGACTGCTGCCGCTGCCGCTGGCGACCGATATCGAGTTGCCGCCGGTCATTGATGCCGCCGAGCCGGACATCGAGCTCGAAAACCATCCGATTTTTTCGTTCTTTTTGAGCGAAACCAACCCGCTGATTCGGGGGATCCGGATCGATCGCTATCGCAAGGTCGATCCGGCTTGGAAGCCCGACCCGCAGAATCCGGTCGAGATTATCGCCCGCACGCGCGATAGGGGAGCGCTCGTTGTCGAGAAGAAATTCGGCGCGGGAACGGTCCTGTTGTTGACCACCACTTGCCCACCGCTGTGGAACGACTGGGCCAAGGATCCGAGCTTCGTGGTGCTGGTCCTCAAGATGCAGTCGTACCTGGCCACGGCCAACCGGCTCGATGATCCGCGGCTCGTCGGAACGCCGCTCGATCTGCAACTGGAGGCGGCGAAATATCGGGGGGATCTGGCGTTTGTCGTTCCCGGCGAGAAGCCCGGTTCGCGGATCAAGATCGACCGGCAAGCCACGGTGCCCGAAGCGGGGGCGGCGACGTTAATCGCCTCGCTTGGCCGGGGAATCGTCGCTGGTCGCCCCTCGACCGAAGCCGACCGCCGCGGCATTTACGAAGCGTGGCCCCTGACAACCAAAGGGGAGATCGACCTTCGCCGCTGGGCGCTCAATGTCGATCCGGCCGAGGGGGATTTGACCGGCGTCACCGGGACCGATCTCGTCGCCAACCTCGATCCCGTCAAAGTCAATGTTCATCTGGCCGATCAGTATGAGCAGGAGGAAGTTTCGTCGAGCGGCTACAACCTCAGCTTCCTGCTGATGGCCCTGCTCGTGGCGCTGCTCATTGGCGAACAAATGCTGGCGTACTCGGCGAGTTACCATGTGCAGCCGACACGAGGGTAAAGCACAAAGTACGAAGCACGAAATTCGAAGTACGAAGCAAGAGACAAATCAGAAATGAGAAATCTCGAACCAAGAGTGAAGTTTGCCTATGAAGCAAATGCGTGTCGTTTAGATCATTTATCCTTTAGCGCTTCGTCCTTGCTTCGGATTTCGAGCTTCGGATTTCAAATTTCCTAGTTGAGTCCATCCTTGTCCTTCATCGATCTTAATTCGCCGCTGTTCGCGCAAGCCTCCGCGGGCACCTACTACCAGCTGGCGCGGATCCAATCACTCACCGAGTGGTGGCACTGGCTGCTGCTGCTCGTGGTCTGCGCGGGGATTGCGGCCTATGTGGTGTGGATGTATCTGAAGGACAGCGTCGAGCTGCCGGCGGGCCTGGCAGTGCTGCTCTTGGGGCTGCGGCTCATCGCATTTTTCGGCATTTTGTTCTACTTTTTCAATCTCGAAAAGCGAGCCGAACGGAAGCTGGTGAAGAACTCGCGGGCGGTGATTCTGGTCGATACCAGCCAGAGCATGGGGCTGCGCGATACCGACGCCACCAATGTCCCCGCTCCGACCAGCCGCATCGAGTTCGTGCAGCAAGAGTTAGCGAGTGGGTCGCTCGTTGCCAAGCTCCGCGAGAAGCACGATGTCGTCATCGCCCGGTTCGACGAAGGGGAAAACCCGGTTGAACTGGCCTCGTATCCGCGCAAAATCACACAGGACGAAGCTGCTGGCCAGCAGCTTTCGGAGCAGGACCGGCTGAACCAATTGGTCGCCCAATCGCGCTATGTGGCGATGGCCGGCGGCTTGCTGCTGGTGGTGGCGGCGATCGCGGGCTTCGCCTATCTGGTGATGGGGAGTCGGCCCACGTCGGGAGAGCAAACGTCGTGGACTCTCTTGGCGAGCATCACGTCGCTAATCGCCGCGCTGATCGTGCTGGCGGTCGCTACGCTGCGCGCTCCGGAAATCAGCCCCCTGGCGGTGCTGGGCCTCACTCAACCGAAACCGGCCGAGACGACAGAATCCAGCACCGAGAAAAGGCCCGCCGAGCAAGCGGCACCGATCGACTGGGCGAGCGTCCTCGCGCCGCGCGGAGCGCAAACGCGGATTGGCGATAATCTCAAATTCACCATCGACCGCGAGCGCGGCGGCCCGATCGCCGGCGTCGTGCTCTTCACCGACGGCGGCAACACGGCGGGCATCGAAACGAGCCTCGCCGCCGTCGCCGCGCAAGACGCTTTAATCCCCGTTTATACGGTCGGCCTCGGCTCCGATAAGCGCCCCGCCAATCTGCGGATCGTCGATCTCGAAGCGCCGGAGCGGGTTTATCCGGGGGATAAGTTCACCCTCACCGGTTACGTACAAGCGCAAGGAACAAGCCGCAGCAATGTCGAGGTCGAACTCTTCAGCGGTGATGCCGACGGCAAGAACGAAGTTCGCGAGGACACCCGCACGGTGGATGTCGGCAAGAGTGGGCAGGTGCTGCCGGTCAAATTCGAGCTTGAAAACGCCGAGCAGGGGATTCGGCAGTTCAAGCTGCGCGTCAAGCCGCTGGAAAACGAAATCGACCGTCGCGACAACGAGAAGACGGCGAAAGTCGAGATCATCGACCGCAAGACGAAGGTGCTGCTCATTGCCGGCGGCCCGATGCGCGACTTTTTGTTCCTGCGGAATCAGCTTTATCGCGATAAGGAAGTGACGCTCGATGTTTGGCTGCAATCGGGCAAGCCGGGCATTTCGCAAGAGGCGAACGAAATCCTGCACAAGTTTCCGGAAACGGCCGACGAGCTATTCGAGTACGACGCGATCGTGGCTTTCGACGCTGATTGGGAAGCGCTCGACGAGCTGCAGGTCAAGCTGCTTGACCGCTGGGTGGCCGATAAGGCAGGGGGGCTGATTGTCGTCGCCGGGCCGGTGTTCACGCCGCAGTGGTCTAGCCGTCGCCGCGGCGATCCGCGGATTGACACGCTCAAGGCCCTTTACCCCGTCGCATTTTATTTTCAAGGCTCCGCGACGCTTGGCCTCGGTCGCTTCGGCAGCGAGCAGGCCTGGCCGATTCAGTTCACTCGCGATGGCCTGGAAGCCGAGTTTTTGTGGCTGGACGACGACGCGATCCGCAGCGAGCAAGCGTGGCAGCAGTTCAAGGGGGTCTCGGGCTATTACGCCGTGAAAGATCAAAAGGCCGGGGCCAAGGTGTATGCCCGGTTTGGCGATCCCGACACGGCGATCGATGGCGTCCAGCCGATCTACATGGCCGGGCAGTTCTATGGCTCCGGCCGCGTTTTCTTCATTGCCAGTGGCGAGATGTGGCGCGTGAACGAAGTGGACGACACCTACTCGCAGCAGTTCTATACCAAGCTGATTCGCTGGGCGGCCGAAGGGCGGCTGTTGCGCGATTCGAGCCGAGGCGTGCTGCTGGTGGATAAGGACCGCTGCACGCTGGGAGAGCAGATCTCGGTCCGGGCCATTTTGCAGGATTCGCAGTTCCAGCCGCTCAGTTTGGAGCAAGTGCAGGCGGTTTTGGTGCAACCCGACACCACCCGTCAGACACTCACAATGAAGAGAGTGCGGGATGAGGCCCGCGACGGAACCTACGTCGAGCAGTTCACTGCCCTGCAAGAGGGGGATTATCGGATCGAATTGCAGCACCCCACGGCTGGCGATCAACTGCTGATTCGGGAAGTGCGGGCCAAGATTCCGGCAGCTGAAACCGAGAGCCCGGAGCGCAACGATCTTGTTCTCCGCGAGATAGCCGACAAAACAGGTGGAGATTACTTCGTGGGGATCGAGGCTGCGATTGGCACCGATGGCACGGGACGTGCTGCCCTCGTTAACCTGCTCAAACCGCAAGACCAGCTGACGATTTTGCCAGGCACGCCGGACCGGAAGTTTGAACAGCTACTATATGGCTGGCTGATTGGTCTGATATGCGGAGTGTTATGTTTGGAGTGGCTACTCCGCCGGCTCAGCAAGCTGGCGTAACAAGATTGCAAATTCGCTTCGACTTATATGGCCTCGTTCCTCTATAATTCCTCTTCAACCTTGCCGCTTCCTAGCTGCGGTTGACCGTGCCTTATGGCCACGAGCACCCTTTCGGGCTTCGACCGACCCTCCCCTTACCCGCAGTCGCTGTTGGCGGGTTTGCGGTGGCGGATTCGTCTTTATATCTGGCTCGAAGGGCTCGCCCTGGCGGTCATTTGGCTGGGCCTCACGTTTTGGTTCAGCCTGGGGCTCGATTATCTCCCCGTCCTCGTCGGTGCTAGCGAAATGCCGGCGGTCGCTCGGGGCATTTTGCTGCTTATTACTGGGGCAATGCTGGCCTGGATTTTGTACCGCTATATCCTGAGCCGCACTTTCGTCGCCCTGGCCGATCGGAGCATGGCCCTGCTTTTGGAGCGGAAGTTTGCGGGCTTCCGCGATAGTCTTGTCACGGCGGTCGAGTTGTCGAATTCGCCCGAGCATGCCAACCCTTTCAGCCGCGATTTGCTCTATCAGACGACCGACCAGGCTTTTGCCGCGGCGGGGGATGTGCGTTACGGCGCGGTGATGAACTATGCCCGGCTGCTGCTGCTCTTGGCGGGGGCGGCGGGCTTTGCGTTTTCCATCGGCCTGTTTGGCGGGGCCAATTTGCCCGCGTTCACCACCGCCGCCAGCCGGCTCTACCTGCTCAGCAGCGATCCTTGGCCGCGCAGCGCCCATATCGAAATCGTCGGCATCGAGGTGCTGCGAACCGCCGCGCCGGGGCAAGAGGCACCGCGTTCGATCACCGTTCCGTTCGAGAAAGGCGTGGTCAAGGTCGCCAAAGGCTCGAACGTGCAACTGAAGGTGCGGGCTGATCTCGCCCCCAAAGCCAAGGCGGTGCCCCAGCAATGCTCAGTACACTATCGCGCCAAAGCCGCCGATGGCTCGCGAGGCGATCGCGGAACCGTCGTGATGAGCAGCTTTCGCGATACGAGCGAACATCGCAATTTCTGGTTCGACAACAAGCCCTTCAAGGGAATCCTTTCGACGCTCGAATTCGATGTCGTTGGTTACGACCATCGCCTTAGCGGCTATAAGCTGCAAGTGGTCGATAGCCCGGCGGTGGTCGAGACGCTGATGGACTTGTCTTATCCGCCGTACATGGTCGATGAGGCCACATCGAATTACCTCCCCGTCCGCGATCAGGCTTATTTGCCCGCCGGCACATTCATTCCGCTGGGAACCGATGTGACGCTCAAGTTTCGCGCCAGCAAACCCTTGCGGCGGGCCGAGATTCTGGCCACCGACACCGGCGAGCGAACCGAGATCGATCTTTCGTCCGTCCAGGGAGACGCCCGCGAGCGGTTCACCTTCAGAATCCCCGCCCTTGCCGCCAGTCGCACGCTCGAAATTTCGCTGCTCGATGCGGACAACGTCACCACCGAGCGCCCTTATCGTGTGTTTCTGACCGGCATCGAAGACCAGCCGCCGCTGATCGAGGTTCGGCTCAAGGGAATCGGCTCGGCGGTCACGCCCGACGTGCTCATTCCGGTGCTCGGCAAAGTGGGAGACGACTATGCCGTCGCCAAAACGTGGTTCGAGGTGCAAGTTGGCGAAAGTGCCTCGCGCCAGCTGCCGGTGACTCTCGGCCAAGCGGGCGCGGTCGAGGCCCAGATCGACTTCCGCCAGCAGCGCGGCGAAAAGGATGGCCTTTTCATCAAGCCGGGAGACCGCCTGACGCTGTCGATCCAGGCAAGCGATAAGTTCGATCTGTCGGGCGGCCCGCATACGGGTCTCGGCGATAAGTACGAGCTCGATGTCGTCACTCCGGAGGAACTGCTCGCGCAGCTGGAAGTGAAGGAAGGGGCGATGCGTCGCCGCTTCGAGCAGATTCTGGACGAGCTGGTGCAAATGCGCGATTCGCTGTTGCGCGTGAAGGCGAGTCTGGTTCCTGGGGCGGCCTCTAGCGATCCCGAAGATTTGCGCGGCGACGACGATGCCGATGGGAAGCCCCTCAGTCCGGAAGTAAAAGCCCAGCGCGAGGCGGAGCTGCGGCTGTTGCGCGTGCAGCGGGCCCTTCAGCAGAGCCAGAAGTCGCTGCAAGAGGTGCAAGGGGTCGCGGCGGGCTTTTTGGACATTCGCGCGGAACTGATCAACAACCGCCTCGACACCGAAGACCGCAAGAATCGCCTCAAGGATCAGATTGCCGATCCGCTCAACAAAACCTGTGCCGAGGAGTTTCCGATTCTCGACCAGCGGCTGGCGGCCCTGGAAACGCAGCTTACGTCGCTCGCCGCGGCGGCCGGCAAAGAGGCGGTCGCGACGCTTGCCGACGAGTCGATCGATCAGGCGAACGTCGTTCTCGCACAGCTGGAGGAAGTGCTCGCCAAAATGCAGGATCTGGAAACTTACAACGAATTGCTTGAGATTGTCCGCGATTTGCTTAAAGATCAAGAGAAGCTGATCGAACGGACGCAGCAGGAACGGAAGCGGCAGACGCTCGAAGAATTGAAATAGCTCGTTTTACGGCAAACCGCAGGCGAGGGTGTCTGCGAGTAGCCTTGAACGACATAGGAGTTCGCCATGACACGACGCGTTCTCATTTTGGCCTGGGTCATGCTCTCCGTGGCTTTTGCCGCCAGCTTCGCTCAAGACAAACCCGCCCCCCCGGCCGCCGGCCAGCCGGTCGAAGCAGGCCCGACCACGTCCGACGAATTGGCCCTGGAGCAGGAGCGCGTCGCCGACAAATACGCCAAGCTCGAGCAGCTGATGCTCAAAATGGCCGAGCTGGAGGGGGTCAACAATCCCCAGCGTGCCGCGCTGCTGACGAGGGCCGTGGAGCAGTCGAAAGACCGCCTCACCAAGACTCAGCTCGATTCACTGGTCAAGCTGCTGAACCAAAAGCAGCTCAAGCGGGCGATCGACGGGCAAAGCACGGTGCAGACCGACCTGAAGGCCCTGCTCGAATTGCTGATGAGCGAGGATCGCTCCGACCGCCTCAAGAGCGAACAGCAGCGAATTCGCGAATACATCAAGGAGGTCGAACGGCTGATCCGCCTGGAGCGCTCCGTCCAAGGACAAACCGAAGGGGGAGCCGATCCGAAGCGATTGGCGCAAGAGCAAGCTCGCATCGCCGGCCAAACGGGGGATCTCGCCAACAAGATCAAGGAAAACGAAGAAGGGGGCAAACCGGGCGAGCAGAGCCCCGGCGAGAAAGACCCCGGTGACAAGAATCCCGAAGGCGAACAGCCCCGCGGCTTGCCAAACGAAGGGAAGCCAAACGAAGGGAAGCCGAACGAGGGCAAACCAGCGGAGAATAAGCCGAACGAGGGTAAGCCCGAAGAGGGCAAGCCTTCGGAAGGCAAACCGAGCGAGGGCAAGCCTTCGGAGGGAAAACCATCGGAAGGTAAGCCGAGCGAGGGAAAACCATCCGAAGGAAAACCATCCGAAGGAAAACCATCTGAAGGAAAACCGATGGATGGCCAGCCGATGGACGGCCAGCAGGGGGAGTCCGGCGACCAACAACCGCAGCAGTCCCAAGACAACCAGGACCAGAACCCGGCCCGCAAGCGGCTGGAGCAAGCCCAGCAAAAAATGCAGGATGCGCAGAAGAAGCTGGAGCAAGCCAAGCGGAAGGAATCGCTTGAAGATCAGCGGGCCGCGAAAGAAGAGCTGGAAAAGGCCAAAGCCGAACTGGAGGAGATTCTCCGCCAGCTGCGCGAAGAGGAACTCGCCCGCACGCTCGCCATGCTGGAAGCCCGCTTCCGCAAGATGCTCGAAATGCAGCTTTCCGTGTATGAATCGACCCGCCGGCTCGATCAGTTGCCCGCCGACAGTCGCGGCCAGCCGTTCCTGGTTCAGGCCGGCAAGCTCTCGGCCGATGAGCGGAAGATCGCAATCGAGGCTCAAAAGGCCCTGACGCTACTTCAGGAAGAAGGCTCATCGGTCGCCTTCCCCGCCACGGTCGAGGTGCTGCACGAGGACATGGAGCATGTCGCCGAGCGGCTGGCCGATGCGAAGGTGGACGACATCACCCTTGGCGTCGAGGAAGACATCATCGCCGCCCTCGAAGAGCTGATCGCCGCCCTGCAGAAGGCCCAAAAGGATCAGGAAGAGAAGCAGCAACAACAGCAACAGCAGCAGCAACAACAGCAAGAGCAAGAACAGCCGCTCGTCGATCAAATCGCCGAACTGAAGATGATCAAGTCGCTGCAGGAGCGGGTGAATAAGCGAACGGTCCGCTACTCGCGGCTGTTGACCGACGATCAAGACCCTGTCGGCCAGGCCGAGGGAACCGAACTGATCGATGCCGTTCGCAATCTCGCCGAGCGGCAGCAAGAGATTTTCAAGATTACCCGCGACATCGTGTTGGGGAAGAATAAGTAGCGCGGATTCCGGGGTTCATTCCGTCCGAAGGGACAATGCCATGCAGTTTGCACGATTGCTCACCGCCAGTTTGCTCTGCGTCGCTGGTTTTTCGCACGCCGCCGACGAACTAGAACGCCGCGCGACTTGGAACCTCCCCACCACCGCCGAGGTCAAAGCCCGGCTGGACGACTTCCTCGCCGGCAAAAAGCTCGACGAAACGGCGCAGTTGAAAATCGCCGCCCTCTGGCCCGACGACGCGGCGGCCATCGAGCCTGCCGAACTCCTCGACCGCGTGGCCGCTTCGTTGGCGGTGGTCGAGCCGCGGGCGGCGGCGATCGTCACCCATTGCCAGCAGGCAGCCGCCACGTTGCCCCCGCCCAAGTTTGCCCTGCTCGACGACACTTCCGTCCCCGATTTCGTCCGCCACAATCTGCGCCTGCTCTATGGCCGCTGGCTCGCCCAGCACGAGCTGGTCGATGAGTCGCTGGAGTATCTAAAGGACATCGATCCCGCCACGGCGGCCGATCCGGTGTCGCTGCTCTTCTATCGGGCCGTCGCCCACCATCGGCTGCTCGAAAAAGACGCCTGCCTCAAGTCGGTCGGGCAGCTCCTGGAAAACGAAACGCAATTGCCCAAGCGCTATGTCACTCTCGCCAAGCTGATGGAAGCCGATATCAAGCCCCTGAAGGTCGATTCGCTCGATGAGATCGCCCGCCTCATGGACGACATTCGTCGCCGTCTCGATCTGGCCCGCGCCGGCAAGGTGGTCCGCGACGAGGAAGAAAAGGTCATCGCCAAGCTCGAAAAGATGATCGAGGAGATGGAAGAGCAGGCCAAAAAGCAGCAGCAACAGCAAAGCGGCAGCGGCAACGCCCAGCAGCCCAGCCAGCCGATGCAGGATAGCCAGGCCGCGCAGCTCAAGGGCCCCGGCGAGGTTGATCCCAAAAGCCTCGGCAAGAAGGACGGCTGGGGCAACCTGCCCCCGAAGGAGCGGCAAGAGGTGATGCAGCGCATCGGGCGCGAGTTGCCCGCCCATTTCCGTGAGACGATCGAGGAATACTTCAAACGGCTGGCCCAAGACGGGGTGAAGTGACGCCGCTCGCCCGCTGGGCCGGCGCGTAGTAAACTGGAAAGTCCGGGCCGCCCTTTTCCCGTGGCGGTCGTTCCCTCCTCAGCACCCCGCCAATGCCCCCCCATTTTGCCGTACTCAGCCTGACCCTGGCCGCCCTCGCGGCCGACGCCAAGGTGGTTCCGCTGGCGGGGGCACCCCTCGAGGGGAAGCTGTCGGCGGTCTCGGGCGCGGGAGTGACCATCGAAACCGGCTCGGGTCCGCGGACTATTCCCGCCGCCGATTTGCTGGCGATCGAATTCCCCTCTCCCGCCAAGCCCGTCGATAAGCCGACCCTCTGGATCGATCTGCTCGATGGCTCGCAACTGCTGGCCGATGGATACGCGGCGGCCGATGGCAAATCGACGATCGATTTGGTTGGCGGCCCGTCGCTCGAGGTGCCCACGCGGTCGATCGCGACCGTCCGATTCCGCCAGCAAGACGACGACTTGGCCGAGCAATGGCGGGCCATTGTCACCGGCAAGCCGGCGGGCGATTTGCTGGTCGTCCGCAAAACCTCGATGCGTACCATTGAAGACGGCGATAACGAACCGAAAGTCGTCACCGAAGTCGCCCTCGACGAGCTCGACGGCACGATCCTCTCGGTTGGCCCCGATAGCGTCCAATTCGAGTTCGACGGCGACAGGCTCGACGTGAAGCGCGAAAAAATCGAAGGGCTCGTCTATTTCTACCCCGTGAAGCGCGAACTTCCGGCCGCCGTCTGCCGCCTGACCGACGCGAGTGGGTCGCAATGGGCCGTTCGCGCGCTCGAGTTGAGAGCCGACAAGCTCGCCCTCACCACCGCCGCCGGTGCTCCAGCCGAGCTGCCGCTCAGCTTCGTAGCCAAGATCGATTTTTCCGTCGGCAACATCGCCTTCCTCGCGGAACTCGCGCCCGATACGGGAGGCCCGCCGGTCCTGTCGCTGCAACCCAAGGAAATGCAGTTGCCGTTTTCCAGCATCCTCAAGATCAAACCCCCACCGGCTCGCCTGGGGGGCGATCTTTACGGACATGTGCTGAAGCTGCATAGCCCGCAGTCGCTGGTGTTTCGGGTGCCGCCGGAGTTTCGCCAGTTTCACGCCGTCGCCGGGGTCGATGATTCGCTGTCCATTTCTGGCCGCTGCGTGCTGCGGATTTTGGGCGATGGCCGGGAGCTTTTCCGTCAGGAATTTTCCGCTCCGGCCGCTCGCGGCCCGGCGAAAATCGCCCTCGACCTGGCCGGCATCAAGCGGATCACCATCGCGCTCGACGCCGCTGATGGCCAAGACATCGGCGACCAGCTCAACCTCTGCGAAGCGAGGTTTACGAAATGAGCCAAGTCACAAATCGCACGCACCAAATCTCAAACAAATCCCAAGCTCGAAATCCTCAGGCGAATTGCCGCCGTTTTTCGAGCCTTGGGAATTCGTATTTGCTTGTAATTTGGTGCTTCGGACTTGGTGCTTCCGCCCTCGCGGCAGACGTACCTCCGCCGGTCCTCGCGGCTGAGCAAGCCCGCATCGCGGCAATCGCCAAGGCAACCCGCTCGGCGGTCGCGGTCTTCGCCAATGGGGGCAACGGCGGCGGATCGGGCTGCGTTGTCACGCCCGACGGCTATTGCCTGACGAACTTTCACGTCGTCCAGCCCGCCGGCAACTACATGAAATGCAGCCTCGCCGATGGCCGACTATATGAGGCAGTTCTTGTCGGCATCGATCCGGTCGGCGACGTGGCGCTCATCAAGCTGCTCGGGCGCGACGACTTCCCCGCCGCCACCCTGGCCGATAGCGACCAGGTCCGCGTCGGCGATTGGTGCTTCGCCATCGGCAACCCTTTTCTCCTCGCCACCGATTTTCAGCCCACCGTCACCTACGGCATCGTCAGCGGCACGCACCGCTATCAGCCGCCGGCGGGAACGCTGCTCGAATATGCCGACTGCATCCAAACCGACGCGGCTATCAATCCTGGCAACTCCGGCGGGCCGCTCTTCAATGCCAATGGCGATCTGATCGGCATCAACGGTCGCGGGAGCTTCGAAAAGCGCGGCCGCGTCAATGTCGGTGTGGGCTATGCCATTTCGATCAACCAGATCAAGCACTTCATGGGGTGCCTGCGGGCGGGGCGGATCGTCGATCACGCCACGCTCGGTGCGACGGTCGCCGCCGACGACGAAGGGCGCGTGCTCGTCTCCAACATCCTCGAATCGTCCGATGCCTATCGTCGCGGCCTGCGCTACGACGATGAAGTCGTCTCGTTCGCCGGTCGCCAGCTAGGCACCGTCAACGCATTCAAGAATGCCCTCGGCATCTTCCCCAAGGGGTGGCGTGTTCCCATCGTCTATAGGCGGGACGGCAAGAACCACGAAATCCTCGTCCGGCTAACCGGCGTTCATGCCGACGAAGAACTGCTGCAACTGATGAAACGGGAACCGAAGCCGGAGCCCAAACCCGCGCCGGAAGGTCCCAAGGACGGCCCCGCCCCCCGGCCAAATCCCATGCCGGCCGCCAAACCCAAGTCGGACGAGCCGCCGATTCCGGCGGAAATTCAGAAAATGATTCAGCCCCGCGGGGCTTTTGCCAACTACTACTTCAACGAACTCAATAGGGACCGCGTCTGGTCGGCCCTCCTCGCCAAGGGAGATTTCTCCAAGGCGAGTGGCGGGTGGCAGCTCACGGGTCAGTTCAAGGACGGTGGCAAGGTTGAGGTTTCACTCGGCAGCCAAGCCAGCACCGGCACGTTTCCCGCCGGAGCGGCCAAGGTTGAAGAGGGGCAAGACCTCGACCGGCAGCTCGATCCTCCCGGTTCCGGCGGTTTGCTGGTGGCCCTGCATTTGTGGCGATTGCTCCTCGTTGGAGGGCCGAAGGAATACGGCGAAGTTTATTACTATGGCAATGCTCCCTATCCGGGCATCGCCGGCGTCCCCGATGTGCTCATCGGCACCCGCAACGTCACCGAAACCGAGCTCGTGTTCGATCCGCAAACGGGCCTCTTGGCGGCTCTCGAAATGACCGCTGACCCCGATGCCGATCCGTGCGTGATTCGCCTCCGCGACTATCGCGATGTCGGCGGCCGACAGGTGCCGCACGAAATGGAAGTGCGGCATGGCGACCAACTGGTCCGCTTGATTCAGTGGTCAAAAATCGAATTGGCCGAGGCAAAACGATGATTCGTCCCGCGCTGCTCGGACTGCTCGTGCTGGTTGGCCTGGGTTCCACGGCCCTTGGTCAATCGTCGTTTGCCCAGGTGATCGACGAGGCCCAGCCCAAAATCGTCAAAATTTTTGGCGCGGGGGGCCTCCGCGGGCTCGAAGCGTATCAAAGCGGTTTTCTGATCAGCGGCCAGGGGCACATTCTCACGGTCTGGAGCTATGTCCTCGATAGCGATGCCATCACGATCTATCTGAACGACGGCCGCAAATACACGGCGGAAGTTGTCGGCATGGACCCCCGCACCGAAATCGCCGTCCTCAAAATCGATGCCGAGAACGTCCCCCATTTCAATCTCGATGCCGCGGTCGAGCTCGAAACCGGCTCGCGGGTGCTCGCCTTCAGCAATCTTTATGGCGTCGCCTTCGGCAACGAGCCGGCCAGCGTGCTCAAGGGTGCCGTCGCCGCTAAAGCCGACCTTGCCGCCCGCCGCGGCGCTTTCGAGACGAACTATCGCGGCACGGCCTATGTGCTCGACGCCATGACCAACAATCCTGGCGCGGCGGGGGGAGCACTGACCGACCATCGCGGCAACCTGGCTGGCCTGCTCGGCAAAGAGCTGCGCAGTTCGCTGTCAAACATCTGGCTCAACTACGCGATTCCGATCTCCGCCATTGCCACTCCCGCGGAGCAGATCATCGCCGGCAAGTTCCGCCCCATGCCGCGGGATGAGAATGTGAAGAAGCCGAAGGACTCCCACTCGCTGGCCCTCTTGGGGATTCAGCTCGTGCCGGATTTTCTGCCGAAGACGCCGCCATTCGTCGAGAGCGTGCGGCCCGCTTCGCCGGCGGCCAAGGCGGGCATTCGGCCCGACGATCTGATCCTGTTCGTCAACGACCGGGTTGTCCCGTCGTGCAAGCAACTGGCCGACGAGCTGACCTTCATCGACCGGCTCGATGCGGTTCGGTTGACGATTCAGCGCGGGCAGGAGTTGGTGGAAGTGTCGGTGGGAGTTGAGTGAGCGGCCGGAATGGATCATTGTACCAGGCGACGAAGCACCAAATCACAGGCAGCAAATCGCAAACAAATTCCGAATCGGAAACTCCAATGACCGGTAACTCGCGACGATCGTTTCGGTCATTGGCCTTTGGTGCCCCCGCCTTGTTTGTCCTTGGGTGCTTGGCTCTTGTTGCATCCGCTGCTCGCGGCCAAGACCTTGCCGACCAGGAGGAAGCGGCGATCCGTCAAGCGGTGGCCACCGTCGCGCCGTCCGTCGTCCGCATCGAAACGCTCGGCGGGCTGGAGCGCGTCGGGCAAGTGCTGGTCGGCACCGGTCCGACGACTGGCCTTATCGTTTCGGCCGATGGCTACATTGTTTCGAGCGCGTTCAATTTCATCCAGCAGCCGTCGTCGATTCTGGTGACGCTCCCGGGCGGCCAGCGGGCGGCGGCGAAAATCGTTTCCCGCGATCACAGCAAAATGCTGGTGCTGCTCAAGGTGACCACGACCGAGACGCTCCCCGTGCCGGTGGCGGTGTCGCGGAGCGAGATGGCGGTTGGCCAATGGGCGATTGCGGTCGGCCGCACCTACGACCAGCCCCTGCCGAACCTATCGGTCGGCGTCCTCTCGGCACTCAATCGCGTTTGGAGCCGGGCGATTCAGACCGATGCCAAAATCTCTCCCGCCAACTATGGCGGTCCACTGATCGATATTCATGGTCGCGTGCTGGGTGTGCTGGTGCCGCTGTCGCCGCAAGGGCAAGGGAGCGAGGTTGCCGGCGCGGAGTGGTACGACTCGGGCATCGGCTTTGCGGTGCCGCTGGCCGAAATCAATACCCGCCTCCCGGCGATGAAGTCGGGTCAAGACCAATATGCCGGGCTCCTCGGAATTTCGCTCAAGCAGGGGGATATTTATTCGCTCCCCGCTGAAATCGCCGCCAGCCAGCCGGGCTCGCCGGCATATAAGGCGGGGCTGAAGGCCAAGGATGTGATTGTCGAGATCGATGGCGAGAAGATCGTTCGCCAGGCTCAGCTCAAGCACGCTCTCGGTGCCAAGTATGCCGGCGAAAAGGTACAAGTCGTCGCCTTGCGTGATAAGGATCGCATCACGGCGACCATTGAGCTAATCGATAAGCTCGATCCCTACCAGCATCCGTTTTTGGGCATTCTGCCGCTGCGGGGCGTCGCCGAGCCAGGCGTCACGATCCGCTATGTCTATCCCGGCAGCCCATCGGCTGAAGCCGACCTGCGTCCCGGCGATCACATCCTATCCCTCGATGGCAAAGCGGTTGCCGACGCGGCGGAACTGCGCAACTCCGTCGCCAATTTGGAACCCAAGGCCAAGGCGAAGCTTTCGGTGCAGCGGGCCGGCCAGATGCTGACGGTGGAACTCCTGCCGACCAGGCTCCCGAGCGAAACTCCCGCTGAGTTGCCCCCGGCCATCGCCTCGTCTCCCGCCGCGCCCGCCGATAAGCCGAACACGGGCCTGATTGAGGTCAAGCTGCCGGAAGAAACCAGCACCGCGTTTGCTTATGTCCCCACTTTATATAACCCCGCCGTGCCGCATGGCTTGGTGGTCGTGCTTCCTCCGCCGGGTCCGCTCGATAAGGCCGCGTTTGAGGCCCGCTGGAAGTTGGTCTGC
>JANRLS010000015.1:0-11017 GCA_033762315.1 Pirellulaceae bacterium
CAGCCGCTGGGCGTTGGTGTGGCTCAGCACGATGCGCTGATTGATTTTGATCGGTGTCTCGCGGTTGGCCAGCTCGCGTTGCAGGCCAAAGTCGAGAATCAGCTCTTCCGGGTTCGACATCACCCGGCAAAAGTTGGCATACGTCGCCGGCACCCCCGCGTCGTCGATCGGCTGGCCGGCAGCGGGGGGTGGAGTGGGTGCGGTTTGCTTCGCCATCGAACTGCCTCGCCTTGGAAAAAGAATGAACAGTCGGCCGTCCTTGCTGACGACGCGATCCTGACCCGATTATCCTACACGCATTCGGCCGGGCCGAATATCGGTTGCTCGCGCCGCCGCCTCTCACCAGAAACCAATCCCCATGCCTCTCCCCATCGTCCAGCCGCACGAAATCGATCTCGACTCGGTTCGCCTCGCGCGGGCCTATGACCTGCTCGAAGAGTGGACTGCCGGCCCAAATGCTCCGGTGCCGGGCGGAGCGATCCTCGTTGGCCGCCGCGGCAAAATCGTCGAGCCGCGCTTCTTCGGCCGCCAGGGACCGGAGCAGGACGCCGCCGCGATTCGCCGCGACGCGATCTTCCTCCTCGCCTCGATCACCAAGCCGGTGGTCTACATGGCGGGGCTGATTCTGGTCGAGCGCGGCCTCCTCAACTTGAGCGACCCGGTGATGCGCTACCTGCCCGAGTTTGCCGCCCATCACAAAGAGGCGACGCTGGTGCAGCACCTCTTCACGCATACTTCCGGCCTGCCCGACATGCTGGCCAACGACAAGGAGCTGCGCGCCGCCCAGGCACCGATGGAGCGTTTCATCCAGCACGCCATTCGTGACACGGTTCCACTCTTTCCCCCCGGCACTGGCTGGAGCTACCAGAGCATGGGAACGCTGGTTGTTGCCGAGTTGATCCAAAAACTGAGCGGAATGCGGGTCCACGATTTCGTGCAGCGCGAGATTCTCGATCCCCTTGGGCTGAAATCGACCCGCCTTGGCTCGAAGGGGCTCGACGAGGCCCGCCTGGTGCGCGTCCTCACTCCCCCGTGGCAAGGTGCCGACTTTGGCTGGAACAGCCGCTATTGGCGTGAGTTCGGCGCGCCGTGGGGCACGATGTTCAGCTCGCCTGAGGATTTTGCCGTCATCTGCCAAACGCTGCTCGCCGGCGGCCGCTATGGCGACGTGCAACTCCTCTCGCCTAATACCGTGCGGCAGATGACGACCAACCGCCTCGACGATTGCCCCGACCTCCCCGAGCCGATTCGCCGCAGCCATCCCTGGGGCCTGGGCTGGAAGCTCAACGCCCCCGGCACCCGCGATTCGCTGTGCGACCTGCTCGGCCGGCAAGTCTTTGGCCACACCGGCTCGACCGGCACCATGGTCTGGATGGACCCCGCCACCGAGGGTTTCTGCATCCTCTTCACCAGTGCCGAGCGAGCCCGCGCCCCATGGCGGCTGGTGAGCTTGTCGAACGTGGTGGCGGGGGCGTTTTTGTAACGGCAAATATGAATTCGATTTCCAGCCATCGAGCCTGACAACATGAGGAGAGATCGCATGAACGTCGGATCTCGCTATCGCGGTTCCTTGCTCGGCATGGCGTGCGGCGATGCGGTGGGGACGACGGTCGAGTTTTCGCCGCCGGGGTCGTTCGAGCCGGTGACCGATATGGTCGGCGGCGGGCCGTTTCGCTTGCGACCCGGCCAGTGGACCGACGACACCTCGATGGCCCTTTGCCTCGCCGACAGCCTGCTTGCCAAGCGGGGCTTCGATCCGGTCGATCAACTGGAGCGCTACTGCCGCTGGTGGCGCGAAGGATATCGCAGCGTGAATGGCCGCTGCTTCGACATCGGCGGCACCGTTTCTGGCGCCCTCAGCCGCTTTTTGAAGTCGCGCGAGCCCTACTGCGGCAGCACCGACAGTCGCAGTGCCGGTAATGGCTCGCTGATGCGACTTGCACCGGTGCCGCTCTATTTTGCCCGCGACCCGGCCGCGGCGATTGAGCGGGCCGGCGAAAGCTCGCGGACCACACACGGCGCGATCACCTGCATCGACGCTTGCCGCTATTTCGCCGGGCTGATCGTCGGCGCGCTGGCCGGCCGCACCAAAGACGAACTCCTCGCCCCGCGCTTCGCACCGCTGCCCGGCTACTGGAGCCAGCATCCGCTGTGTCCCGAGATCGATGCGATCGCCGCCGGCAGCTTCAAAGTTCGCCAGCCGCCGGAAATCGCCGGCACGGGCTTTGTCGTCCGCTCGCTCGAAGCCGCTCTGTGGGCTCTGCATCACGGCCGCGACTTTGAATCCGGCTG
Source organism: Pirellulaceae bacterium (assembly GCA_033762315.1). Lineage (GTDB taxonomy): Bacteria > Planctomycetota > Planctomycetia > Pirellulales > Pirellulaceae > CAYLLN01. Next base: position 2,293 of record JANRLS010000015.1, read on the forward strand.
TCTGCTTGCCGTCAACCTTGGCGACGATGCCGACACCACCGCCGCCATCTTCGGCCAGCTTGCGGGCGCCATCTACGGCGACGTTGGCATTCCCGACCGCTGGCGGCAGCGACTGGCCCAAGCCCGCGAGATCGAGCAACTGGCCGACGACCTGCTGGCGGCAGCGGAGAAGTAATCGATGCAACGCTGCTGTTGATGACTGACTTCGCCCCCGCCAGCTTGCCTGGCGGGACGGCAAGGTTGAACAGCTACTGTGGTTTTGCCGCCTATTCCCCACAATTTCTGGCCCTGTTCGCCGCCGTAGGCGGCGAACAGGGCCTAGGAAATCATCAACTCCAATGTGGGTCGCATTGTAGCTCTCAATCTGTTTCACCTGCCGGGCAAGCCGGCAGGGGTCAAGCCACAAATTCCGCTTGCTACGGCTCACCGAATCGAACAGCATGAGGGCCTGCTTCGCAACCGGGCCACCTGGAGCGTATCGATGAACGCTCGCCAGTATCGCATTCTTCGTTATTTCTGGACCATTGTTCTCTTTGGCTGCGCTCCGCTGCTTGCTCAGCCACCCGCCGATCCCAAGCCCGCTCCACCCAAGCCCAACGTCTTTGCCCTGCCCCGCCAGTCGGCCGAAGGGCATCCGCTGGCGCGCCAAGTGGCCAGGATGTTTCAAGAGCAGGAATTTGCGCTGGCCGAGAAGCTGCTGCGCGAATCGCTGATGAAGGAGCCGGCCGACCCGGTGAGCCACTACAACCTGGCCTGCGCGCTGGCCCGCCAGGGCAAAACCGACGACGCCCTCGCCAGCCTCGAAGCCGCCATTGCCCAGGGCTTTCGCGACCTGGAGCTGATCAAGACCGATGCCGACCTGGCTAGTCTGCGCGAGCATGATCGCTACAAGGCCGCCCTGCAAAGCCTCGCCACGCTTCTCGCCGCCGATCCTCCGCCGACCGATAAGCCCAATCCCAGCCTCATCGTCGATGGGGTTGCCCGCGTCGATCAAGACAACACCCGCTGGAATCCGCGAACCGGCCTGTTCGAGATCGCCTTTCGCCTGCCGGAAACACCGGAGGACGAAGCGGCCTCCAAGCTCGATGCCATCAAAGGGCACGGCAAGGCGGGGGAACTGGTGCGGAAATGGCAACAAGAGGGAACCGCCGGTGGACTCGCGGGCATCTTGTATGACAATCTCGACCGCAAGCACAGCCAGCTTCCGCTCGATCAATTTCCGCAGCTCGCTCGGGTCGCCTACTCGCCGGAAGCGGCCAGCGAGGGGCTCGACTATGGCCTGCAAACCCGCCATCGCTTCAATCTGCCGACCATCGGCAATTCCTCGACCGCCCTCACCGCCGGCCCGTTTTGGCGGAGCCAGACGCGCATCGGCCAGGTCAATCCTGCCGCGATGCAAAGGCTGTACGAGCAGTACACGCACAACCACCTTTACTTCTATCCTGAGCATCGCGACTTCGATCCCGGCCGCAACGGTAAAGACGGGGGGTTTGGGGATGTCTTTCCGGCGAACACACCTTATGTGATTACCAGCCAAGGCTCGTCCGGATCGGACCAGGCCTTTTTGCACGCGATTTGCTGCACGCTCGCCTCCTTCCAGCCCAAAACGCGCGATAAGCTCGTCGAAACCGGCCTGCTCATGCCGACGGTGCAGATGATCTTCCGCCGCAGCAACAAGCAGGTGTTAAGCGACGACGAATATCTCACCGGCAAAGCGCATCCGGCCGTGTTTCAGGGGGCGCAGCTCGATGTCGAGCGGATGGTCAATCTGGCCCACGAGATTCCGCCGGATGCCATTCCTCCCTTGGTGCAACTGCTTGCCACCACCGAAGACGAAGCCCGCCTCGGCAGCGACTTTTTCGAAGCGGGGCACGGCGAAAAGCTGTTCGACACGCCGGCGGCCATCGCCCGAGTTTATCGCACCACCGCCCGCAAGCGGCGAATGGTCGTCACTGCCGCGACGACGTTCGACCCCAACGATCGCGACCTCAAATTCCACTGGTCGGTTCTTCAAGGCCGGCCGGACGGCGTCAAAATCAAGCCCCTTAAGCCCGATGGAACGCTCGTCGAGCTCTTGGTCGAGTGGCAGCCTCGTTTTGCCCTGCCGGGGGACGAGAAGATGCACTCGAACCGCATCGACATCGGCTGTTTTGCCCACAATGGGGTGTATTGGTCGGCCCCGGCATTCGTGTCGATCCTCTGCCTCGACGACGAGGAGCGGGTGTACGACTCGGTTGGGCGGATCGAGTCGATTACTTATCGCTCGCACGCCGCCGGCGGCAACTATGCCGATCCCGCCGTGCATACGCCGCGCGACTGGCGCGATGAATATCGGTATGGCGACGACGGCAAACTCGCCGGCTGGACCCGGATTCAGGGTGAGCAGCGAGACGAATACACCCCCCAAGGAGAGCTGATTGTCGAAAAGACCCAGAGCGGCGAGCCAAAAACGACGAAGAAGGTCACTTATCAGGCCAAGAGCGAAAAGCCCGGCCAGGCACCGGTGCTGGTGCCGGTGGTGGCCGATTGATAAGCGAGAGGAGTCGAGGGGGGAAGTTGGCACGGAGAGGCGCGGGAATGCCAAGTGAGAAGTGCAAAGCGCAAAATGAGATTCCGCAATTCGCATTCCGAATTCTGCCCTCCTCATCCTTGCGGCTGGCCAGCGGTCGATAGAATGCGGACATTGAGAGCACTCTGGCATTGGGGGGGCGATGTCCGCACTTGCAAGAACGCCGCTGTTTGATTGGCACGCCGCGCATGGCGGGCGAATGGTTGATTTCGCCGGCTGGTCGATGCCGGTGCAATATGGCTCGATTGTCGAAGAGCACCAGAGGGCGCGGCGCGGGGCGGCACTCTTTGACGTGTCGCACATGGGGCGGCTGCGGTTCGATGGCCCCGGTGCGGCGGCCCTGCTCGACCGGCTGCTGACGCGCAAAGTCGTCGGCATGGGGCCGGGCAAAATTCGCTATTCGCTGGTGTGCCGCGACGATGGCGGCATCCTCGACGACGTGCTCGTCTATCACCTGCCGGAGCACGCGGGGGGGCTCTATCACCTCTTGGTCGTGAACGCGAGCAACCGGCAGAAGATTGTGGATTGGATTGGCTCGCGGATGCGGCCGGATGACGACGCCCGCTTCGTCGATCAAACCGCCGCGACCGCGATGATCGCCGTGCAAGGGCCGGCCGCGCTCGCCATCGTCGAGCCGCTGGCCGGGGCCGATATCGGCGGCCTGGGCTATTACACGGGGATCCCAACGACCATCGCCGGCCGCCCGGCCATCGTCAGTCGCACCGGCTACACCGGGGAAGACGGCTGCGAGTTGATTGTGCCGGCTGAGGCGGCGCTGGAGATATGGGAGAAAATTCTGACCGGTGGAAAATCAGCCGGCGCGGCCGCGTCGGGCCTCGGCGCGCGCGACACGCTGCGGCTGGAAGCGGCGATGCCCCTCTATGGGCATGAGCTGTCCGAAACGATCAACCCAATTCAGGCGGGGCTCGGTTTTGCCGTGAATCTGGAAGGGCGCGATTTTTGCGGCCGCGCGGCGCTGGTGGCCGCCAAGCAAGACAAAACGCTGCCGGTGCGGGTCGGCCTGGAACTGGCAGGCCGCCGCGCGCCGCGCGAGCATTACCCGATCCTGTCGCCAGGCGGCGGCGAGACCGCACCCGCTGTCTGCGGCGAAATCACCAGCGGCACCTTCTCGCCGACGCTGCAAAAGCCGATCGGCATGGGGTATGTGCGGCCGGAATTGGCGGCGGTCGGCACGCAGCTGCTCGTCGATATCCGGGGCTCGCACGAGGCGGCGACCGTCGTGAGGCTGCCGTTTTATAGCCGGCCGGGGTGAGCACTATCGATACGGCCGCGACGAGATGAGCCCTTCGTCGGGGCTGCTGGCGGTGGCATAAAGGCGGCGGGGGATGCGGCCGGAGAGCCAGGCGAGGCGGCCCGCTTCGCACGCGAGCCGCATCGCGTTAGCCATGCCGAGCGGATCGCGGGCATGGGCGATGGCTGTGTTCAGCAACACGCCGTCCACGCCGAGTTCCATCGCGGCGGCAACGTCGCTCGCCGTGCCGACGCCGGCATCGATGATGACCGGATAATGCGGGTCGTCCGCCTTGAGATACTCAAGAATAATGCGGATGTTGTTGGCGTTCAGCACTCCCTGGCCGCTGCCGATGGGGCTGCCGGCGGGCATGACGGCGGTCGCTCCGGCGGCCTTGAGGCGGCGGGCGATCACGGGGTCGTCGCTCGTATAAACGAGGACCGAGAAGCCATCGGCGACGAGCATTTCGGTGGCCTTCAGCGTCTCGACCGGGTCGGGGAGCAACGTCTTGGCGTCTCCCAGGCATTCGAGCTTCACCCAGTCGGCGCCGGGATTTTCGAGGCTGAGCAGAATCTCGCGCCCCATGCGGGCGACGCGCACCGCATCGGCGGCGTTGTAGCAGCCGGCCGTGTTGGGGAGCAGCGTATAGCGGGCGAGATCCAAGGCGTCGAGGATGTTCTGCCCTTGGCCGTCGTACAGGCGTTCACGGCGGACGGCCACTGTGATGCAGTCCGCGCCAGAGAGTTCCAGCGACTGCCGCATCTGCTCGAACGTTTCGTACTTGCCCGTGCCGACAATCAGCCGGCTGGCAAGCACATGCGAGCCAAGCTGGAGCGGCGAATCGGCAGACATGCTAGGACACGGTCCAGGTTTCGCCGCTGCTGAAGAGGGCATTGAGGTCGCCGGGGCCCTTCTTCTCGCGGGCCGCATCGACCTGGCGATTGAGCTCGACATCGTACTTGGGATGGTCCACGTCGCGGAACACGCCAATCGGCTCGGGGAATTCCGGGTGCCGCATGCGGCTGAGGAGGTAAGCCAGGGTCGGCTCGGGGGCCTTCTCGTTGTGGAAGAGGAGGTCGTCGGCGGTGATGCCCTTGCCCAGCTCGACGATTTCGGGCTCGGTGCCATTCAGGCGGATGCCCTTATCTTTGTTCTTGCCGAAGATGAGGGGCTTGCCGTGCTCCAGCTCGACGGTGGTGTCGGCCTTGGTGGCCTTGTCGCTGGCATAGTCCCACGCGCCGTCGTTGAAGATGTTGCAGTTCTGATAGATCTCGACGAAGGCCGTTCCCTTGTGCTCGCCGGCCCGCTTGAGGACTTCGCTCAGGTGCTTGATGTTCACGTCGATCGAGCGGGCGACGAATGTCGCCTCGCAGCCGATGGCAACGGAGAGGGGATTGAGGGGGTTATCGATCGCCCCCATCGGCGTGCTTTTGGTGACTTTGCCCAGGGGCGACGTGGGGGAATATTGCCCCTTGGTCAGGCCATAGATGCGGTTGTTGAACATGATGATCCGCAGATCGACATTGCGGCGGATCAGGTGGATGAAGTGGTTGCCGCCAATGGAGAGGCCGTCGCCGTCGCCAGTAATGACCCACACCTGCAGATCGGGCCGCACACTCTTGAGGCCGGTGGCGAACGCCGGGGCCCGCCCGTGGATGCTGTGCATGCCGTAGGTGTTCATGTAATACGGAAACCGGCTGGAGCAGCCGATGCCGCTGATAAAGACGACGTTCTCACGGGGGATGCCCAGTTGGGGCATCACTTTCTTCATTTGGGCCAGGATTGAATAGTCGCCGCAGCCGGGGCACCAGCGAACATCCTGGTCGGAGCCAAAATCGGCGGCAGTCAGCGGCAGCGGGGCGGAGGTGGTGGACATGGTAGGTATTTGAGATTTTGGATTTTGGAATCTAGGCTGACACGGCAGGCGGGACGCCTGCCCCACGAGACGTTAGCCGGCGCTTTCGCCGGCACCGGCGAGGGCGGCGACAGCGGCATTCGGAGTGGAAGGCTGGCCGTTGCCGGTGGCGAGGCCGAGTTGCTTGCGGATCTCTTGCACCAGTTCGTGAACGGCAAAGGGCTTGCCCTGCACCTTGTTGAAGCCTTGGGCGTCGATCAGGTACTTCGAGCGGATGAAGGTGCGAAGCTGGCCCATGTTTAGCTCGGGAATCAGCACTTTCTTGTAGCTACGGACGATCTTCTCGAGATTCCGCGGGAAGGGGTTCATCCAACGGAGATGGGCATGAGCGACCGAAAGCCCCTGGCCGAGGCAGGTTTCGACCGCCGTTTTGCACGCCCCGTAGGTGCCCCCCCAGCTCAGGACGAGCAAGTCGCCGCTCGCCGGGCCTTCGACCTCTTGCAAAGGAATTTCGAGGGCCACGTTCTCCACCTTTTTGGCCCGCGTGTTGATCATGTGCTGGTGGTTCGCCGGCTCGTAGTTGACGTTGCCGGTGATGTCCTGCTTTTCGAGGCCGCCGATGCGATGCATCAGCCCCTTGGTGCCGGGCAACGCCCAGGGGCGGCTGAGCAGTTCGTCGCGCTTGTAGGGGAGGAACTTCTCCCCCGTTTCGTTGGGGCCGGGGTGCTTGATCTCGATTTTGGGGAGCTTGTTCACGTCGGGAATCAGCCACGGCTCGCTGCCGTTGGCGATGTAGCCATCGGATAGGACCATGACCGGCGTCATAAAGCGGGCGGCGATGCGCCAGGCGTCTTGAGCGGCGTCAAAACAATCCGACGGGCTGCGGGCGGCGATGACGGGCAGGGGGGCTTCGCCATTGCGGCCGACAATCGCCTGGAACAGATCGGCCTGCTCAGTTTTCGTCGGCAAGCCGGTGCTCGGCCCGCCACGCTGAATATTGATGATGAGCAGCGGCAGCTCCAGCATGATGCCCAGGCCGATCGCCTCCCCCTTGAGGGCAATGCCGGGACCGCTGGAGGTAGTAATCGCCATGTGGCCGCCATAAGCCGCGCCGATGGCCGAGCAGATGGCGGCGATTTCGTCTTCGGCCTGGAAGGTGCGCACGCCGAAGTTTTTGAACTTCGACAGCTCATGCAAAATATCGCTGGCGGGGGTAATCGGATAGCTGCCGAGGAACAGCTCTTTGCCGCTCAGCTTGGCGGCGGTCATCAGGCCATAGGCCATCGCCACGTTGCCGCTGATGTTTTTGTATTTGCCCGGCGGGAGCTTGGCCTTATCGATCTGATAAGTGCTGGTGAAAGCGTCGGTCGTTTCGCCGTAGTTCCAGCCCGCCTTCAGCGCCCGGACGTTAGCGTCGATGATGTCCGGCTTGGTGGCGAACTTCTCGTTAACGTAGCGGATCGTGGCGTCCATGTCCCGGCCGTAGAGCCAATACACCAGCCCCAGGGCAAAGAAGTTTTTGCAGCGGTCTTTCTCCTTGGTCGAAAGTGGCGAATCCTTCAGCGCCGCCTCGACAATCTTGCTCATTGGCACCTTGAAGAGCTGGTAGGTGTGCTCCAGCACTTCGGAATCGAGCGGGTTGCTTTCGTACCCCGCCATGTCGTTGTCTTTCTTGGCGAAGTTATCGATGTTCGCGATCAGCACGCCCCCTTTGCGCAGGTCGGCCAGGTTGGTCTTCAGGGCGGCGGGGTTCATCACCACCAGCGCGTCGAGCGTGTCGCCGGGGGTGAAAATGTCGGTGCTGGAAAAATGGACCTGAAAGCCCGAAACGCCGGCGAGCGTGCCGCGCGGGGCACGAATCTCGGCCGGATAATCGGGGAAGGTCGAAACGTCGTTCCCCAAGAGGGCTGAGGTGCGTGTGAATTGCTCACCCGTCAGCTGCATGCCATCGCCCGAGTCGCCGGCGAACCGGACCGTGGCACTGGGAATGTGCTGCACTTCTTTGTGGGTGTGAACGGGAGCTTCGAGTGTCGAGGTGGACATATGGAAGAACCTGGAAGCGATTACCGCCAAAAGCATGGCGGCTTGGGTAGTGAATTCATCGGCAAGGGGAGGGGCAACGCCACGCGCGGCGCTGCGACCTTGCTGCTAGGGGCGAGGGGGGCGACTGTGCCGCCTGATTGTAACATGCTGGCCCGGTAGGCGACGATTTGCCGCGGGTCAGATCGTGAAGTTTCACATTCGTAATGCCGACCTGGCGAGTGGCATTTTGGTGAGGGCGAGTGTGACGACGCTAAAGCGTTGCAGGGATTTGGTTTACATCGCGGCGAGTCCCGTTCAGGCACCTTCGCGTGTTTCGGTTTTGTGGTGCGGTTGGGGGGGAAGCGTATAGACGACTTTTGGAAAATGTTCGGTCAAGTGTCGCAGAATACCCGATACCTTCAGCACCCCCTGCACTTTACCGGCAGCATTCACGATGGGGAGGCGGCGAAATCCGCCAGCGCTCATCAGGCCGATGGCGTGGGCGATGGTATCGGTGGGGCGGAGCGTGACTGGATTGCGGACCATGACGCTACTGACCGGGGCACTGAGGTCGCCACCGTTGGCCAGGCAACGCAGGACATCGCGCTCGGTGAAAATGCCAATGAGCCGGTCGTCCTGGCAAATCATCGCGGCCCCGGTCTTTTGGGCCTGTAGCTGACGCATTACCGTGCGAATCGTGTCGTCGGGCGAAGCGCAGGGGGGCATCGCCAAATTGCAATGCTCCACCGTCTCGGTCTCAAGATGCAGCTGAAAATCCACGGCGTAGCCCGGCAAGACAGGGGCAAGGGAGCGGGAACTTCCCTTGGCTTTCCTGTGGAGCGATTTTATCGTCCCTTATTAATCGCGTAGGCCCATTCCTTCCGCATAGCCTATCACCTGCGGTGCGGGGGGGCAAGGTCCGGATATTCTGCCCCCCTTCACATTTTTCGCTCCGCGTAGGGCACAATTGCCTGGGGGAATCGATTCCCCCGCCAAGCGGCGGAAACTCCGCGAATCTTCACAGGCC
>JANRLS010000016.1:0-20576 GCA_033762315.1 Pirellulaceae bacterium
AGTTCGTAGCTCCCCGGCCCTTTTTTGTGCAATTTAGTGGTGCAACCGCGAAACGGAATCGTCGTAAGTCTAGTCGGGGTGACAGGATTTGAACCTGCAACCTGTTGGCCCAGAACTAGACGGTCGCGGAAGTTGCTGTCAATGATTGAAACCCACTTGCTGGCGGACGCCAGCAATGGCGATTCACACTTCGGCGACAACTTGATCGGGATTGCTCTAAGGGGCTTCCCCCAAATGACTTGCGGCATGCCCCGACCAGCGTGTCCTAACGTTCGAGCGACCATTGACCGTTCGAGGCGGCTTCACGGCGGCACAACGCTACGCCTTTGCGGTCGCCGGATGCTTGCGGGCGTCATTTCGTCGGGACGGGTCCGGCCAAAAGAGGTACTTCCCCAGCTAAATTCTGGCCGCGAGCGTGTCATAATCTATTGGAGAGCGGGCTAGCATCCAGAACAGGATCGTGAGCCAGATTTTTTTGGCATACAGTGCGCAGCCGACGTCACCGACTCGTACCGGCCTTCAATCTTGCCTTCTATCGGCGCCGCTGCCTCAGCCGTCGCGAGATCGCCCTAAGTGTGGCCACAACTGCCCTTAATTCTTGGCAATTCCGTGGCATAATGCAATGAGCAGATAATTAGCCATTTGATTGTCGCCGCTTTTGAGATCGGGATGTCCGAGTGATTTGCGGCGCCAGAAAGAACGCACTGTGGACGAAGTCCCAAAGAGACTGCCAACCCGCCACCCCGAACCTGGCACTCCGCAAAAACTCTCGCCCGAATCAGCCGAACTGCTCACCCAAATGCAGGGGCGCCTCGAAACATTTGATTCGGCTGCTACGGTGTGGCGCGATTACTTGACTGATCGTGACCATGCATTGCTAGGCGGGAACGTGGAGGCCGCCTGGCGCCAGCAGCGAGGAACGCTCGGAATGGTTAGCCATGCCAGAAAGTGCAGCCGCGCTGAGGCACTTCTCTGGCTTATCGAGGAAACGGGCGCGCTTCCCGTTGGCCGCCTTAGCTCGCTGCGTCAGGAGTTGGGACTTCCCACGGCAGTCTGCTCGGCCCCACCCAGCGACCTACCCAGCTGGAGCAAGTTGCGCGGCAAGTTGCTGTTAGGCGGCAAAATAATCCGCTCGTTCCGAAGCACGACGATCGCCCATCGCGCGGTCGCGATTCTCGACGCATTCGAGGAGTGTGGTTGGTGCGAGCATATCGATAACCCACTGAGATCCGGCGATGCCCACCAGATGCGTGAGGCGGTCTTTTCTCTGAACAAGGGCCTCAAGGCGATCCGCTTTATATCCGACGGTACGAGTGCCGGGATTCGTTGGGAACTGCGGAAAGCTACCGCGCAACTCCCGCGCACTCGCGTTAGACGGTCGGCCCGAAACAGATGAGAATCTCCCCGCGGTTATTGGTCCCAAATATGGGACTTTCCGCGGGAGACAGCCGTGTCGGTAGTTTGTCAGAAAACTCTCGCTGCCGCGACCTGCAGTTGCGGCTCATTCTCTGGACAACTCGTTGGTTCGGTCGTGCGCAGCGATGCGCTGCGGTCCGACGGTACTGACTCGATTGCTTGTCGATGGCCAGGCAACGCTCCGATTTGGCGAAGCACCGCCTGGCTCGGACTAGCTAGGCCGCCAGGAGGGCGCCCATGAGCACGAGGCAGCACCCGCTTACTAAGGACGAGATTGAGTGTACTTTTGCCAGGACCACCGGCCCGCAAACGGGCCCGATCCTCTCGCCGCAGCAGCTTGCGCTACTGCTCAACCTAAGCGTCAAGACAATCTACGAGTGGATTGCCCGCGGCCGGCTAGATGGCTCTTTCAGAAAAAGGGGAAAGCACGTCCTGATCTGGCGAGATCGCGCCCTCAAGCAAATTTTCAATAGCGCCGAATGGAGCTCCGATGATAGACCCCGAAAATGATCACATCCGGATCGGTGACTTCGTCACGATTCGGCCCCGTGGCAAGAAAAGAACTTGGACGGCCGAGATCTGGCAGAACGGACAACATCGACGCCAGTCGCTCCGGACATGCAATGTCAAGATTGCCAAGGAGCGAGCCCGCCGGCTCGACCTTGAAATCGCGGAGGGCATTTATCCTGGCCGGCAACAGAAACCTGTCGTCATCAGCCTCACGGCAGCCGTTGAGGAATACGAAACATTCCTCAAATCCGAGGGGCGCCGCCGAAAGACGCTGACCAAGTACAGCGGCATCTTACGCCGCAAACTAGGGCCGTTTGCCGCCGCCCAGGGCATTGAGAACCTTCGTGATGTTTCACTTCGGCTGATCGACCAATACCGGGCCGAACAGGCGGCGAAGCTCAGCGAGCGTAGCATGCACAACGAGGGAGTGGCCCTGAAGACTTTCTTGGGGTGGTGTGCCGAGCGAAAACTGATCGACCAGAATCCGCTTGACTCTCGCAAGTTTCGCCGGCCCCGGCAGAAGTCCCTCGGCGGCCCCACGCTCGACCAGATCAACCAGCTACTTAAAGGCTCAGCCTCCATTCGCGTGCCGGTTCTGGCGACGCTGGCCTTCACCGGGATGCGGGCCAGTGAATGCTGCCACCTGACGCCCGGTGACGTCGATTTCAAGGGGGGCTGGATCTATATTGTCTCGCGCCCTGGCTTCGAGACGAAGACCGGCCAGTCTTGGAAGGTCCCGATCCATCCTCGCCTCCGCCAGATCCTTCAAGGGATGCCCAAAGGCCAGCGCGCCTGGTTCTTCACGGCGTTACCGAGCCCCAAGTACCCGGCTGGCGGCCGGCATCTAAACATGAAACACGTCTGCGAGGATCTCAAAAGGGTCCTTGCGAAGCTTGGCATCGCCGTCGGCAAGAAAAATGGTGGCTATACGCTCCATTCCTTGCGGGCCTCGTTCAAGACAATCGCCATCAACGTTGGGATTCCCCGCGAAGTTGTGGACGATTGGCAAAACCATGCCGGGCGACGACCGACGGCCAGCGACGCGTATTACAGGCTGAGCGACGAGGAGTCGCAGCGTTTCATGTTAAGAATGCCGTTCGACGAGCCCCAGCAGCCCGACGACGGCAAAACCAACGGAGGTGGAGAATGCGAGCGATCGTAGAGTTTCTGGTCATCGGGCTGGCAGCAAGCGCCACCAGCCAAGCCTGCGGGGTTGAACCGTGCCGAGAGGGGCCGGTTCCCACGAATGCGGCCGAGTTTCGGATCCTGGACAAATCCTGGACAACTGGGTGTCTCGGCGCGAAGAGCGCGTCGCAAGTCGCTGAGGATTCAGCACTTACGAAGCGCCGCTCTTTTGAAGCGGAGGGCACGGGACTCGAACCCGCAACCCCTTGCGGGGCAACTGATTTCGAATCAGTCTGCTAGCCATTCGCTTACCCTCCACGTCCGATCCTAGCCGAGAGGAGAATGGGGAGCAAGATGGAACCGCATCTCTTTCGCTGGGGATGAAGCGCTGGGGGGCATGTCCGGCGGCAAGCAACAAACGAAGGCCGGCCCGCAGCTTCGGCTGGGAAACGCGAACTTCGTGCCGCCGCGAGAGGACGCGCTCGGGCGCTTGAATGCATCGCGGGGGAGGGGCCGCGGCGCGGGAAACTTCGCCCGGACGACTCCGCCGGTACGCGGGTCAGCTGCCGCGATAGGTGCCATAGCTCCAGGGCGAGACCAACAGCGGGACATGGTAGTTGGCCGCCGGATCGGTCACGGTGAACGCCACGGGAACGATTCGCAGAAATTGCCCCGCATCGGGCGAGCCAACGGCGGCGAAATACTCGCCGACGTCGAAATGCAACTCGTACTGCCCGGCGGTCAGCGCTGCTTCGGCCAGCAGCGGCTCGGCGGTGCGTCCATCGGCGTTTGTCACGGCCGACTTGACGAGCGCGAGGCCCCCGGCATCGCGCCGATAGAGGTCGATCCGCATCCCGGCGGCGGGGCGGCCGCGAACGGTGTCGAGCACGTGGGTCGAAAGCTTGCCCATCAGGTGGCATCCCGCGCGAGGGTCGCCTCGATCAGGCCGAACGGCTCGCTGGTGGTGACAAAAATTTCGTTGCGGCTTGGCAGGCCGAAGGGGGCCAGATTCACGGGAATCCGGTGCTGGTTGGGCATGGCGAGGTGGATTTCGTCGATGGCGTCGCAAGCCGCCAAGGCCGCCTGCCCCATCGCAAACAGTGTTTGCTGCACGGCCAAGCTGACATGGCCGGCGAACACGTCGAGCAGCGCTTGGACGATCACTGCGTGTGCCGCGTTCCAGTTGCCGCTGCCGGGGCGATAGAGCCAATTGGCATCGAGCGTCGTGGCGAAAATGCGGTCATCGGTTTCGGGGAGCGTCGTGAATTCGTCCCGCAGAAAGCCGCGAAAGGCCGAATTGGTCGTCTTCAGGATCGACAGTCCGGCGACGCCGGCCCGGACGGTCGTTTTCTCTCGCTCGTGTCGAACGCGGCAGGTGCGGCGCTGTGGTCCGCCGGCGACAAACGCATGTGGATGAACGCCGGTCAGCGTATCGATCCGCCGCCAGGTCGGCTCTTCGATGTTCACGGTCGCGGCCGAGACGTGGGCGTTGCGGCGGACGAAATGCTCGGCCAGCGTGAGGGCAAAGCTCTCGGGCGAATCGAGCGGATGATCGGCGGCCAGGACATAGACCGTATTCTTCATCGTGTCGGTGGCGATGACCTGCCGATTGTCGCCGGTCAGGTACGACGCCGCGAAATCCCCTTCCAAGGCGATGTCGATCGACAGCTCCGCCAGCTCATGCCGATCCGCCCGCCGCGTCACCTTCGTGAGGCGGACCCGCGACTTGCCGTACGATTGATGAGCGAGGCGTGCTTGCATCAAGGTTCCTCTACCGCATCCGTCAGCCTCAGCCAGGCGATTTTGGCGATTTCGGCCAGGGCGGCGGCGATTTCAGCCGGAGGGGAATTCGCGAGTCGCGCCGGAAACGCCGCCAGGATCGCGTCCTTCTTATTCTCGCGAGCACAAATGACGAACGGAAAGCCGAACCGCTCGCGATAGGCCGCATTGTACTCTTGAAACTGGCGGACTTCCTCCGGCGACAGGTGCGCCAGCCCCGCCGCCGCCTGCTCGCCGGTCGATTCGCGGGTCAGGCTGCCCGCCAAGGCCGCCCGGCCGACGAGATCGGGATGGGCGCGAATCAGGGCGAGTTTTTCGTCCGAAGTGGCCTCATTTACACAATGACACAAGGCTTGTAAAAGCCCCTCGAGCGAGGCGAATGGACGGCGATGCCAGGCCCGTTCGGCGATCCACGGCGAATGCTCGAACAGCGGCCCGCAAACAGCCACGAATTGCGGTTGGTCGGCGGCGTTAAGCTGGGCGAGGGTGGGTTTCATTGCACTGACTCGTTTAACGGCAAGCCGGAGGCGACGGTGTTGTTTGCGATGCGGATTCGGTCACCTGTGGCTTGCCGTTAAACGAAAGGAGTCTTCACTGCTTCGTACAGAATTTCCGTCGCGAGGGCGATGTCCTCCATGCGGCTGAACTCGGCCGGATTGTGGCTGATGCCGTCTTTGCTGGCGACGAAGAGCATGGCGGTGGGGAGAAAGGGGGCCAGGATCGCGGCATCGTGCAAAGCGCCGCTGGTGGTTTCAGGTAGCGTGCCGTGACCGAGTCGATTCGCGGTTTGGCTCAGTCGCTCGCAAATGCGCGGATCGAGGGGGACGGCGGGAAGGGCTTCGGAAGCGTCAAGGCTGCCCGATAGGCCGCGGCGGGCAACGAGGGCGGCGAAACGCTCGCGAATCTGGGCGTCGCCGCGGGCCAGCACTTCGTTATCCGGAGCGCGGAAGTCGATAGCAAATACAGCTTTCTCGGGAATCACGTTGACCGCGCTGGGCCAGCACTGGATTTGCCCGACTGTCGCCACGGCTCGCGGCGAAAGCGTTGGCATGAGCCCTTCGAGATACGTCATCATTTCGGCCGCCCCAGCCAGCGCATCGCGACGGTCGGTCATGCTGGTCGAGCCGGCATGGTTGGCAACGCCGCGGATTTCGGCCCGATATTGCCGCCGGCCGTTGATGGCGGAGACGACAGCTACCGGCTGGCCGCGGTTCCACATCGCGGGGCCTTGCTCAATGTGCAGTTCAATCATGCCGGCGTAGTCGGAAGGTCGGAATCCATCGGCAGTGATTTCGTTGGGCCGGACTCCCCACCGCTCACCAGCTTGAAGATAATTCTCGCCTTGAGCATTGCGCACTTTGCCCAGCTGATCGACACTCAGCGTCCCCGCCCAGGCCCGGCTGCCGAGCATGCCGAGGCCGAAGGTGGTGCCTTCTTCTTCGGCGAAGATCACCAGTTCCAGCGGTAGATTTTTCACGCCGTCTTCGTGAGCGGCGCGGAGCACTTCGAGCGGGGCGACGACGCCGAGCACGCCGTCAAAGTCGCCGCCGTTAGGAACGCTATCGAGGTGCGAGCCGCTGAGCCAGACGGGCTGGTTCCGAAATCCATTGCTAACTTGGCGAATATGCACGTTACCGGCTGGATCTATCAAGACCAGGCAACCGAACTGCTGAGCTTGCGCGATGACATAATTCCGAGCGGCTACCCAGGCGGGAGAAAACGTGGGGCGGTTCGCGCCGGTGCTGAGCGGCTGGGCAGCGATGGCGGCAATGTCGCGGGCGAGGCGATCGGCGCGGATGGGCATGAGGACTCGGCAGGCGCGACGCCTGCCCCACGAGAGGTCACTTCCCAAATTCCTTCCGCCAGACATGGCCGGTTTGTTCCATCTGACTTTCGGCCGCGGTGCGCCGCAGGCGGTGCAGCAGGGGCATGCCGAGCGACCATTCTTGCATCCAGTCGCGGGCGAATTCGCCCCGCTCGGTCTCGCGAAAAATCTCGCGGATCGCTTCTTCGTTGACGACCCGCGGCCCGCGGGTGCGAATCGCGAACTCGGCGGTGCGGCTGCAGCGGCGGCTGACGTATTCCTCGATGCCGACCTCGTCCATCACGTCGATCACGCTGCGAATCGAGCGGATCGACTTGGCGTAGGCAAAGCTCGGCGGATAGCCGTTCTCGACCATCACCTGAAAGCACAACCGCATCAGTTGGATTGCCCCGCCGTACAGGATTTGCTCCTCGAAGTTGTCCCCCTCGCACTCGTGCTGAAAGGTCATTTCGACGACGCCGGCCCGCGTGCTGCCGACCGCCTTGGCGATGGCCAGCACGATCTCCTTGGCGTTGCCCGTCGCGTCGTGATCGACGCTGATGCAGCCGTAAACGCCTTCGCCTTTCAGATATTTCTCGCGAACAAAATGTCCCGGCGCATTCGGCACATAGAGGACCACGTTCACGTCTTTCGGCGGCTGAATCGCTCCATAGAGCACATTGAAACCGTGGCAAAAGCAGAGCGTCTTACCGGCGGTCAGATTCGGGGCGATATCGGCCTCATAGATTTTCGGTTGGGCGGGATCGGCCAGTTCAATCAGCAAAATGTCGGCCCGCTTGGTCGCTTCGGCAAAGCTGAGGGACTCGAAGCCATCGGCCTTGGCCTGGTTGCGGCTGGGAGACTGCTCCGGCGGGCGGGTGCCGATGATGACCTTCACGCCGCTATCGCGGGCGTTGGCCGCCTGCACCTTGCCCTGGATGCCATAGCCGATGACGGCGACGGTTTTGCCGGTGAGGATGGCCATATCCACGTCGGCATCGCGGTAGATTTTTTCCATAGACAAGCTGCTCTTCTTGCCAGGCGGATTGTGTGCGGTTGGATCGGTATCACAGTTCCACGTCGCGGTTCACGTTCTTGTAGTAGATGTAGCGCGAGGAAATCGGCCCGGTGGCATAGAACGATTGCGGCACATAGGGCCCCATCCAGATGAAATCGTCCGCCTCGACTTCCATCCACTCGTCGTCGAGAAAATAGACCCCCTTCCCTTGCAGGAAGTAGAGGCCGTGCTCCATGACATGCGTTTCGACCACCGGCAGGCTATGGCCGGGATCGAACGTGAAAATGTTCATCGCCAAGTCGAGCGGCATCTCGTCCGGCAGCAGCATTTGCAGACGGGCCGCCGGATTCCCCAGGAACGGCTCGGCAGGAATGTCGGCCTGATTGCCAACTATTGGGCCGGGGGGCGCAATGCCAGCCGCTGCCTCGTAACGCTTTTTGAGCATCAACAGGCGGCTGTCGGTGCGGGCTTCCAGCTTATAGTTGGCGGCAGGCGGGACGAGGGCGAATCCACCTTCGACCAGTGACTTGGCCGGAGACGTGCCAATCGCCAGCCGCACTTCGCCCGCCAGCACATAGAAGAACGTCTCAATCTGGCTATTCGCCGCATGCTCCGTCCCGCGGCCGGAGGGCACGTTCAGCAGATACTGCACGAACTCGGCCCCCAGCGCCGGCGCGGCCAGGATGCGGGCTTCGACACCGGGCCAGGCGGGGAGCTTGGACGGCGGATATCCCTCCAGCGGCAAAAGGGCATAACGCGGGCGGACGCGCGTGCGGCCATGTAGAAGTTGCTGAGGGGTGCGCATCGCCAAACTATAACCGCTGGCACGGCGGCCGACTATAATCGAGCCGATTCGCGGCACTTTCTGGGGGCGACAAAATCATGCGATCTCGCGGCCTACAACTTCCGCTCCTGTTGGGTTTGTGTCTGATCGCCGGCGTGGCCACTGCTCAGGATGCGGCGGCCAAACGGGCCAAGGCGCTGCGCGACCGGTATCCGCTGCCGTATCCGCCGACGCTGCCGGGGGGAGTGAGCCACGTGACGATCGAGTCGGCCGATTTTCTGCGACCCCAAGACAACCTGCGGGCGGGGGTGACGATCGCCAAGACGCCTCCAAAGGTGACGTTCCTCTACTACCCGCTGCAAAACTACCCCGGCAATCCGTGGTCGCACCGCTCGGATGGGTTCGTGCTGGGCGACAAATACTACTCATCGTCGAACGATCACCTCGCCCCCCGCGGCACGGCCCACCTGTGGGAGCTCGACGCCGCGACGCTGAAGTTCCGCCACCTCTGCGACACGTCGAAATTCCTCGAAGCGGCCGGCGCCTTTCCTCCGGACATGGATTATCGCCCCGGCGAAATGCAAAGCCGGATCGATCTGGGGAGCGACGGCTGGCTCTACTATGCCACGGACCGGGGCTCGCCGACGATCACCGACGACAAGCACGGCTACCGGGGGGAGTGGATTCTGCGCACGCACCCGCAAACGGCGCGGACCGAGATCGTCGCGACCTGGCCCATCGAAAAGCACACGCTGCCGGCGAGTGTGCTCGATCCGGTGCGAATGATCTATTACGGCGGCTCGGCCGTGGGGAAAGACGCGCCGAACCAGAAGATTCAGTTTTTCGCGTTCGACGTGAAGCAGCGGAAAATGCTGAAAGTGGCGGACGATGGACCAACGCGAACGCTCGTCTTTTCGCCCAGCACGGGGCATGTCTTTTGGGAAGGGAAAATGTACGACCCGGCGACGAATGAAATCACGCCCGCCGCGGTACCGCATGTCCGCTCTTGCACGCGTGAAACGCCACAAGGGCTGGTCTATGGCACCTCCGAAACCAAAGCCGGTCTCTGGTCGCTCGAGGTCAAAACCGGCGAGGTAAAGCAACTGGGCAATATCGGCGTTGCCTCGCAGGAATATATCGCGTCCCTCGAAGCCGACCCGACCGGCCGCTTTCTCTATTACGTTCCCGGCGCGCATGGCGGGGCCGCACAAGATGGCACGCCGATCGTGCAATACGATACCACCACCGGCGAGCGTAAGGTGCTCGCCTTCTTGCACGACCCGTTTTGGGAGCAGTGCGGCTACGCCCTGGATGGCTCGTTTGGCAACGCCCTCGATGAAAAGGGGGAGCGGTTCTTCATCTCGTGGGATGGCTGGCGCAAAGGGCAACCCCGCGGCTGGGAATCGGCCGCGGTAACGATTGTGGAAATTCCAGCGAGCGAACGCTGACGGGCGCTACTTCTTCTCGGCCTTCTCTTTCTTCTCTTTGGCGGGGGCCTCGGTCTTTTCGGCGGCGGGCTTCTCAGTGGCGGGCTTTTCGTCGCCAGTCACCGTCGGCACGACCCACACCTTGAGCTCGGCTTCGATTTCGGCGTGCAGGTGAATCTTAACCGTGTAGAGACCCAGTTCTTTGAGCACCCCTTCGAGCCGCACCTGGTCGGTGGTGATGTGGAAGCCGGCAGCCTTGAGTGCGGCGGCGATTTCGTTGGCGTTGACGCTGCCGTAGAGATGCCCTTCGTCGTTGGCATTCGCCTCGATGGTGATGCTCTGCTTGGCGATCGCGTCCGACAGTTGCCGCAGCGAGGCGAGGCGGGCCTTTTCGATTTCATTCAAGCGGGCGCGGTGCTTTTCGACCATTCGCTTGTGGTGGTCGGTGGCGACGGTAGCCAGCCCCTGCGGCAGCAGATAGTTCAGGGCATAGCCCCGCTTGACCTGGACGACATCCCCCTGCTTGCCGAGGTGATCGACCGATTGAATAAGCAGCAGTTGCACGCCCCCTGTCGGTCCCTTGGGAAGCGACTTGAAGCGGCCGGGGCGGGTTTTCGTGGGCATGGCGATACCTGGGATTCGTTGAATGGTTGGTGTTGAATATTAACCCGAAGCGTCAGCGGGGGGATTTCGAATTCGTCCTTCCCGCGCATGTTCGGGTTATTAAGTGTTCTAAAACGGAATGTCGTCCGAAGTGGGTGGCGGCGGCGCGGCCGGAGCCGCGCCGCGCGATTGCGCGCGAGCCGGCGGCGGGCCGGAAGGCTCGCCATAGTCTCCGCCGTCGTCGTAGTTCTGTGCCGGAGGACCGCCGCGACCTCGGCCGCCGCCATCCCCCTTGCTGCCGAGCATTTGCATGCGTTCGCAAGTGACCCGCAGCTTGTAGTGTTTCTGGCCGTCTTTTTCCCAGCTATCCAGCCGCAATCGACCTTCAATGAAAATCGGCGAGCCTTTGCCCAGGTATTCCCCCGCGATTTCGGCGGTGCGGCCCCAAAGCGTTACGTCCACGAAGGTCGTTTCTTCAATCCATTCCCCCTGCTGGTTCTTTCGCTTGTCGTTGACGGCGACGGTGATGTCGGTCACGGCGGAGCCGCTTTGCAGGTATTTGACTTCGATGTCACGGGTGATGTTCCCCATGAGGATGACACGGTTGAAGCTGGCCATAACTTCCCTCCGTTGACGACAAGGAGCGGGGCGAATTGGTCGGTGAACAATCGTTACAACAGAGAACCTATACGATGTTCTAGCTTTCCGCAATCGCCCGCGTTCCCCGGATTGCCTAACCGGCAAGGTCCTCGACCGAAGGGACTTCCTCGACCTCTTCGACCGGCGGCGGGGCATCGACCGTCTTCGGCTTGGCACCCCCCTTGGCGTGCTCGACCAGGGCCTCGACCAGCCGCGGCTCGACGACCAAGGTCAAGTATCGCAGCACGGTTTCGTTGATCCGCAGGTCGCGCGTCAGTTCGACCAGCTTCTGGCTATCGAGCCGGAAGTAGGTGAGCCAATAGGTTCCCTTCTTGTGGCCATCGATGGGGTAGGCCAGCTTTTGCTCGTTCCACAGCCGGCTGACGAGGACTTCGCCGCCGAGCTTGGTCACGAGGTCGGGGACTTGCTGCCCCAGGCCGTTCGGATTCTGGGCATATTTGTTGCTGTCCAGAATCACCATGCACTCGTACACGTTCTGAGCCAAAGGAACATCCTTATCAAATGGTCGCGAGCTTCGTCGCCAAGCGCCGCCGGAACTTGCCGGCGATGGACCGACGCCACCCGGGCGTCGGGCGCTTGGACGGTTCGAGCACGGCCCAAGCCGACACTCGCCGCCGCTACGCGTTGTACTGATTCATGCAGTGCTGCAAACCTCGTTCGACCCAATCGGCGACGCCGGCTGCCGCCCGCTCGGTGGCGAGGGTCATTTCGGCTTGCTCTTCGGGAGTGAACCGGCCGAGCACATAGCCCGGAACATCGCGCCCCGGCGGTGGCTGGCCAATTCCAATCCGCAGCCGGGGAATGCTATCCGTTCCCAGGCGGCGAATCACGTCCTCCAGTCCCTTTTGTCCTCCCGACGACCCGCTCGCCCGAAAGCGGAGCTTAGCGAGCGGCAGGTTGAAATCGTCGCAAACGATCAACAGGTCTTGGTGGTCGATTTTGTAAAAGTCGCGAGCGGCCAGCACGCTGGCACCGCTCAGGTTCATATAGGTCAGCGGCGTCAAAAGCAGGGCCTTTTCGCCGCGAATCATCGCTTCGCTGGTTTCTCCCTGGAATTGGCCCCGCGGCGATCCGGTGGCGAAGTTTTTGGCCAGCAAAGCCAGCACCACCCAGCCCACGTTGTGCCGCGTCCCTTGATATTGTTTTCCCGGGTTTCCCAGTCCGACAATCAGCTTCATACGATCCCAATCCGAGCCGACAACACCCGCTATTTCTTGTCCTTGGCGGGGGCTTCGGCTCCCTCTTCTCCTTCTTCCTTCTCCTTCTTGCCGATGACTTCGGGCTCGGCGGCGCCAGGCTCGCCGGCACCCGGCACGGCCTCGGCCTCGACATGCGGGGCCACGCAATGCACGATCACCGCTTCGGCCACGGTCAGCATTTTGGCGCCGGCCGGCAGGGCGATTTCGCTCGCATGAATCCCTTTGCCCAAGTGCATGTCGGTGATGTTGACGACGAGCTTGTCGGGAATCGAGAGCGCGGGGCATTCGATTTCGACTTCGTGCATGACCCACTCGACCACGCCCCCTTCGGTCGTGCCGACGGCGGTTCCCTTGAGCTCGATGCTCACCTTCGTTTTGATCTTGTCTTTTTCCGAGACGCGCAAGAGGTCGATGTGCAGCACGTCCTTGCCGAACACATCCCACTGCACGGCGCGAATGAGCGCCTGCTCGGTGACATCCCCCGCCAGCTTGACGATGCGGCCGCCGCGCTTGATCGCCCCCCAGATTTCGGTCGAGGGAATCGTCAGGCTCAGGCTCGCCTCGCCGTGGCCATATAGCACCGCGGGAATTTGCCCGCTGGCCCGCAGCCGACGATTGCGGGACGAACCCAAATCCTCGCGCCGCTTCACATTCAATGTTTCTGCCATGATCGCATCCTCAATACATCCCGCGCCCGGCGGCAGCGAATTGCCGCCAGTGGCGAGCGGGGGGACGGTCCGTCTTTTGCCAAATGGGAAACTCCCCATTGTGCCAGAATGCGGTCCCCTGACAAGCCCATCCCCGGCCGGTTTTTGGGCCGAACCGGCGGATTTGCCTTGGCCACGGAAAGCCCCTGTCCTGGCCCCGATTTTCGCTGTATGTCGCCGATACTCGGCCTGGGTGCCCGCGCAACAAAAAGCCGGAGGCTGTCAAGCCTCCGGCGGGATCGACTTTGGACCACCGGCCGCGAATTGGCCTACACCAGTTCCTTGATCGGCCGCCGTGTATCGACCAGATATTGCGGGCGGCCGGCATTGTCGCGCAGCTGCGCTGATTCGACATTGATGCCGAAATTGTGGTACAGCGTGGCGAATACCTCTTGCAGGTGAACCGGGCGATCCTTCGCCTCTTCGGCGTTCTTCGTCGTGCTGCCGATGACCTGCCCCAGCCGCATGCCGCCGCCGGCCATGAAGCCCATCGCCACGCGCGACCAGTGGTCGCGACCGGCATTGTTGTTGACGCGCGGCGTGCGGCCGAATTCGCCCCACATCATCACGGTGACATCCTTATCGAGGCCGCGGTCGGAAAGATCGGTCAGCAGGGCGCTCATCGCCTTGTCGAGCTTGGGCAATTGCTTGCGGAACTGCTCGAAGTTGCGCTCGTGCGTGTCCCAGCCACCCCAATCGAACGTGACGACGCGGACGCCCGCTTCGACGAGGCGGCGGGCCCGCAAAAAGCTCTGCCCATCTTCGCGGCCATAGCGCTCGCGAATCGCTTTGTCTTCTTTTTCAAGGTCCAAGGCATCCGCCACTTTGCCGCTTGTCACCACGCCGACGGCCCGCTGCGTGAACGAATCGAACGCTTCCATCTTGCCGGTGGCGTCGGCATCGCGGCGGATTTTGTCGAGCGAACTAAGGAGGTTCGTTCGCGTGTTAAGCCGGTCCTCACTCATCCCACCAACTAGCTTCAGATCACCCCCCTGCGGCCGATAAGGGCGATACACCGGGCCAAGGTACCCCTCGGGCCCGTCGTTATAAGCGACATAGGTCGGTGCGCCGCTGCCGGTCGGTCCCAGCAGCTTGCTGACCACCGAGCCGATGCTCGGCCGGCCGCCGGCATTGCGGAGGTCGTTGCGGCCGAAGCCGGTTTGGGTGTGGAAATTGCTGTGATCGTCGAACATCCCGCTGAGCGAGCGAATGATCGCGTACTTATCGGCCATTTGGCTCAGCAGCGGGAACAGCTCGCAGATTTCGATCCCCGGCACATTGGTGGCGATGGGGTTGAATTCGCCGCGGAATTCGCGCGGGGCATCGGGCTTCACGTCGAACATGTCTTGATGGCTGGGGCCGCCGCCAAGATGGATGTTGATGAGCGCCTTGTGCGACGAGCCAATGCCCGCCGCCGCCTCGGCCCGCAAGAGGCCCGCCAGGGTGATGCCGCCGAGCCCGGCGACGCCCAGCTTGAGCATGCTGCGCCGCGAAATGCCGTCGCAATACCGCGAATTACGGGCGAGGTCGATGCTCAGCATGGCAAGCTCCAGGGGGGATAGCGGGGTGGGAAGCAAACAGGGGATAACCACCTATGACCGGCAGGGGTGGTTTCGTTTCAGCGAGACCCGTGCCGACCACGATTTTTTAGTCTAGTGAATCCCCGGCGGATAAATCAATGCTTTTTGATGTTTTTTTCCACCCTCTCCAAAATTGGGGAAAAAATCGCCCCGCGATTTGAGTTTCGGCGGGCGGGATGCGAGAATCCTGGCTCCGCCGAGTTGCCTCTCCCTCCTGTTCCGCTCAACCCGCCATGCCCAAGCCGAGAACCACTGCGGTTGCCCGCCGCGCCGCGCGTCGCCAGCCGGCCGGGCGGATAGCGAACGCCGCCGCGGAAGAAATTCGCTACAGCGTGCATCCCGGCGTGACGATGGTGCAAAAGTGGATCGCCGAATTGCCCGCCAAAACCGGCCGCTCGCTCCCCCAATGGATTCGCCACATCAAAGGCTCTGGCCCCGCCGACGAGCGGGCTTGCCGGCAGTGGTTGAAAAGTGAATACGGATTGGGGACGAACTCCGCGTGGTGGCTGGTCGAGCGCTCGCTAGGAAACGACCTCGGCCTGGCGGATGAGAACGCGGAGGCCTATCTGGCGGCCTGCCCGAGTTATGTCAGCGCGCTGTATGCCGGCGAGCGGCTCCCCCTGCGGCCAATTCACGACGAGCTGATTCGGCTGGTGCTGGAGTTGGGGGAAGTTCGCGTTTGCCCCTGCCGCACGATTGTTCCCATTTATCGCCGGCACGTTTTCGCGCAGATCAAGCCCGTGTCGAGCAAGCGGATCAGTCTCGGCCTCGCATTGGGAGACGAACCGTTCACCGCTCGGCTGGTTGATACAGGTGGCCGGGCAAAGCGCGACCGAATCACCCATCGCGTTTCGCTCGCCGCGCTGGCCGATATCGATCTGCAAGTGAAGCGGTGGCTCAAAGAGGCTTATTTTCGCGATGCCTGAGCTTGGATGGCTGAGCCTGTCGTGCGCGGGTCGTTGTGCGCGGGTCTCCTGACCCCGCACCTCGCTGACCGAAGGTCTCCTTGCGGATAAACGAACGGGTCCCCTGTTGTGCGCGGGTCTCCTGACCCCGCACCAGGCTGGGCGATTTCGGGAGACCTCCGGTCCGAACCACGGCGGGGTCGGAGACCCGCGCCGAACGCGAACGCGAGACCCGCGCCGAACGCGGAACGCGAACGCGGGAACGCGGAGCCTGGTAACGAGAAAAATTCTCGCCGGCGCAAGGCTCAGCGGCACAAGGGGTTGCGCTCGCGAGCCGAGAATTTGGCCCGCGCGGCGTGACCAGACTAGTCAAGCGTGGGGCATCTAGTTGGTGGCAAGTCTTACCAACCAACCAGACCAGATAAAGGAGGTGCGCCATGATTGCGACGGCGAAAGCAAGGGCACAAATGCTGCTGCCACGCGAGGTGCCGGGGTTTCGGGCCGAAGCGGTGGCGCGGGAGGAACAAGTGGAGAGCGACGGTATTTGCCCCCCTGTTAGGGCATGTTCAGCCAAGGGGGTGAGCAGGGGGGAGGTAGCGGAAGATGGTATCGATGCAAGTGTTTATGCGGCAATGGGTTGCGGCGATGACTGTGCTCTGGAATCGGGCGACAAAAGCCGCTTTTTGTCCCCTGCTCAGTTGGCCGAAATCGCCCTCGAATCCGGATTCGTCACCCCCCGGCGCGCCCTCAATCGCCGCGAGCGGAGGGCCCGCGAGTGGCGGCTGCGGAAGAAGCCGCACCTGCGCAAGCGCCGCGACAGCGCAGGTGGTGCCCCGTTCGCTGATGGCCGCGAAGTCAGCGGCGAGGCATCTTGCCGCCACCCGCGTTGCTCCCATTGGACGGTTAACCGCTGGCTGGAAGGCAAATTGCGATTGCCTGGTGACTGTACACGGGTATATGCTTACGGAAAGGAGCAAGCCATGAGCGACAATTCCAAAATCGAGTGGACCGACGCGACTTGGAATCCCGTGCGCGGCTGCACGAAGATCAGCCCCGGCTGCAAGCATTGCTACGCGGAGACCTTTGCCGAACGGTTCCGCGGCGTGCCGGGGCATCCCTACGAGCAAGGCTTCGACCTGCGCCTCGTGTCGGAAAAGCTGCTGGAGCCGCTGCGGTGGTCGAAGTCGAAAATGGTGTTCGTCAACTCGATGAGCGACCTGTTTCACGACGGCGTGGATGACGACTACATCGAGCTCTGTGCCCGCGTCATGGTCGCCGCCAACTGGCACACCTTCCAGGTGCTGACCAAGCGTTCCGAGCGGCTGCGCGACCTACTGCAAACCCGCCTCAAGTTCGCCGCGAATCAAGAGCACATCTGGTGGGGTGTCAGCGTCGAGAACAAGAAGCACGGCCTCCCCCGCATCGACCACCTCCGCGCCGCCGCCCCCACCGTCGCCTTTCTCTCCATCGAACCGCTCCTAGAAGACGTCGGCACCATCAACCTCGCCGGCATTCATTGGGTCATCGTCGGCGGCGAAAGCGGCCCCGGCGCCAGGCCGATGCAGCGCCAATGGGTGCTCAGCCTCCGCGACCAATGCCGGAAGGCCAACGTGCCGTTCTTTTTCAAGCAATGGGGCGGCGTGCAGAAGTCACGAAACGGGCGAGAATTAGGGGGCAAGACATTTGACGACTTCCCTCAGGAGCAACAGGCGACGCCACCATCGCGCCACGACCGACTTCAAGTTCTCGCCAGATTCGAGGATGAGGCTGCCAAGTTCTCCAGGCCTCGGTCTCAAAGGAACCACCGGACGGCATCTTGATCGATCTTTCAGACAGGCATGGTTTAGAGGGACGCAATGAGTCGCGAGAACCACAAATGGCGGAAGGACGAGCCGCCACCATATATTCGTGCGCATAGTCTTGCCAAGCATCGCGTTATTAAAGCGTACCTTGAGCGCTATGTTTCAGTCCTGACGGCGGATCCTCGGCGAAAAGAGCTACGATTGACCCTCGTGGACGGATTTGCCGGAGGTGGGATGTATCGCGATGAAGAAACGAATGAGAATCGTCCCGGGTCCCCCTTGATCATGCTTGAGGCGATGCGTAAAGCGGCTGAAGCAGCGAAGGAAGCCAGGAAAACAAAACAATTCAATTTGGATGTGGACTACTTCTTCATCGAGAAAAATTTGGCGGCGTACGAGTATCTTCGAGAGGTCATTTCTGAGTCGGAATTTCGCTCGCTACTCGCAAATCGCATTCGCCTGATTCCCGGCGAGTTTGTAGCACAAGTTCCCAAATTGATTGACCACATCAAATCGCGTGGACGTTCGGAACGAGCCATTTTTGTTCTTGATCAATTCGGTTACCTCGACGTTCCATTCGCGACAATCGGCGTGATTCTTGAGTCCCTCGAACATGCCGAAGTCATCCTCACATTTGCGACTGACTGGCTAATCCACTATCTGAATAGCAGTGACGAAACCCAGGAGCGTCTAAACCGTCTCGGCTTGGTCTTGCCGCCAAATGCCATTGATGATGCCAAGGCCCAGCGAGAATGGCGACGGATTATCCAATTCTCATTGCACGCGCAGATGCAGGAGCGGACAGGAGCCCAGTTCTACACGCCATTTTTTATTCGCTCGACTGAAGCTCAGCGTGACTATTGGTTGATCCATCTCTCTGGGCATCAGCGAGCTCGCGACGTCATGGTCGGATTACATTGGAAGGAAACAAATTCGTTTGCTCACTATGGAAAATCGGGGCTTCGGATGCTCGGATTTGACCAAACGAAACGAGAAGAGTGGAAGCAACAGAAACTGCTTTCCGGATATTTTTTTGACGAGACCGCTCGCATTTCGAGTGAAGACGAACTTCTGAACCAACTGCCAGAACGCCTATCGAGTTCCGGTTTCAAGAAGGGGGCTTCGTTCTACGAAATATTTGGAGCTCTGACAAATGAGACTCCCGTTACGTCCGATATCATGATTGATGTAATCAATAGTCTCGCCAAGCAGGGAGACTTCAAGATCACCGACAAGGATGGGCACAAAAGACGATCGGGAATTCAGCATCACTCAGACATTGTTATTCCTAACCAAAAGCGACTCTTTTTGCCTGCACCCACCAACGAGTGAGCTCCCGTTCCTCTCGATGAACCCAGAGCTGAATCGCCGCAGGCCCGCACGGCGTGAGGGGCCTACC
This sequence comes from Pirellulaceae bacterium, assembly GCA_033762315.1. Classification (GTDB taxonomy): domain Bacteria; phylum Planctomycetota; class Planctomycetia; order Pirellulales; family Pirellulaceae; genus CAYLLN01. The sequence goes on from JANRLS010000016.1 coordinate 18,719, forward strand.
TTAGGCAGCTTTTTCGCCGGAGAGCACGGTCTGGTTCAGCTTGTTGTAGAGCGTCTTGAGGCTGATGCCGAGCTCTTCGGCGGCTTCGGGCTTATTGCCTTCGTGCCGGTCGAGGGCGTCGTAGATGGCTTGCATTTCGAGGTCGCGAAGGGTGATGGGGCCGCTGATGCGCACCTTGCCGCCGGCGGCTTTGCGGGCGGCAAAGCGCTGGGGGAGGTGGTCGGGAGTGAGCGGCGGCTGGTCGCAGAGGATCGTGGCGTGCTCGATCACGTTGGCCAGCTCGCGGACGTTGCCGGGCCAGGTGTGCTTTTGCAGGATTTCGATGGCCTCGGGGGTGAACAGCTTTTCGCCCGCCTTGAGGCCGGGCCGGAAGCGGCGAAACAGGTGCTCGGCCAGGGCCGGAATGTCGGCCGCCCGCTCGCGGAGGCTCGGCAGGTGAATCTCAAAGGTGTTGATCCGGTACATCAGGTCTTCGCGAAATTCCCCCGCCTCAACCATTTCGGGCAGGTTGCGGTGCGTGGCGCAGACGACCCGCACATCGACCTCGAAGGCGTTGTTGTCCCCCACGCGGCGAATCTCGCCGCTTTCGAGCACCCGCAGCAGCTTGGCCTGCATGCTCTTGGGAAGCTCGCCGATTTCGTCCAGGAAAATTGTGCCGCCGTGGGCCACCTCGAAGAGGCCGACGCGATGATCGTCGGCGCCGGTGAAGGACCCTTTGCGATGGCCGAACAGCTCGCTTTCGATCAGCGTTTCGGGCAGGGCGCCGCAATTGACGGCGACGAACGGCTTCTCGGCCCGCAGACTGTGCTGATGCACGGCCCGGGCAACCAGCTCCTTGCCGGTGCCTGTTTCGCCGAGGATCAGGGCGGTCGAGTTGGTCGGCGCGACCTTCTCAATCAACCGCTTGACTTGCTCCATGCCGCGACTGACGCCGACGAGCTCGGTTTTGCCTTCGACGCGCTCCAGTTGGTGCTTGAGGGCGCGAACCTTGTTGATCCACACCCGCTGGCGGGCGACGCGCAACAGCAGGGCCTTCAGATCGATCAGCTTGCAAGGCTTGGTCAGATAATCGACCGCCCCGTGGCGGAGGGCCTGCACGGCGGTATCGAGGGTCGATTTGCCGGTGAGGACGATGGCGTCGGTGTCGGGCGAGAGTTCCTTGCACTTGGCGATGACCTGAATGCCGTTCATGCCGGGCATGTCGAGATCGACGAGGATGCAGTCGTAGGTGTTGCGCTCCAGCGCGGCGCAGGCGGTCGCGCCGTCGGGGCAGACGGTGACCTCGTGCCCCATGCGCGGCAGCTCCAGGCTCATCAGCTCTTGCAGGGCCGGCTCGTCGTCGGCGAAGAGCATTTTGAGGCGGGCGGGAGGAAGCTCTTGGCCGCGGGCATTAAGCGGCTTGGAGTCGGTTTTCGGTGCTTCTTTCATGGTGCGTCTTATCCTTGGCAACAAGCGGCAGGAGCAATCGCATCCGCGAGCCGCGGCCGGGGCCGTCGCTGGCGGGTTCGATCGTGCCTCCGTGGTCGGTCACGATGCGATAGGTAATGGAGAGGCCCAGGCCCGTTCCCGTGCCATCGCGGCGGCGGGTGAAAAAGGGCTCAAACAAGTGCTTCAGAACTTCGTCGGTCATGCCGCAACCGTTGTCGGTAAACGTGAGATGCGCTTGGCCGCCTCGGGCCGCGAGCTCGATCCGCACGGTGCCGCCGTCGGCCAGCGCGTCGAGTCCGTTGGTGATCATGTTGAGCACCACTTGCTTGATCTCTTGAGCATTGATGGGCACGATCAAACCCTCGCCGGGCACGAATTCCACATGCTTGTCGTGATACTCGCCCAAGTGGCTGACCATGTCGATCACGCC
>JANRLS010000017.1:0-15684 GCA_033762315.1 Pirellulaceae bacterium
TCGCTCGGTGGTTTGATCTGCTTGGGTGGCGGCGGAGGTTGATGAACGGCAACCATGACGAAGCTCCTGGGGGATTGGGGTTTGCGGATCGGCGCGCAGGGGGAGACAGACGGAGGAGGGTGGGCTTGGCCCACCCTTCCGTCGCCACGCTGCTACGCCGTGCGTTCAGCACAAAAGGGAACGCCCGTACACATTTGCAAAAGAACCGCTACGCGTCAAGAAACTAGCGCGCGGAATTCCGCCGCTCCCACCACTTACGGCGATTCCCCCGCGCGCAAACCCAATCCCCGCCGTGACTTACACCCACCCCTCGCGACGTAAGTCCCCCCCCAAAACTTCGCCCTCCGTGACTAGTCTGGTCAACGATCTGACGCCCCGCCCGCGCACGACGCTCCGGCGTAGGGTGCAATTCGCTCCGCTCCGGCACCCTACGAACTCGGCAGGCTGGACGCCCGCCCCACGAGCTAGGCAAGGAGGTCGCGAACGACTTCGCCGTGAACGTCGGTGAGGCGGATGTCGCGGCCGCTGAAGCGATAGGTGAGCTTTTCGTGGTCGAGGCCCAAGAGATGCAAAATGGTGGCTTGCAGGTCATAGACGTGCATCCGCTTTTCGACCGCCGCGAAGCCAAACTCGTCGGTCGCGCCATGGACGTGGCCGCGCTTCAGGCCGCCGCCGGCCAGCCACATCGAGAAGCCAAGAGCGTGGTGGTCCCGCCCCTTATCTCCCTCGTTCGTCGGCGTGCGGCCGAACTCGCCCCCCCAGACGACGAGCGTGTCGTCGAACAGGCCGCGGGCCTTCAGATCGGCCAGCAGCGCGGCGATCGGCCGGTCGCTCGCCTGGGCGTGCTTGCGATGGTTGAGAATGTCTTTGTGGTCGTCCCAGGGCTGGCCGTTGCCATAGAAAACCTGCACCATGCGGACGCCCCGCTCGGCGAGGCGGCGAGCCAAGAGGCAGGCATTGGCGAATTCCCCGGTGCCGTATTGCTCGCGGGTGGCGGCCGTTTCGCGGGCCAGGTCGAAGGCTTCCCGCGCTTCGCCCTGCATGCGATAGGCCATTTCGAGCGAAGCGATGCGAGCTTCGAGCTGGTCATCGCCGGGGCGCGACTCGCGATGCAGGCGGTTGAGCGATTGCAAAAGATCGAGCTGCTCGCGCTGCTGGCCGGTCGAAAGCTGCTTGTTCTTTACGTCGCGGATGATCTGGTCCGGATCGACCGACTTGTTGTTGATGTGTACTCCCTGATGCACGCCGGGCAGAAAGCTGCTGGTCCAGAGATACGGCCCGACCACCGGCTTGCCGGGGCAGAGGACGACGAAACCGGGCAGATTTTGGTTTTCGGTCCCGAGGGCGTAGGTGAGCCACGAACCCATGCTCGGCCGAATCGGCTGCATGTTGCCCGTGTTCATGAGCAAGAGGCCCGGCTCGTGGTTCGGGTTGTCGGTGTGCATCGATCGCAGAACGCACAGGTCGTCGATATGCCGGCTGACCTCGGGATACAGCTCCGAAACTTCGATCCCGCTTTCGCCGCGCGGCTGCCAGGCAAAGGGGGAGCCGAGCAGCTTGGCGTCGCGGCGGCGGACGTTTTTGGTGCTGAACGATTCAGGCAGCGGCTGGCCAGAGTACTTCGTCAGTTCGGGCTTGGGATCGAACGTATCGACGTGACTCGGCCCGCCGTTCATGAACAGGAAAATGACCCGTTTGGCCCGCGGGGCGAAGTGCGGCGACTTCGGCGCGAGGGGGCTGGCCGCCGCCGGAGCCGAATCGGCCTGGGCCAGCGCCGCCGACAAGCCGACGAGCCCCAAGCCGCCGCCGAGACGGGCGAGCAGGTCGCGGCGGGAAAGGTTTGCCATCATTGGTCGATTCTCCAATTCTCGCCCCCGCCAGCTTGCCTGGCAGGAACGATAGGCTGTCCGCGAGAGGCAAACATCATCGCACCCTGACCCTCCGATTCGCCGCATCGTCGCCGAAGGCGACGATGCGGCGAATCGGAAAATAAGCGAGTGTGCGTGTCGAACTAGCTTTCAACCTGGTTCACCTGCCGGACAAGCCGGCAGGGGTCCGAGGTCAATTTAATCCACATACATGAATTCATTCGCCGCCAAAAGCGCCTGGGCATAGCGCTCCCAGCGAGTGAGTCGCACCTTCTTCGTTTCGACCGATTCGTCGGTCGCTGACAAAAATTCGCGTCCAATCGCCACTTCCCGTTCGCTGGCGGGGCGGGAATAGAGCAACTCGTAAGCGCGCTGAATTCGACTGGCATCGTCGGCCGTTTCGCCCTGCAAGCGGCCGGCCAGGGCCTGCGCGGCCGCGGTCATGAAGTCGCTGTTGAGGACGAACAGTTGCTGCAGCGGGACGGTGGTGACGGCCCGCTGGTCGCTGGTGATGTTCGGGTCGGGAAAATCGAAGAGGCGAAGGAGAGGGTCCAGCTCATGGCGGCTGATTTTGGCATACAGGGTGCGGCGGCGATTGTTGGCATCGGCCAGATCGACTGGCGGCCCGCCGATTCGGTCGTCAAGCCGGCCGGTGACGGCGAGCAGCGCATCGCGCCACGCTTCCACCTCCAACCGGCGGCGATTCATCCGGCCCACCAGCAGATTCTCGGGATCGGTTTCGCGCGACGCTTCGTCCGCGAAGGCCGATTGCTGATAAGTGGCCGAAAGGACAATCTCGCGCTGCAGCGCCTTGATCGACCAGCCCGACGCGACGAACTTCGCCGCCAGATAATCGAGCATTTCCGGGTGGGTCGGCCGCTCGCCGAGGATGCCAAAGTTGCTCGCGGTGCGCACGAGACCCCGGCCAAAGTGCTGTTGCCACAAGCGATTCACCAGCACGCGGGGGGTGAGCGGATTGTCGGGGCTGGCGATCGCCTCGGCCAGCTCCTGCCGCCCGCTGCCGCGGGTAAAGGGCTGGGGCGAATCGCCGGCGAGCACCTCGACGAATCGCCGCGGGGCCTCTTCCCCCAGGGTCTCGGCATTGCCGCGCAGATGCACCCGCATGTTCCGCGGCGTGGGCTGGTCGGCGATCGCGTGCAAAAAGGGATACTTCTTCGGCCGGTTCTTGTTTTTGCGTTCCTGCTCGGAGAGCGTCTTTTCGCTGGCCTCGATCTCCGCGGCGCTGACGAGCGGCAGCTCGACATAGTCGGTGCTGGCGAAGATGCCGGCGAGGGCGTAGTAATCGACGGTCGAGATCGGGTCGAACTTGTGGTCGTGGCAGCGGGCACAGGCGACGGTCAGCCCCAGCATGCCGCGAGTCAGCGTATCGATCCGGTCGGCGACCTGGTCCATGCCGTTCTTATCGCCGTAATAAACCGGCCCGCAGGCGAAAAAGCCCAAAGCCGCCAGTCGCTCGGTTTTGTCGGGCCCATCGAGCAGGTCGGCGGCGATTTGCTGCCGGAGGAAATCGTCGTAGGGCAGGTCGCGGTTGAACGCCGCGACGACCCAATCGCGATAGCGGAAGCCTTGCGGATATTGCCGGGCCTGGAAGGTGTGGGCCTGATCCTCGCCATAGCGGGCCACGTCGAGCCAGAGGCGGGCCATTCGCTCGCCGTAGTGGGGAGAGTCGAGGAGCTTATCGACCAGGGCGGCGATGGCCTTCCCCCTCTCTCCCCCTCTCCCACTCTCCCTCTCTGCTTGCTGGGAGTGGGAGAGAGGGGGAGTGGGAGAGGGGGAGAAAGCTAGAACAAACGCATCCACCTCCTCCGGCGTTGGCGGCAAGCCGGTCAGGTCGAAACTGAGGCGGCGGATAAGCGCCCGCGGATCGGCTGGCGGCGCGGGTTGGCGGCCGCTCGCTTCGAGCTTGGCGAGGATGAAGCGATCAACATTGGTTTGGGGCCACGATGGATCGCTCACCGGCGGCAGCTCGGGCATTCGCACGGGAACGAGCGACCAGAACTGCCGGTCCGCGGGACGGATGTGAAAGGTGGTGCTGGCCGGCGCGGTGGGCGGCCTTTCCGGCGCGGCCTGGGGCCAGGGGAGACCGAGCTTGACCCAGCGGGTAAGGGCGGCGATTTTGTCGCCGTCGAGCTTCCCTTTGGGGGGCATCTGGGGGCCGTCGTCCGCGAAGTGAATCGCCGCGATCAGCAGGCTCTTTTCCGGCTCGCCGGGAATCGCGGCCGGGCCACTGTCGCCGCCGGCCAGAATCGCCTCGCGCGAGTCGAGCCGCAGCTCCCCCTCTTGCTTGCTGGCGGCATGGCATTGGTGGCAGCGCTCGACAAGCACCGGCCGGACCGACTTTTCAAAGAACTCGATTTGCTCGGCCGAAAACTCCGCCGGCGCAGCCTCGTCGCCGCGCAGGGCCGCCGGCAGCGCGCCCCAGGCGACGATCAGCAGCAGCGCGAATAGAAGCCAACTTCGAATCACAAAACCCTCGCATCGACGAAAGTGGATGCATTCAGTTTGGTCATTTCGGGGGCGAGTTGCAAGCGAAACCGCCGGCTACAGCTTCCAATCGAGGGCCACGTCGAGGCCAATGGCGGAGTGGGTGAGGGCCCCCGCGCTGATCCGCTCGACCCCCGTTTCGGCCACCGCGCGGACCGTCGTCAGGTTGATGCCGCCCGAGGCTTCGAGTTCGACGGCGGGAGCGACTTCGTCGCGCAGCGCCACCGCCTGCCGCAAGAGATCGGGGGGCATGTTGTCGAGCAGCACGATATCGGGCGCGACCGGCAGCACCTGCGCGAGTTGGGCGAGCGAATCGACCTCGACTTCGACGATCATCGTCTCGGCTCGCGGATCGCCGGCCAGCGACTCGCGGACAAATTGCCGCGCTCGCACCACCGCCTCGGCGGGCGAATAGTGGGCGGCAATATCGGGCTGCCGGCCGAGAGCGAGATGGTTGTCCTTGATAAGCACCGCGTCGAAGAGGCCAGTGCGATGATTCCGCCCCCCGCCGCAATGCACCGCGTATTTTTCGAGCCGCCGCCAGCCGGGGGTGGTTTTGCGAGTGTCGTACAGGCGGGCCTTCGTGCCGGCGATGGCCTCGACATACCGCCGGGTGAGGGATGCGATTCCCGACAGCTTGCCCAGAAAATTGAGCAGCGGCCGCTCGCAGGTCAGTAGATCGCGGGCCGAGCCGCGGACTGTCGCCAGCACGGTGCCGGCCGTCACTTGCGCTCCGTCGCTAGCAGCGGGCTCCCAGGTGGCGGCGGCATCCATTTCGTCGAGTACGATCCGCGCGGCCTTCAAACCGGCAATCACGCCAGCCTGGCGAGCGACAACCTCGGCCGCGGCGGTCGCCCCTTCGGGCACGAGCGACACGGTCGTCCAGTCGTAGCCCCGGTCCAGGTCTTCATACACCGCGAGCCGCACGAGTCGGCGACAGTCGTCTTCAATTTGCGAAGACCAGGCGAGCTGGGAGAAATCGTGATTCATAATTCTGCTAGCACCTTGTTCCCCAGCATTGTGGGAAACGAGTATTGAATCCTCAATTCACTTGCACTTTGTCGTTTCGCCTCTCCCCGCTACATTACCCGGTCAAGGTTGTCTTTCGCAGCCCTGCCCAATCGTTTTGGGCCGGTCGAGCGCAGGGAGGTGCTCATGTCCGGGCAGCATTTTCGCTTTCTGCACGCCAGCGACTTCACGCTCCACGAGCCACCGGCGGCCACGCCCGATGCTCCGCAAACGCTGCGCGATTTGCTGATCGACGCGCCGTATCTCGCCGCCGAGCGGGTCTTCAGCGCGGCGATCGAAGAGCGGGTCGATTTTCTCGTCCTCTCCGGCGACCTCGTGCATCTCCGCCTCGCCACCCCGCGGGCCCTCGCCTTTTTGCTGCAACAGTTCGACCGGCTCGATACGCACGGCATCGCGGTCTATTGGACGTGCGGCCGGCTCGACGTGCCGCAAGATTGGCCGGCCATCGCCAAATTGCCCCAGAGCGTGCAAGTTTTTTCGACGCAAGAGCCCGAGGAGCTATCGCACTTTCGGGGCGATCGCCCGGTGGCGAATATCGTCGGCCGGAGTTGGCACGGCACCGCCCTGGCGCAGGTCGGCGAATTCAAATCCGATGCCGACGGCCTGACGACCGTGGTCGTCGCCTATGGCCAGGCCGATGCGGACCGGCTCGTCGAGCAGGAAGTCGATTACTGGGCGCTCGGCGGCCAGCCGCAGCGGCAGTCGCTGGGAAGCGCGCATCGCATCATTCATTATCCCGGCAGCCCGCAAGGGCGCTCGCCCGAAGAGCCCGGCCCGCATGGCTGCACGCTGGTGCATGTCGCGGGAGACCGCTCGCTCCGGACGCAGTTCATACCGACCGACGTCGTTCGCTGGCAGAGCGAGCTGGTCTCGGTGCCGGACGAAGCGAGTCGCGGCGATGTTCGCGATTTGCTGGCCGACCGGATCAAGCTCCTGCGCAATCACGCCGAAGAGCGCCCGCTCCTGGTGCAATGGCGGCTGGCGGGGATCGAGCATCTCGCCCCGCCGACCAAGCGGCAGGAGCTGGCCGACGAATTGCTCGCCTGGCTCCGCAAGGAATACGCCTTCGCCAAGCCGCCGACCTGGTCGCTGGGGGTCGAGTTCCAGTCGCCCCACTTGCCCGACGAGTGGCATGGCGAGGACTCGATGGTCGGCGATTTCCTGCGCGGCCTGCAGCTTCTGGTCGATGCCGAGCCGCAGGACATCGACCTGGCCCCGCACATTCCCGAACGATTCCGCACGCTCGAACTGGCCGGTTTGACCCACTGGACCGCCGAAGACCACCGCGAAATCCTGCACGAGGTGGCTCTGACCGGCGCGCGCCTGTTGGGAGCGGATGATCGTGATTGAACCCGTGAGGCGGGCACCCGCGCCTGCCTCGACCCATGACCCGGCAGGCGGGACGCCTGCCCCACCAAGATCGGCAGGGAGTTGCCGAATGAAAATCAAAACCATCGATATCGACGGCTTCGGCGTTTGGAACGGCCTGAAGATCGAAGACCTGGCCGACACCGCCACGGTCGTCTATGGCCCCAACGAAGCCGGCAAAACGACCCTCATGCAGTTCGTGCGGGCCGTGCTCTACGGCTATACGCCCGAGCGCCGCAAGCGCTATTTGCCGCCGGTCAACGGCGGCCGCCCCGGCGGACGGCTCATGGTGGCCGACGCGGTGGGGCACTTCGTCGCGCATCGCACGGCGAGCGTCACCGATCTCGAAACCGACGTCGGCCCGCTGTCGCTGGTCGATGACCGGGGCGAGAACCGCGATCCGGCCAAGCTCGCCGATTTGCTTTCCGGCGTCGATGAGCCGACCTATAACAATGTCTTCGCCATCGGCCTCAAGGAAATTCAAGAGCTCGGCTCGCTCGACGAAACAGCCGCCGCCGACTACCTCTACAAGCTGACGAGCGGCCTCGACCGGGTTTCGCTGATCGACGTGCTCCGCGAAACTTCGGCCGCCCGCGAGAACCTGCTGTCCACCGACGAAAAAGAGCCTGCGCGCATTCCCGAACTGCTCGACCGCCGCCGCGCGCTCAAGGCCAAGATCGAAGACCACCAAGCCGCCACGCAGCGGTGGTGCGACGTGGCGACGCTCCGCGCCACGCTCGCCGACGAAGCGGCCGCCATGCAAAAGCAAATCGACGACATCGAGCGGGCCTCGCACGTGCTCCGCGCGGCTCTCGACGTGCAAAACGTCTGGAATTTGCGGGCCGATATCCTCCGCCAGCTCGACCTGCTCAAGGACGTTCGTCAGCTCCCCGAAAAGGCGGTCGATAAGCTCGAAGCCTGCCTCAAGCGCATCGGCCAGTGTCGCGAGCGGATGCGGAAGCTGGTGGGTGCCCGCAATCGCTATAAGAAAGACCTCGCTTCGCTGGAGGTCAACCGCGTGCTGCTCAGCCACGCCTCGCGGATTGAAGCTTTGCACGACCAGCACCAGTGGATCGGCAACCTCGAAGAGCAGATTGGCAAGCTCCGCGAGGAAGTGAAGCGGATGGACGAGGAAATCGATGCCGCCGTGCATGGCTACAGCAAAAGCGCGGGGGTGGGCAACATCGACGAGCTCCCCGCCGACACGATGAACGTCCTTCGCCGCCCCGCGCAAGTGCTGCGCGAAGAGAGCGAAAAGCTCGAAAAAATCAAAGCCGAAACCGATCAGGCGAAGCGCGAGCTGGATGCCGCCATTGAGCAGTATCAAACGGTCGGCCTGACGCGAAATGTCCCCGACCTGAACCAGGCGATTCAAGAGGCCGGGCATCGCGTGTCGCTGCTTCGCCGACGCATGCAGGTGGAAGAGCGGATCGATCAGCTCAGCCGTCGCAGCGAAGAGCTGCAATTCGATAGCGACGAGCTGCACGGCTACGAGCATACGCCGATGCGCATCACCCTGCTGATGGGGATGGTGTTCTCCGTCGGCATCGCGCTGATTTTGTTCGGCATTTTCGGCGGGCTCAACAACTGGATCGATAGCGGCGTGCCGTGGGCCATGTTTGGCCTGGTCATGGCGGGCCTGGCGATTGGCGGCCGGCTGCTGACCGACCGGCATTCGGAAGAGAGCCTCACGGACAATCACCGGCACATGCAGCAGCATCGCGTGCAACTGACCGAGGCCAAGCGCGAGCGCGACGAGATCGATGCCGAGCTCCCCGCCGGCAGCGGCTCGCTCGACGCCCGGATGCGCGAGGCCGAAATGGAGCTGCGCGATCTGGAGCGGCTGATTCCGATTCGCACCGACCGCGAGCAGGCCCTGGCCCGGCATCAGGCGGCCCAGCGGCGGCTCGCCTCGGCTCAAGACGCGGTGAAGGAAGCCCGCCACCGCTGGAAAAACGCGGTGAAGAGCGTCGGCCTGCCGGAGGATTTCGCCCCGATCAAGGTAAAGCAGGTCGTCCGCAGCAATGCCGGCGTGCTCGATCTCCGCCGCCGCCGCGACGCCCGCAAGGACGAGCTCGATCAGAAGCAGCGCGAAATGATGCTGCTCAATAACCGCATCCAGCAGATCATCGAGGACGTGCGGCTGGCGATTGTCACCGATAAGCCGCTGGTCAAGATTCGCGAGCTGGTGCAGGCCCTGACACGCGAAAAAGAGACGCTCGAATTGCGAACCGGCGTGGAGCGCAAGCTCCGCCGCCTCTCCAAGGAGCGGGCCAAGACCATCGCCTTCCACCGCAAGGCGGAGCGCCGCCGCCAGGCGCTCTTGGCTCTCGCCGGGGCCAACGACGACAAAGGCTTCCGCAAAGCCGCCACCGACGCCGACCGGGCGCTCGACTTGCGCCGCCAGGCCGACGAGCAAACGCTCCGCCTGCAGCAGCAGCTTGGCGGGCAATTCACCGAAACCGAGGTCGGGGCCGTCTTCAGCCGCGAAGGGCGCGACATCCGTCCACGGTGGGACGAGCGGCAAAAGGCGCTGGGCGACCTTCGCGGCAAGCTGGCGCAAATTCACGAGCGGCGCGGCGCTTGCACGCATGAAATGCAAACCCTGGCGAGCGACAAAAGCCTGTCGCTCACGCTGCAAGAGCTATCGACCGTCGAGCGCGACCTCGCCGCCTGCATCCGCCGCTGGAAGGTGCTGACGATCATCGGCCAGGTGCTCGACGTGGTTCGCCAGCGCTACGAAACCGACCGCCAGCCGCAAACCTTGCGTGAGGCTTCGGAATATCTGCACCGCCTGACGGACGGGCACTATCGCCGCGTCTGGATGCCGCTCGATCATCGCAATTTGCGGGTCGAAAGCGAAAAGGGAGAGTCCCTCTCGCTCGAGCTGTTGAGTCGTGGCACGCGCGAGGCGGTGTTCATCGCCTTGCGGCTGGCGCTGGTGACTTCGTTCGCCCGCCGCGGGACGACATTGCCCTTGGTGCTGGACGACGTGCTGGTGAATTTCGACTCCGGCCGCGTCCGCTCGGCGGCGCGGGTGCTGTGCGACTTTGCCCGCACCGGCCACCAGATCATCATGTTCACTTGCCACGAGCACATCACCAACATTTTCGAGGATGCCCAGGCCGACATTCGCGTCCTGCCGCATCGGGGGGAAGAGGTCGATCCGCGGCCAATCAAGCGCCGCCGGCCGGTCGCCGAGCTGCCGCCGCCGCCGCTGCCGGTGGTTATCGAGCCGGAGCCGATCCGGATCGATCCGAATCCGCTGTTTCTGCAAGCGGCCAACGAAGAGGTGCTGTTCGACGACATCCCCGAACTTCCCGCGAAGGAACCGCCGCCGCCACCGAAAGAGAAAAAGCGCAAGCCGGCCCCCACGCGCTACAAGATCGTGCCGCGCGATTGGGACCGCGATTTCTGGCCGGTGGCCGAGGTCGCGGTGCCGAAGATCACGCTCCCCGTGCTCGATTTGCCCGACTATTGGCCCGTCGCCGCTCCCCCGCCGAAGCCGATTCGCAAGCTCGATTTGCCCGATGCCTGGCCCCTCGCGGCGATTCCCGCGCGCCCCGCGCCGGTCGCGCCGCCGCCGCAGCCGGTGGTGACTTTCGTTCCCGCTCCCGCCTTCGAGCCGTTCGAGGTGCTGGCCTATCGGCAGTTGCCCGATGCGTGGCCGGTGGCCGAAGCCGCGCCGGCACCTTCGCCCGCGCTGGTCGCCGCTCCGAAGATCGAAAAGCCCGCTGCTCCTCCCGCCGAAGCCCCGCCCCAGCCGACATATATCGCCGCCAAGTCGCAGCGCTCCAAGCGGTTCACTTGGGAATCGCCCGAGATGTATTGGGAAGAGGAAGAGGCGACCGACTGAGCCTGGCGGCGTCGCGGATTGTTTGTCGCTCGCCGCTCTTTACAATCGAGAGGCTTCTTTCCTCCCCGGAGACAGCCTCTCGCCATGAACCACGCGCCGCCGACTCAGAACCGCCGCCAATGGCTGGCCGCCGCCGCTTCGCTGGGGGCGACGGCCGTCGCCGCGCCGTCCGCCACCGCCGCGCCAGTCGAAACGCCCCCCGCGGGCAAAACCTATCGCCTCGGCGTCATTTCGGCCAGCATCGAAGGCAAGCCGCAGCGAACCAACGGCCACACCTGGCATTTCTGCCATCCGTTCCATCCGACGATCGATCTGGACGTCGTCAAGCAGACGCTCGATCCCGGCTCGGCCCGCATTTTCGCGGCATTCTTCCGCAATCCGAAAACCAACTTCGAGCTGGTTCCGTTTCCCAACACGCGGATCACCCACGTTTACGATGCCGATGTCGAGAGCGCGAAACTCTTCGCCAAGGGCTTTCCCGGCGTGGAGGTCGCCACGTCGCTCGAACAAATGGTCAAGGAAGTCGATGCGGTCTGGCTCGGCGACGCCTCGGGCACCGGCAGCGACCACTTTGATCTTGTCGCCCCCGCCCTGGAGCGCGGCCTGCCGACCTTTTGCGATAAGCCCATCGGCCAGACGGTGGCCGGCACGCGGGCCATTCTCGACCTGGCCAAAAAGCACCAAGCGCCGCTGATGTCGTCGAGCCTGTTTCGCCATCAGTGGGGGACCGCCGAAGCCCTGCGGATGAAGGGGGGCGGCGAGTGGGGGAGCTTACAGTTCGTGCAGGCTTGCCAGGCCGGCGGCTGGACGCTCCCTGGCTGGCACATTTATGGCCAGCATCCGGTTTGGATGGCGATGACGCTGTGCGGCCCCGGCGTGGAGGCGGTGAGCATGTATGCCCGCGAAAACGCCTGCCACTCCCTGCTTACCTGGCCCGACCGGATGCCGGCCGAGGTGTGGTACGGCCGGCCCGATATCGTCGGCCTCTATTGCGAGACGAAGATTCATTTCCAGAAAAAGAGCTACGCCTGGACCCCCGCCATCGAAGGGAACTACTGGCTCGGCCATTCGTATCAGATCGCCAAGATGGCCGATACCTTCCGGCAGATGATCGAGACCCGCGTCGAGCCGGTGCCGCATCAGGAGATTTTGGAAGTCACGGCGATCATTCACGCCGCCGCGAAGTCGCTGGACGAAAAGAGCCGGCTGGTGAGTTTGCGGGAGGTGCTGGGGGAGTAAACTGGAAGTCTTGTTGCTTCCCCTGTTGAGCTATTTTCATGTCCGTCCGGTGCGCGAAATGCGGCGAAGAGTTGCTGGGCGCGGTGAACCGCTGCTGGAAGTGCGGCCAGCAGTTCATCGCCCGGCCGACAATTGCCGGCGAGCCCCCGGCGGAGGAGGCCTTGGCGATTGCCTTGCAGCCCGCGCTCGAAGCCCGCGTGCTCGACGAAGCGCCGGAGGCCGCGGCGAACCCGGTCGCGGCAGCTGCCCCGACGCCAATCGCCACCGGCTTGCCGGTGATGCCGCCGCCGAAGCTCCCGTCGCTCGCGCGGCCGGTCCCCGCCAGCACGAACCTCGCCGCACTCGGCGGAACGGTGGCGACCGTCGTGCTGGGAGTCTTCGCCCTGGCGCTAGCGTGGTGGCGGTTCGAGGCGGCGATTGTCGGCCTCGTTGGACTCGTGATGGGCGTGTGGGGGCTCTATTCCTCGCGCCGCGGCTGGGCACTCGTCGGCATGTTGCTGTGCTGCCTGGCCATCGTGCTGGGGACGATTACCGGCGTCCTGCAACTCAACCACTATCTCAACCGCAATGCCCCGATTGAATTGCCGACGACCGTCGCTCCGTAAAACCGGCCGCTAAACTTGCTTTTCCCCTGGAGCCAATCATGTCCCGACTCGTGATCAGCACGCTCGTTGCCGTTCTCGCCTTGGCGGCGACGGCCGCTGCCGATGAAGCCTTTCCGGCCCATCTGGTGGCGGAGAACAGCTACTACGTCGGCTCGAAGGAGTTGGCCAGCTACCTGATCACCACCACGGAGGGGCACCTCTTGATCAACAGCAGCTTTGAGGAGACGGTGCCGCTGATTCGGGCGGCGGTCGAATCGCTGGGCTTCAAAATGAGGGACATCAAGTTCTTGCTGGCCAGCCATGCCCATTCCGACCATGTCGCGGGGCACGCCCTGATGAAGGAATTGACCGGAGCGAAGGTGCTGGTCATGCGCGGCGACCACGATGTGATCGCCTCCGGCGGCATCGGACAGTATCTCTATGCCGATAGTCGCTGGAAGCCTTGTCCGGTGGATCGCGTGCTCGACGACGGTGACGAAGTGAAGCTGGGGGGCATGACGCTCGTCGCTCACCGCACGCCCGGCCACACTCGCGGCTGCACCACCTGGACCTGGCGGGTTCCCGCCGGCGATAAGCGGCTCAACGTGGTCGTCATCGGCAGCCCGAACGTCAACCCCGGCTATCGGCTGGTGGGGAATAGGGATTATCCCGAGATCGCCGACGATTTTGCCCGCACCTTCGCCGTGCTCAAAAAGCTGCCGTGCGATGTTTTTCTCGGAGCCCACGGCAATTATTACGGGATGGAGGCCAAACACCCGCGGCTGCGGCCGGGCGCGGCCAATCCATTTATCGATCCCGCCGGCTATCAGAAGTACGTCGCGGAGAAAGAGCAGGCGTTTCGCGACAAGTTGAAGGCGCAGCAGTCCGAATAGGCTGGGCCGTCACTTTCCGATCAGCCGCTCAAAATCGTCCTCGGTAATCACTTTCACCCCCAGTTGCTGCGCCTTGTCGAGCTTGCTGCCGGCCTTTTCGCCGGCGACGACGAAGTCGGTTTTTTTGCTGACGCTCCCCGCCGCCTTGCCACCGTTTTTCACGATCAGCGCTTCGATCTGCTGGCGGTCGAACTTCGCCAGCGTGCCGGTGACGACGATGGTTTTACCAGCCAGCGGCAGTCCGGCGGCGGTCTCGGGCCGCACCACTTCCATGCGCGGATCGACGCCGGCGGCACGCAAATGAGCGACGATCTGGCTGCCCGAAGGGCTGGCGAAAAATTCGTGTACCGACGCGGCAATCGCGGGGCCGATCTCGTGAACCTCGCTCAGTTGCTCCTGCGAAGCGGCACCGAGTGCTTCGAGGCTGCCGAAATGCGCGGCGAGCACATACGCCACGCGATTGCCGACGTGCCGAATGCCCAAACCGGCGAGCACCCGCTCCAGCGGTTGCTGGCGGCTTTTGTCGATGTTCTCGACGACCTTTTTGGCCACCTTATCGCCGACGGTCCGAATCACCAGCTTGCCGTTTTGCTCCGCTTCGGAGGTGAGTTCGGCGATCTGTTCCGCCTTCAACTTGTATAAATCCGCGAACTCGCCAACCAGCTTCCGCTCGACGAGTTGATCGACGAGCACGTCCCCCAGGCCCTCGATGTCCATCTGCCCACGCTGGCAATACCACCGCAAGCGCTCCTTGAGCTGGGTCGGGCAGGCGGGATTCAAACAGCGAATGTACGGCGTGTCGGCTTCGCGCTCGACGGCCGACCCGCAAGCGGGGCACGCTGTCGGCGGTTCGAGGGGCTGAGCGCCGCGCGGACGCTTCTCGGGCACGGCCTCCACGACATACGGAATCACTTCGCCCGCCCGCTCGACGATGATCGTGTCGCCGAGGTGCAGGTCGAGCCGCTTGATCTGGTCGATGTTGTGGAGCGTGACGTTCGTCACGGTCACGCCGCCGATGAAGACCGGCGCGAGCTCGCCGACGGGCGTGAGATTCCCTCCTTTCCCCACCTGCCAGCGGACATTTTGCAGAATCGTCGGCTGCTGCTCGGTTTCGTATTTGTAGGCGACGACCCACCGCGGGGCCTTGCTGGTCGCCCCCAATTGCTCGCGCTGGGCGAACGAATCGACCTTCACCACCATGCCGTCGGTCATGTAGGGGAGCTGCGGACGAATCTTCTCGAAGGCGTGAATCTGCTCGATCACTTCGTCGATGCTCTCGGCCCGCGACACTTCCTTGGGCAGCGGCAGGCCCCATTGGCGGAGCAGCGCCGTCCATTCCCAGTAGCTTTGGGCCGTGAACGGCTCGACCTGCCCCAGGCCGTGGGCCAAAAACTTCAGCCGCCGCCGGGCGACGATCTTGGGATCGAGTCGCCGCAGGGTACCGCTTGTCAGGTTGCGCGGATTGGCATACGGCTCTTCCCCTTCGGCTTCGATTTCGCGGTTCACGCGCTGGAAGTCTTCGTTGTCCATATAGACTTCGCCACGCACCTCGAGAATCGGCGGGGGGGGCGTCGCGCCGTCGCTGCGCAGCAGTAGCGGAATCGCCTTGATGGTGCGAGCATTGACGGTCACGTCGTCGCCGACATTCCCGCGCCCCCGCGTCGCTGCCTGCACCAGCCGCCCATCTTCGTAACGCAGGCTGATCGACGTGCCATCGATCTTGGGTTCCAGCACATAGGTGGGCGATTCGCCCCCCAGTCCCTTGCGCACCCGCTCATCGAAGGCTCGGATTTCTCCCTCGCTGTAGGTGTTGTCGATGCTCATCATCGGCACCGCATGGCGAACCGGCCTCAGCTCGGTTTGCACATTGCCGCCGACCCGCTGCGTGGGGGAATCGGCGGTCGCCAGTTCCGGGTGGGCCTGCTCCAGGTCGATGAGCTCCTGCAGCAGCCGGTCGTATTCCCGGTCGCTAATGGTCGGCCGGGCCTCGACATAGTAGCGATAGTCGTGGGCGCGAATTTCGTCGCGCAGCTCGCTGGCGCGCTTGGCGGGAGATTGGGTCATGCCGTTTGGTCCGGAGGCGAATGCCTGCTGCGAGCAAAAGTGACGAGGAGAATTTACAAGCCGTTGCCAGATTCTGTGGACTCGCGACGCTCCGGTCAATCAGCGGGTGTTTCCACGCTCAAGCTCAAGCACTTCAGAACTTGACATGGCTGATTTGGCGTTCCAACAATTGCATATAGATTAGAGCGTATTTCAAAACTTGTTTTCGCTAGCTAAACCGCATGGTGACGTTGGTCGTAAGGAGTGGAACCGAAAGGAGGCCCACTTATGACAGACCG
>JANRLS010000018.1:0-8423 GCA_033762315.1 Pirellulaceae bacterium
TCGCTCGGTGGTTTGATCTGCTTGGGTGGCGGCGGAGGTTGATGAACGGCAACCATGACGAAGCTCCTGGGGGATTGGGGTTTGCGGATCGGCGCGCAGGGGGAGACAGACGGAGGAGGGTGGGCTTGGCCCACCCTTCCGACGCCACGCTGCTACGCCGTGCGTTCAGCACAAAAGGGAACGCCCGAACACATTAGCAAAAGAACCGCTACGCGTCAAGAAACAAGCGCGCGGAATTCCGCCGCTCCCACCACTTACGGCGATCCCCCCGCGCGCAAACCCAATCCCCGCCGTGACTTACACCCACCCCTCGCGACGTAAGTCCCCCCCAAAAACTTCGCCCTCCGTGACTAGTCTGGTCACAATTTCAGTAGGGTCAAAGGGTGGGCTGTGCCCACCTTCTCCCTTGCCTCTCGTGGCCAAGCTCTGCTTGGACACGCCCCTTTGCGAAGCTCCGCTTCGCCAGCCGACGACCAGGAAGCAGAGCTTCCCAGACGTGGGTTCCCAAGCGGAGCTTGGGAACCAGGGTGAAATGCACCGGGCGCATCCCCAATCGCAATGCCTGGTGTATTTCGCTCCCGTCCTACACCCTACGGACTTCGTACCGGTTGCGGGAGGGTTTCGCAAGAGTTGGCCCAGCGATGGATGAACCGCGGATGACACGGAGGCCGCGGATAGGGAAGGAAGTCATTCAAATGGTTGTTCTTCCACGAAGAGCTTCTCTCCATCCAACCGGCAGCGAAAACGAGCCTGGTTGAGCATAATTGCCAGCACGTGCTTAAGGGGATGATTATGTAGATTCAAGGTCACCGTCCAGGATGGAATGTTGCGAGTATCACCCAGAGTGAGGCGGTGTTTTGTTTGTTTCGCCAGGTATTGCAGCCCATCGACGAGTGGGGTTTCAACAAACTGAGCGGAAACCGGCGTTTCCCAGACCTCGGCCAGCTTCGATCCGGCTGGTGGCACAATCGCGGAGATTCCGGTTGTGTCCTTCCACTTAGCGATCTCCTCGGCCGGCGCGATCCACAACATTCCGTACCGGTGATCGCAGGCCAGCTTGTGCGGGACAAGGAGCTGCCCCAACGCCACAAGCAGCGGCGTATCGGCCGCGATTTCGTAGTCCTCAGTGGATTGCAGCACGTCGGGCTTGGCGTCGAAATAGAGTTCGACCTCCGCCGCTTCTGCCAGCCCGTTCGCAACATCCTCCAGCGGCGTCTCGACAAACTCCTGCCGGGCAAGCGGCTTGAGCACTGCAAACAGCGTGTCCGGGTCCAGCTTGCCCACGGCTGCCAATTCGCCTAGCCGCACGTCCGCGCCGGCGGGCAACTTGGACACGAGCCGGCCGCGCGCAAACTTGAACTGCGCTAGCGGCTTGTCGGCGGGCGAGCGCCACTCCCAGACGCCGTGCGGCAAGCCCGCCTCCCAACCGAGGATTTGCTGGCCATAATCAATGCGCAGCGGAGCGAATTGCTCGGTCGGAATGTAGGATGTCCAAATGCCCTGCTTTTGGCCCTTGGCATTCGATCCTTCCTCGGCCACGCGCCCATCTGAAAACCAGCGCCGCGATGCGCCGTGGAGCGTGCCGTCCTGATAGTCTTCCTCAGTTAGCTTGCGCCCTGCGGCGTCAAAGCCAGTGAGTTTGCCATGCCGCACGGCTTGGCCAGCGGGCAAGCGGCGCATTTCGGCAATCTGGCGGACGACAATCAGCGGAAAGCGGCAAGCGCGCTCAATCTCGCGCGTCGGAGTGCCCGGCGGAGCGAAGGGATCGGGCTGCACAGGAACGCGGGCGATGCGCAGTTCGCTACCAACTACGAGGCTCAGACCGGCCGTTTCGATGACGATGGTCGCCTCATCCGCGGCGTGGGCTGGGAAGATAACGATCAGGGTGAGAAAGCGGATGACGGAGCCAAATCGACTTCGCAATGGAACTCGCGACGCACGCAAGGAACGAATCATGATGGCGTTGCCCGGACTGCAGCCCTGGCCCTCATTGTCGCACCGAGGATCGGGGCGTCAATTGAGTTTTCAAGGGACGCGCAGTTTACGCCGGCGTAAAAACCGGGGCTAGGTTTGCTCCCGGCTATTGGAATTAAACCGTAATGACGTTGCTTAGCTCAGCTTCGCGCCGAGCTTTTCGGCGGTCGATTTCACGTCGCTGCCGTCAGGGGTGGCGTCGTTGTTGATGTCGTACCAATCTTCCGACACGGGGAGATAGCCACCCTTCCCCTTGTTGGCATTGTCGATGGCGACGTTCGTGGCCAAGGCGATGACGGCATCCCCCAGGGCGACCTCGGCCTTGCAGCGGGGGTGATTCTTGGGATCGAGCGAGCTGGGAGAGCCTTCGCGGATGCACCAGGCAAAATGCTCGATCTCTTCGGTATAGCCGCGGCTAACGGGGCCGCTGGGAATAGCGGCCTTGGCGAGCGAAGGGCCCTTGCCGCTGGCCTGCGTGTCGAGCGTGGGGCCCCCCTTGTCGTCCTTCACGCCGACGCGGGTGGTCGTTTCGCTGTTCTTATAGAGCAGCACTTCCTGCTCGCGGTCGAGAATCAGTGTCCCCTTGGTTCCCATCACCGTTTCGCCATAGCCGCCGAAGCCGTTGCCGTTGATGGAGGAATAGGTGACGACGATTTTCTTGTTCGGGTCGTCGTCGTAGTTGGGAATTCCCTTTTTCGGATCGGGATAGTTCATCACCGGGTCTTCGTAGCCCACGAATTTCGGTTCGTAGCCCGGGCCGGGGAATTCGTACATGCAATAAACGTGGTCCTCGGCCTGCCGGTCGAGCGGGAAGGTGTGCCGGCCGCCGAGGGCATGAATCGAGAGCGGATGGGCCTTCTTGCCGTCCTTCCGCAGGGCGCTGCAAAAGATGCTGCTCGCGTCGAGTTGGTGGCTGCCGAGCTCGGCCATCAAACCGCCGCCGGTGCGCTGCCAGAGCCGCCAGCGAACCAGCTCTTCCAGGGCCGACCGAGTCCGGCCATCCCCCAGGTTGAAGGCTTCGTAGCCGTAGTTTTCGGCTTTGACTTCGACGTCTTTCGTCCAGGCTTGCCACTGGGCGACTTTCTTTTCGAGCAGGGCGAACTCGGCGGGGTCTTTGGCCTTTTTCAGGCTGTCTTGCAGCTTTTTGTATTCGTCGGCGATGCGGTCGATCATTTTCCAATCGCCATCGACCAGCGTCTTTTCGCCGCCGGGGAGGGGCATTTGCCAGCTATCCTTGCCGGGCAGATTGCCGCGATGCCACTGGGCGCGGATGTGATGCAGTTCGCCCAAGAGGCCCCACTTCATCAGGTTGACGGCATTGTCGTAGAGGACGCTGTAGTGCCGTTGGTGGCCGACGGCGAGGTATTTGTCTTGCTTGTTGGCGACCCGCCCCATCACCTTGCACTGGGCCACGTCGTGGGCCATCAGTTTTTCGGTGAGTACATGCTTGCCCGCTTGCAGGGCCTCGATCGACGGCCCGGCGTGCAGAAAGAGGGGCAAGGCGATAATGACCGCCTCGACATTGCTATCGGCGATCAGTTCCTTGTAGTCCTGATAGACCTTGATGTGGTCCTTGGCCGCTTTTTCGTCGGCATACTTGTACTTCGAAATCAGTCCGGGACGAGCGGCAATGCCGGCGTCGCTGGCCCAGTCGCCGTGGAAGGCGCGGTGAATGTTGTAGGGGCGGATGTCGCAAATCGCCACCACATCGACATATTCGGGCGTGCAGCCGCCGATGAGGACCTGCCCTTCGTCCCCCGTGCCGATGATGCCGACGCGGACCGGATTGGCGACCGCCTTGTAGCCGAAATAGGCGGCCCCCAGGCCGGCGCCGGAAACGGCCCCGGCCGCGACGACCCCCTTGAGAAAATCGCGCCGCGAGACGCTGAGGGCGTCGGCATAGTTGTCCTGGCCGATCTGGCGTTCTTCGGGGGTCAGGTTCATCGGAGTACTCCTGGGAGGAAAATCCGCAGCACGAATTCCGAAATCCGAAACAAAAGCAACTGTTCGAAATCAGAAATCGAGATTCAGGCTCGGAATTTGAGGATTTGAGATTTTCTTCGTGCTTCGTGCTTCGCGCTTCTTGCGTTACTTACGCTGCTCCGCCGCCGCGGTTCGCTTCGGCCAGCAATAGTGGCGAATGCCGGAAACGAGGAAATCGAGTCCGGCAATTTGACCGGCACCGACGGCAGCCAGCACAAACAGGGCGAGCATCTCAATCAGGTACGGATAAATCGGGGCCGCGCCGGGGGTGCCCGGCCATTGGCTGATGCAAACCGACGCGAGGAACAGCCCCCCCAAAATCGCGGCCGGCCGGGTGAACAGGCCGACAATCAGGCAGAGGCCCACCGCCATGTCAAAATAGGGGATCAGGCGATCGATGAACTCCGAGTCGAACGGCCGCTCGCCGATTTTGCCAATCGCGAGCCGCCCGTGCCGCTTCCATTGTTCCGTGGTGGCCAGGGCGTTGAGGTCGTTGTCGAGGTTTTTCCAGAGATTATCAATGGATGCCAGGATCGGCTGGATGAGCTGCGTCCGCTCGGCATCGATGCGGGCATCGTGGGCCCGGAGCGAGGCGAGATCGGCCCGGGCGGCATCGGCTTTGTTGGCATCGCGCCGCTCCACCGACTTCACATACTGGTCGATGTCGTCCCCCTTCTCATCGAGATAGGCCCGCAAGCTGCGCAGGTGGGCTTCGAGGGCCTTTTTGGCGGCGGCTTGCTGCCCCTCGTCGAAGTGGTAGTGGGCGACAATCCGGTTGCGGAATTGGTCCCAGTGGGCGGCGGTCGCGTCGGCATTGAGGCGGGCATAGCCGTCGCGGTCCCAGATCATGCTCTTGTAGAGCGGGGCGAACGGGCCCTTGGCACTTCCCAAAAAGCCGGCGGTGAACGACGTGCCGAGCTTTTCGACCCCCTGCGAAAAAAAGTGCAGGCCAATCCCCAGCCGCAGGGCGACAATCGCACAAGCGGCCAGAAAGCCGATCTGGTATCTTGACGTGGCCAGCGGAGTCTCTCCTTCGAGAAGCAATCGCGCGCCGGACAGGAGCCCGAAGCGCCAGCAAGGGGTGATTCGGCCCGGAATGGGGCACCATCAGGCAGGCTTAATCGCAATTTCTTATTATTGCCAGCCGGGCGGCTTTCGCCAACTCCCTGGCGCGGCAAAGAGGCGGAAAATGACGGGCCAAGGAGAGATTTCATCGGTGGCGGAACTCGACGACCTCCTCAGCGAGCCAACTCCGGGCGTCATCGAGACGCTGGGCCGGGTGGAGGGGGATTTGCTGGTGCTGGGGGTTGGCGGCAAGATGGGGCCGACCTTGGCTCGCATGGCGGTGCGGGCAAGTGCCGCGGCGGGGGTCAAGCGGCGGGTGATCGGCGTCGCCCGGTTCAGCCAGCCGGGATTGCCCACTTGGCTGAAAAAGCATGGAGTCGAGCCGCTGCGGGCCGATCTTTTGGACCGGCAGCAGGTCGCCGGCTTGCCAGACGCGGCCAATGTGATTGTCATGACCGCCCTGAAATTCGGCGCAAGCGGCCGGCCGGGCGATACCTGGGCGGTCAATTGCTGGCAGCCGGCCCTCGTTTGCCAGCGCTTTCCCCAGAGCCGGATTGTCGGCTTTTCGACGGGCAACGTCTATCCGCTGACGCCCCTCGCGCAGGGCGGATCGCAAGAGTGCGACCCGCTCATGCCGGTGGGGGAATACGCGGCGAGCTGCGTCGGCCGCGAACGGCTGTACGACTACTTCAGCCGCTCGGCGGGGACGCCGCTCGCCATCGTGCGGCTCAATTATGCCTGTGAACTGCGCTATGGCGTGCTGGTCGATCTGGCCCGGCAAATTCAAAGGGGCGAGTTGATCGATTTGTCGATGGGGGCGGTCAACGTCATCTGGCAGGGGGACGCCAACGCCATGACGCTGCAAAGCCTGGGGCAATGCGCCACGCCGCCGTTCGTCGTCAATGTCGCCGGCCCGGAAACGCTCTCCGTTCGCCGAGTTTGTGAGCATTTCGGCCAATTGCTCGGCCAAACGCCGCAATTCACCGGCAGCGAAGGGACCGAGGCCCTGCTGAGCAATGGCGGGCTCGGGCACCGCTTGTTCGGGTATCCGCGGGTCAGCATCCGCCAGCTTTGCGAGTGGATCGCCGGCTGGCTGCAATCCGGCGGCGAACTGCTCGACAAGCCGACGAAATTTCAGGTGCGGGATGGGAGGTTTTGAGCGAGGAGTGAGTGGTGAGTGGTAGAAAATGACAAATGACATTTGACCAATGACAACTCTCTCCGATATCCAGCAGGCCCACATCCGCCTTGCCGGCGCGATCTACGTCTCTCCTTGCCCCGAATCGCCCGCCCTCTCGGAGCTGACCGGCTGCCGGGTGTTCTGCAAGCTCGACTATTTGCAGCGAACGGGGAGTTTTAAGGAACGCGGCGCGCGAAACGCCCTCTTGCTGCTCGATGAAGTGCGTCGCAAGCAGGGTGTTATTGCGGCATCGGCGGGGAATCATGCGCTCGCCTTGGCTTGCCACGGCCGTGAGTTGGGCATTCCGGTCACCGTCGTCATGCCACGGTTTGCGCCGCTCATCAAAGTGGCCACTTGCCGCCGCTTCGGGGCGAGTGTCGTTCTGCTTGGCGATGACTTCGCCCAGGCCAAGGCCCAGGCCGAGGTGCTCGCCACCCAGCAAGGGCTGACCTATATCCACGGCTTCGACGATCCCGCGGTGATCGCGGGCCAGGGAACGATTGGCCTGGAATTGCTCGACCAGGTGCCAAAGCTGGACGCCGTGATCGTGCCGATTGGCGGAGCGGGGTTAATCGCCGGCGTATCGCTGGCGATCAAGTCGCTGCGGCCCGAAATTCAGGTGATCGGCGTCGAGGACGAGGCAATGCCGAGCTTCACGCTGTCGCTCGCCGCCGGACAGCCAACGGCTTGTCCTGTGCGTCCGACTTTGGCCGACGGCCTGGCCACCACGCGCCCCGGAAACAACGCTTTTGCCATCGCCCGCGAGCGGGTGGACCGCGTTGTCACCATCACCGAAGACGCCATTTGCCTCTCGATTTTGCGGCTGATCGAACTCGAAAAAAGTGTCGTCGAAGGGGCCGCTGCCGCGCCGCTGGCGGCGCTACTCAGCGGGCAGCTGCCGGAACTGAAGGGGAAGACCGTTGGGCTGCTCCTGTGTGGCGGCAATATCGATCCGCTGGTGCTGGGCCGAGTCATCGAGATCGGTCTGGCCGCCGATCACCGGCTGGTACGGATTCTCGTCAAAATCAGCGACCGTCCTGGCGGACTAGCCAGGCTCGCCACCACCATTGCCGCCACCGGCGCCAGCATCCAGGAAATCACCCACGACCGGACGTTCTCCGGCCCCGACATCAGCTCCGTCCGGGTCGTTTGCGATCTGGAAACCCGCGACCGGCAGCACATCGACGAGTTGCAGCAAGCCCTGGCTCGCGCTGGATTTGAATTTCGGAAGGGGTGATCGCATGGCGAACGTCCCCCGGCGAATGTCCCTCGGCGAAAGCCTCAATTCGACCCCGCGATGTCGCGCAGGCTCACGAGCTTGAGCCGTCCGAACGGGTTGTGCATGGGGCTGCCAGCGAGCCTGGGATCGCCTGCGCACTGAAACGCCTGAAAGCGCGGCCCGTCCTCGTCGGCCAGAATATGTCCGTCCTCCATCGGCTTTGCGCCGCGGGCGAGGTAGCGAATTACCTCGATGATGTCGAAGCCCCCTTCCTCCACGTCGGTCCGCTTCATGACGATGTCGCGCAGGCCGAGGACTTGCATTCCCATGGTCCAGATCTCGGTTCGCCCGCGGACGATCGCCGCGAAGGCAAAGCTGAGGGCGTCGGGGCTGCCATCCTCGGCCATTTGCAGCCACGCCTCGCCGCCGTGCGCGAGGCCGCTGTTGTCGTTAAAGACTCCCGCGCCCCCCGCCCGCACGATCGCCCCCCCCGCTTGCATCATCGTGCGCGCCGCTTCCAACGAGCCGCCCGGCCCGCTGAGCAGCACATTCACCTGATAATTCAGCGCGGTCTCCAACTCCCCGTCGGTCGGCGGCTGGCGGCAGGAGGCGCGAAAAATCTCGGCGAACTGGTCGTCCGCCGGCATCGCGTTAAAGTCGATTTTCACGCCATTCGGCAGCACCAGCCACTCGTGGGACAACTTGCAGCCCGCGGGGAGCCGCTCGATCAAGTCTTGAGGGCCGGTCCATTGACCGGGAATGCGCAAGGCAATGGTCACGGCAGAAGCGGGTTCGGTCATCACAAGGCTCCAAGGGCGATCCGCCCAGCATAGCGTTGAGCATGACCGCAGGCGCGGGTGGCCGGGTTTGCAAGCAAAACCCGCCCCCCGCGGTAGCATGTAGCCGTGCCCCCGCGTTAGACCACCTAGAGCCACCCCGCGCAAAAGTGGGACGTCGTTCCCCCCCGGACACACAACTGCCACACAAAAAGGCAAAAAGGAA
>JANRLS010000019.1:0-2290 GCA_033762315.1 Pirellulaceae bacterium
TGTCGTTTTCGGCGACGCGGAGAATGGCCCCGTTGGGAACGTCGTACTTCTCGAGCTCGCGCCCCTTGGCATCGAGCAGCGAGATTTCGCCGTTGCGGGTCAGGACGACGTTCTTGCCTTCCTCGTTCGCGACCCACCGCATCCGCGTGAACTTGACGATGCCTTCCTTCTTGGCCTTCGTCTCGCTCTCTTCGACGCTGGTATTCACCGTGCCGCCGATGTGGAAGGTACGCATCGTCAACTGCGTGCCCGGCTCGCCGATGGATTGGGCGGCGATGATGCCCACCGCCATGCCTTCTTCGACCAGGTTGCCCGTGGAAAGGTCCATGCCATAACAGAGCCGGCAAACGCCGAGCGGCGCTTCGCAGGTCATGCTGCTGCGGACCTGAATGCGTTCCAGGCCGAGATCTTCAATGCGGCGGGCAGTTTCGGGGGTGATCGGCTCGTTTTCCTTGACGATGATCTCGTCCGTAATCGGATTGACGATGCTCTGCCGGCTGGTGCGACCGGTGATCGCGGCCGAGAGCTTCACTTCGACCTTCTCACCCCGATAAATAACCCCCTTGGTGATTCCCTGCGTGGTGCCGCAATCGTGCATGGTGACGACGACGTTTTGCGCGACGTCGGCCAGCTTGCGGGTGAGATAACCGGAGTCGGCCGTTTTGAGGGCCGTGTCGGCCAGACCCTTGCGGGCCCCGTGCGTGGAGCTGAAGTATTCGAGCACCGTCAGCCCTTCGCGGAAGTTCGACTTGATCGGCGTCTCGATGATTTCGCCCGTCGGCTTGGCCATGAGACCGCGCATGCCGGCGAGCTGGCGAATTTGCTCGATGCCACCGCGGGCACCTGAATCGGCCATCAGGTACACCGGGTTGACATAGCCGCTGCCGCCGCGGTCGTCGGTACGCATCGCTTCGCGCATTTCGCCGGTGATCGCTTCGCGAGCGTGGGTCCAGGTGTCGAGCACCTGGTTGTAGCGTTCCTTCTCGGTGATGACGCCGCGGTCATAGAGCTTCTTGAACTTGATGACCTCTTTCTCGGCCTTGGCGATGTGTTGCACCTTGGTGCCGGGAGTGATGAGATCGTCGGTGGCGAACGAGAGGCCGCTATGGGTCGCCTCGCGGAAGCCGAGCTGCATCATGGCGTCCAAGAGATCGATCGTCGGCTTGCGGCCAAGTAGCTGGTAGCAATCGGAAATGCAGGCGGCGAGATCGCCCGACTTCATCCCCTTGTTGTAGTAGTCCATCCCCTTGGGCAGGATCGCGTTGAAGAGGAGCCGGCCGTAGGTCGTTTGAATGATCGCGCCGGGCTTTTGCCGCTCTTCCCCTTCGCTTTTCAGCTTTTGCCACGGCGGCAGGCGGACCTTGATCTTGGCGTGCAGCTCGATCTTACCGTGCGAGAAGGCGAGATCGGCCTCGGCCATGTTGGCGAAGACCATCCCTTCCCCCTTGCGGCCGGGGAGCTCCAGCGTGGTGTAATTGCAACCCATGACCATGTCCTGCGAGGGGCTCATGATCGGGCGGCCGTTGCTCGGCGCGAAAATGTTGTTCGTCGAGAGCAAGAGCGTGTGGGCTTCGACCTGAGCCTCGATGGATAGCGGCAGGTGAACCGCCATCTGGTCGCCGTCGAAGTCGGCGTTGAACCCCTTGCACACCAGCGGATGCAAGTGGATGGCGTTCCCTTCGACGAGGGTCGGCTCAAACGCCATGATTCCCATGCGGTGTAGCGTCGGGGCCCGGTTCAGCATGACGGGGTGATTCTGAATCACCGCTTCGAGAATGTCCCAAACTTCCTCGTCCTTCCGCTCCAGCATCTTCTTGGCCGACTTGATCGTATCGGCATGGCCCAGTTCCTTGAGCTTGCGGATGATGAACGGCTGATACAGTTCCAGGGCGATCTTCTTGGGCAGGCCGCACTGATGCAGGCGAAGGCGCGGGCCGACGACAATGACCGAGCGGGCCGAATAATCGACCCGCTTGCCGAGCAGGTTCTCGCGAAAGCGGCCTTGCTTCCCCTTGATCATGTCGGTGAGCGACTTGAGGGGGCGATTGCTGCTGCCGAGGACCGGCCGCTTGCAGCGGTTGTTGTCGAACAGCGCGTCCACGCTCTGCTGGAGCATCCGCTTCTCGTTGCGGATGATGACCTCCGGGGCGTTCAGGTCCACCAGCTTCTTGAGCCGGTTGTTCCGGTTGATGATCCGCCGGTACAGGTCGTTCAGGTCGCTGGTGGCGAAGTTGCCGCTGTCGAGCAGCACGAGCGGGCGGAGGTCCGGCGGGATGACCGGGATGCACTC
>JANRLS010000020.1:0-4528 GCA_033762315.1 Pirellulaceae bacterium
CCGATGAGGCGCTTGACCGAGTAGACGGTGTTCTCCGCGTCGACGAGACGTCGCTCGCGCGCGGCGTGGCCGACCACCACCGTGCCGTCGGGCGTGAACGACACGCACGAGGGCACCAGGCGATTGCCCTCGGGGTCGGCGAGGACGCGCGCGTGCTCGCCGTCGGTGATCGCGACCACCGAGTTGGTCGTGCCGAGGTCGATGCCGATGATTTTTTCTCCCGAGGCCATAGTTTGTTCCACCTGTGTAGTGAGGTTGCGTTTGGTATTTAGTTGATTTGCGAAGGATACCAACGAGCGGGACGAATCAAGCAACTGTGCCAGTAGGCTGGCTGTCGAACGACCAATTGCAAAGCTCATGCCAGCCGGCAGGCTGTCATTCTTGTCGTTCTAAGTGATTACGCATCAATGGCTTGCGCTGATTTCCTGGGTTTTGTGGCGGTTGCTGGTCCGCAATTCGCTTAGGCCCTCTGCCAAATTGACATGAGGCGGAGGAGCCTCCGTGCCAGCCGATGTCAAAATGCCAGCGACAACCTGCCAATATCCGGTCGGAGAGCACCTAGCGACAGACTGCCGACGCCAGGGTTTAGGACCACCTTTTGCGGAGAACCATCACTGGCCACTTTCGTAAATACCGGAAAGATAATTCGGGAGACTCAAAATGAGCGATCTCGAAACAAAACAGATCGACCCATCCCCGGCCAACGGCGATGGCCAGTCGCCCTACGTTGTGGGCATTGGTGCCTCGGCTGGCGGACTGGAGGCGCTGGAACGTCTGTTTCGCAAAATGCCCGTCGATACCGGCATGGCTTTCGTCGTGGTGCAGCACCTGTCGCCGGACTTCGTCAGCATGATGGACGAGCTGCTGGTTCGACAGACCACGCTGGCCATTCACACGGTCACCAACGGCATGGAGGTCGCTCCGAACTCGATCTATCTGATGCCACCGCGCAAGGAAATGATCATCAGCGGTGGGCGGCTCTTGCTGACCGACAAAGACCCCAGCCAGGGACTGGCCTTGCCGATCGACTTGTTCTTTCGCTCGCTGGCTCAAGACTGCGGACCGCGAGCGGTGGGGGTCATCTTGTCGGGAACCGGCAGCGATGGCTCGCGCGGCATCCGTGCGATTCACGAAGCGGGGGGGCTGACGATCGTCCAGCGCGAAGACACGGCCCTGTTCGATGGCATGCCCAAAAGCGCCCTGGCCACTGGCGCGGTCGATTGCGTTTTGCCCCCCGACGAAATTGGCGAGGCGCTGGGCAAATTCGCTACTCAGGGAATTGCGGCCAGCCTGGCCGAGGAACCGGTGGGAACGGTCAGCGAAGACGCGATGCAGCGGCTCCTGCGGCTGCTGCGCGAGGCTTACGGCATCGATTTTTCGCTCTACAAGCAAAGCACCGTGCTCCGCCGAATTGAGCGCCGATTGCTGCTGAGCCAGTCGATCGACCTTGATCAGTACGTCCGCGAGGCGACGAGCGACCCGAGCGAGCTGAACACACTGTACCGCGATTTGCTGATTGGCGTGACGCAGTTTTTTCGCGACCGCGATGCCTTTGCGGTCATCGAGAATGACGTGCTGCCCGAATTGCTGCGGCGCGCGCCCCCCAGCGAAGAGCTGCGGGCCTGGGTCGCGGGCTGCGCAACGGGCGAAGAGGCCTATTCCCTGGCAATCCTCTTTCACGAGCAGTTGACGCGCCTCGGCCGTGGAAACAAGGTCAAAATTTTCGCCACCGACGTGCATCAGGCGTCGCTCGATGTCGCCAGCTTGGGCATCTATCCCGAAGTCAACCTGGCCGATGTTTCGGTCGAGCGCCGCGAGCGTTATTTCACCCGACACGGGGACCGCTACCAGGTGTCGCCCGAACTACGACAGATGATTGTCTTCGCGCCGCACAATTTAGTGAAGGACGCCCCCTTCACCCACCTCGATCTGGTCAGCTGCCGAAACCTGCTGATCTATTTTCAGCCCACGGCCCAACGCAAGGCGATTTCGCTGTTTCATTTTGGCCTGAAGGCGGGGGGATCGCTGTTCTTGGGCCCCAGCGAGAATGTCGGCGATTTGGAGGACGAGTTCACCCCCATCGACCGGCACTGGAAGGTGTATCGCAAGCGGCGCGACGTACGGCTGCCCTCAGAACTGCGGCTGCCGCTGGTGACCGTCCCCGCGCGGCGCGGCTTCCGCTCGCCCAGCGGAGGTGCCGATCTGGAGCTGATGCGGGTTTACGACGAGTTGCTCGACCGCTTCATGCCGCCGGGGGTGCTCGTCAACCATCATCAGCAGGTGGTGCATGTATTCGGCGAGGCTGGCAACTATCTACGTCTCAAGCCGGGGCGCACCTCGACGGACGTGTTCGACCTGTTCGATGCCGAGCTGAAGGCGGCAGTCGCGGGGGCCATGCAGCGGGCGGCCAAGGAACTGGCCCCGGTCTCGCTGCATGGGCTGACCGTCTCCAGCGCACAGGGTCCGCGGCAGGTGAAGCTAGGAGTGACCCCTCTCTTTCGGCAGGCGGCCGAGCATTTTCTGATGATCACGATCGAAGAGGAGACCCCCGCCGCGCCCCGCATGTTCGTCGAGCAATTCAAGCTGGGAGAGGTTTCGAGCGAGCGGATCGCGACGTTGGAGCACGATCTCCGCACGAGCCGGGAGAATTTGCAGGCCACCATCGAAGAGCTGGAAACGAGCAATGAAGAGCTGCAAAGCACCAATGAAGAGCTGATCGCCTCGAACGAGGAGCTACAAAGCACCAACGAAGAGCTGCATTCGGTGAACGAAGAGCTCTACACGGTCAATGCCGAGTATCAGCGGAAGATTCAAGAGTTGACCGAATTGACCGACGACATGGAGAACCTGCTGCAAAGCACCAGCGTCGGCGTGCTGTTTCTGGATCGTGAGCTGTGCATTCGCAAGTTCACGGCAACGGTCTCGGGGCTCTTCAATATCGCGCGGCAAGATGTCGGCCGCCCGCTCGAGAATTTCACGCACCACCTGGAATTTCCTGAGTTTCTCGGCCGCGTGAAGGAGGTGTTGACCAGCGGCCAGCCGTTTGAAGGAGAAGTGCGGGACCGCTTCGACCGTTGCCACTTGCTGCGGGTTCTCCCCTATCGCTCGTCGGGCAAGGTCGAGGGGGTCGTTATCACGCTGATCGACATTCAGTTGCTAAAAGATGCCGAGCGGGAATTGCAACATACCGAACGCCAATTGCAGGCGATTCTCGATTATTCGCCGTTCCCCATTTTCATGCACGAACCCGATGGCCGGATGATCCTGCTCAATCGCGAAGCGCAACGGCTGTTTCGCGTGCCCGCCGAGGAGGTTTCCCAGCGCAACTTTTACGACCTTGTGCCCTCGGAAGCTAGGGAAGAAATTCGCGCGCAGGCGAAGAAAGTGCTCGACACGGGGCACCAGGTGCAGACCGAATTGACGATGCGTCTCCGCCGCGCGCGGCGCACGTTTCTCTCGGTAAAATACCCACTCCGCAACGAGCGGGGAGAGATCTTCGCGATCGCCGGCATCTGGACGGACATTTCAATCCGCAAGCGGGCCGAGCAACAGGCGCAAGACGCCGTCGTGCAGCGAGACCGTTTTTTGGCCACCCTCTCGCACGAGCTCCGCAATCCGCTGGCGGCGGTGCAACATGCCGCCCAACTTTTGCAGCTGCGGATCGAAAAAGGAGAGTCGCCGCTTGGCGAAGGTTCGGTCATCGTCCGACAAGCCCGGCAAATGGGACGACTGCTCGACGATCTGCTCGATATTTCCCGCATTTCGCAGGGCAAAATCGTCCTGCGGAAAGAGCGGCTCAATCTTGTCGATCCGGCGCGAGAGGCGCTTGCCGTGGTTCAGCCCCTGGCCGAGCAGCGACAAGTGGAGCTGCGCGCGGAGCTGCCCGACGGCCCGCTCTGGGTGCTCGGCGATTCCGCCCGCCTGCAGCAGGCCCAGGTCAACTTGCTCGTGAACGCCGTGAAATACACTCCGGCCGGCGGCGTGGTGAATTTATCGCTGACCGCGCACAATGGTCGGTCGATCATTCGTGTCCGCGACACCGGCGTCGGGATGAGCAAGCGGTTGCAACGCCGCGTATTCGACTTGTTCGTGCAGGCCGACGAAACGCTCGACCGGGCCGATGGGGGCATCGGCGTCGGATTGACGCTGGTCAAGTCGCTCGTGAATCTGCACGGGGGGGAAGTGACCGCCGCCAGCCCCGGCCCTGGCAAGGGGAGCGAATTCACGATCTCGCTGCCGCTGGCCGACCAGACCGATCAATCGTTCCAAGTTGCACCCACGCAGGCTTCACGAGAAACGCTGCGAATTCTGATTGTCGAAGACAACGCCGACGCTCGCGAGATGCTCGGGCAGCTACTGGAGTCGCACGGACATGTCGTTCGCACCGCAGCCGATGGCTGGGCCGCGCTCGACTCCCTGGCACGCGACGATTCCGATGTCGCGCTGATCGACATCGGGCTTCCGCAAATCGACGGCTATCAGCTCGCGGGGCGGATTCGCGAATCCTACGCCGCCGCCGCGCCGGTGC
>JANRLS010000021.1:0-15426 GCA_033762315.1 Pirellulaceae bacterium
CCGACATAGACCTTGTCGCCAACGATGAGGGGCGAACCCCAGGCGGCGGCGAGCATGTCGTAGGTCCAGTTCACTTTGCCCGTCTTGGCATCGACACAGTGAAACAGGCCGCTGAAATCGGGGACGAACAGAATGCCGTTCTTGATGGCCACGGTGCTGATCGAGCGATGGAATTGTTCCTCGAAGTCGATCTTGTTATCGCCGTTGGCGTCGTTGGTGGCGTATTTCCAGATCACGCCCGAATTGGGATTCGGAATCGCCTTGTCGCCATCGGCCTCGACGACCGCCTGCACGCGCTTGACCTCGATCGGCTTTTCGGGCGCGGAACGATTGACGGCCAGTTCGGGGCTGATATCGCCGCGTTTGGTCGGGTCGATGCACCAGAGGATGCCTTCCCCTTCGCCATGCTCGGGGTCCTGACCGGTGCAGAAATAGACCTTGTTGTCGTACACCACGGGGGTGCTGATGATGTCGTTGCGCGTGCCGCGACCGCCGAGTTCCAGAATCGTGTCCTTGGGATTCGAGTCGAATTTCCACAAGAGTTCCGGCTTGCCGTCCTTGCCTTGGTCGGCCTTGAAACAGTAGAGCCAGGCATCGCCGCCGCCGAACATGACCATCGGCACGCCGTCGATGACGGCCACCGTGGGGCTCGACCACTGGCCGTGCAGGATGTTCTTGCCGGGGGAGCTGTCGGTCCAGAAGACCTTGCCGGTGTTTTTATCCATGGCGATGAAGCTGGGGGCATCGGGGGCGGGAACAACGAGGTGCGAGTCATCGACCCCGTTGCTGGTGTTGACGAAGAGGATGTCGCCCAGCGTGGTCACCGAGCAGCTGCACATGTTGTGCTGCGAGGTGCCGAGTTCCTTCATCATGTCGAATGACCAGATCACGTCGGCTTCGTCTTTGTCGGCGGGGGTGATGAGCTTGAACGCACTGAGCCGCGGGCCGGCGAGGGTGAGGAAGAAGTCCCGCTCGTTGCCGGCGACTTTGGCCTGGAAGACCCACTTCTTCAGGGGAGCCTTGGCTTTTTCGTCGGTCTTGATCGTCAGGTCTCCTTCCGGGAGCTTCATGCCGGCGGCCTCGAATTTGGCCCGCAAATCGGCTGGGAGCTTGCCGCCATCGAGCTCGGCGACGTAGCCGCCGACTTTGTCCTGGGCGGGGTCGTCGGCCCGGACGATGTCGAACAGGCGGGCGGGCTCTTGCGATTCCGGCCGGCCGTCGTCCTCGCCGTCGTAGAAGCCTTCGACATCGAGGCAGCGGACCTCTCCCCGGCTAGTGACGAACCAGAGCCGGTTCTCTTCGACGAGCGGCGAGCAGCAGATCCCCATGAAGGGCCAATCGTGGACGCGGCCGGTCGGCAGCTTCTCGCTGTTGTGCTGCCAGAGGAACTTGCCGGTTTGCTCGTCGTAGCAGATCAGGCAGCCGAGATCGATGTCGGCCGGATAGCGCTTCAGGTAGCCGTAGGTGTTGTTCGAGCCGACCCAGACCTTGCCCGAGGCGGCGACCGTGTTGCCATAGGTTTGGCTGCCGGCGGCGGCGACCCACTTGATATTCTCGGCCTTGGCTTTGAGGTGCTCGCCGGTCTTGCGGTCGAAATCGCCGGGGTTCCATTCGGCGACAATCCCCTGCGCTTCGGGAACGTTGTTGCGGAGCGAATTGCCCCCCCACTGGTTCCAATCGCCCGGCTTGATGACGGGATTCTCGGCAATGGCGGTGGTGGCGGGCTTATCGGCGGGCTTATCGGTGGTAATTTTTTCGGTCGATTCGGGCTTCGCTGGCTCAGCGGGCTTTTCGACCGGCGCGGGCTTTTCGATGACGGCCGGGGCTTCGATGACGGCCGGGGCTTCGATGGGGGCGGGCCCTTCGATGGGGGCGGGCTCTTCGCCGGTCGGACGCTCGATTGCGCCGTCGGTCGTGGTGCTGCCGCCCGAGGGATTGACCACTGGCGGGGCCGGCGGTTTGCAGCCGGGAGCGAAGGTCGAGACGACCGTGCCCACGAGCAGCGAGGCAAAAATGGCGGAGAGGGCTTTCAGGCTACGCATTTCGAGGGCTCCGATCGGAATGGGACGTGGCGGGCTAGCAATGCCCACTTCCCGGACATGGTTCGCGGAATTACTCAGTTCGCGGAATTGGGGGTAACGAGGACGTTGTCGATAAACAGCTCGGCATTGGTCGCGTTGCCAAAGAGGCCGGGCGCGCCGTGCGTGTTGGGCATTGGGTCGGTCAGCTCAATGGTCCAGTCGGCGGGTTCCTTGTCGTCGCGCTTCCAAACCTTGCCTTGCAGCTGCGCTTTGCCATCCGCCACCGTGGCCCGCAGCTTGAGGGTGTACCAGACGTTCGGCTCCAGCAGGAAGGGAATTTCCTTGAAGGTCCGCTTATCGTGCGAACCCCAGCTAAAGAGCTTGAGCCACTTGTTCTCGCCCGAGACTTCGAGCGTGTAGCCCTGCGCGATGACGCCCGTGTCGGGGAGTTTGTTATCGACGATCGCGGCTTTGAAGTCCTCTTGCACGGTGTAGTCGGAAAGGTCGGAATGCCCCATCGAAAGGCGGCTCTTGGTGCCGCGGGGAATCGTCGTGATTTTGACCATCGCCGTGTTGCCATCGACCTGCCGCAGGACGTGCCGATAGCGAGCGCCGACCCAAGTGATGGGAGCGTCTTTGAGCCCTTCAAAATCGAACCTCCACGGCAGCGGGGGGACAATCCGCAGGCGAGCGCGGCCGGCGAGTTCGCCGACCTTCACATTCACGATGGTGGCCGAGTGCGTGGCGTCGTCCGGCGCGGTGAATTCGCCGGCGGGGGTGATGCTGCCGGGGCCGTCGAGCGTGAACTGCACGCTCTCCGGCTGCGCATTCGAGAGGAACTGCCCGCGACTGTTGAAAAGACGCACCGTGTACTGCACCTTCTCGCCGGGCCGCAGCAGCGACTCGGCAGGGAAGACCTGCACCTGGGCGGGCTTGTCGTCGCTCGCCACCGGCGATTCTTGGGGAGCGGCCGGCGCGGGAGTCGCGCCGTGCGGCTTGGTTTTGTCTTCAAAGCAGTGCAGCGCGCCCGTGGTTTGAATGTAGAGCCGGCCGTGCGAGATGACGGGGGAGGCCCAGCACTCGTCGCCGGACGGGAAGAAGCCGGCTGTTTTGCCCCGTTGGAATTTGCCGGTGGTGTCCATAATGTACCAGCGGCCGTTCTTTTCGAGGTGATAGATTTTGTCTTCGGCCAGCACCGGCGTGGCAAAGTTGATGGTGCCGACGCTCAGCTTGCGGCCGACCGGCTCGCCCGTTTTGGCGTTGAGAATCCAGATTTTGCCGGCATCGTCGGGGCAGAAGAGGTTGTCGCCCACCTTGAGGATCGAGCCTTTGCCGACCGCCATTTCGAGGTTTTTCCAGATTTCGCCCGTTTTGGTGATGTTGCCGGTGAGGGTGCCCTTGATGGCGGCGACCGCGCCGACCTTGAGCTTTTGCTGCGGATTTTCGGGATCGTCCCAGTTTTCTTCGCTGTGCCCCATGTAGATGGTGTCGCCATCGACCGTGGGGGAAACATTCAGCCCGCGGCGCGAGAACTGATATTCCCACACCTTCTGGCCGGTGCGGGGCTGCAAGGCATAGAGCCAACCGTCGCCTGAGCCGGTGAGCAGGAGCTTTTGGCCATTGAAGACGGCGACCGTGGGGCCGCTGTAAATGGTGTCTTCGGGACGCAGGCGAGTGCTGATGAACCAGGCGATTTTGCCGGTGGCCTTATCAAACGCGACGATCCGGTGCGCCGGCACGGCCATGTCTCCCCAGCCGATGATGACCGCGCCGAGGATGACGAGATCATCGACGATGATGGGGAAGTTCGTGCGGCCGCCGTAGGTGCTGAGAAGGCCGAGCTGCTCGTGCAGCGGCAGGGACCACACCTTCTTGCCGGTGTCTCCCTCGAAGCATTCAAACAGGCCGCAAGCACCGAGGGCATAGACGCGGCCGGTGGCCGGATCGCCGACGACGCTCGACCAGCCCACGCGCGTATCGGGGACTTCGCTCGACCAGACATTGTGCCGCGATTCCCAAATGGTCTCACCGGTGGCCGCATCGACGCAGACAACCCGCTCCCCTTCAGTGGGGGTGGCGGGGTCAGCCCGCATGATCGAATAGAGCTTGCCGCGCATCACGATCGGGGTACTGCGGCCGCCGAGATCGGCCCGCTTCCAGAGCAGGTTGCTTCCCTCGCCGCCGTCGGGATTGATCGTGTCGGGGAGCCCCGTTTCGCGGCTGATGGAGTTTCCTTCGAGGCCGCGCCAATAGGGCCAGTCGAGCGGATCGACCTCGGCCGCTGCCGCATAAGTAAAAATACTCGTCCAAACAAGCAATGCGGTGGACCAAAGGCGTTTCATGGCAAACTCTGCTACATCTCGAAGGATGAAAGGCCGCGGGCAAGGCCCAGGCCGACCGGACGAAAGCGCTACGCTTGGCGGGATATATAGGATATGGGACTCGTCGCCGGGAAGCAAGCAGCGAATTTGGCTACCGGGCGGACCCTCCGGACCGGCAGCCCGGAGGACGTCGGAGCGCTGCGAAATACGCCGTGGGCTTGTCGCGGAGGTGGTGGGTGGTGCATTTCACGGCGCTCAGGCACCCTACCGACTAGTGCTATGTCAAACCAAACTTTCGCGACTCGACGCGCTAGAGGGACGGGCCATCGAGCGAGAGAGCTTGGCTTGCGAGAGCCTCGCAGGCCACCCATAATTGTCGGTTGATTCGTGATCCTTGGCGCGCGGAGGACGACACATGACGGGCCTACGACGAGCAAAAGGGCTGGCCGAGGGGCTCGGACTCGATAGCCTGCTGGGTCGGCGCGATTTGCTCCGCGTGGGGGCGATCAGCATCGCGGGCAGTGCGCTGCCGGCCCTGCTGGGGCAACCGGCCGCGCTGCAAGCCGCGGCCAAACGGGAGCCGAGCGAAGCGCAAGGGGAGGCCAAGTCGGTCATCTTTTTGTGGATGAGCGGAGGGGTCACGCACATCGATTCGTTCGATCCCAAGCCCGATGCGCCGGTGGAGGTGCGCGGCACCCTGGGCGACATCGCGACGAGCGTGCCCGGCATCCGCTTCTGCGAAACGCTCCCGAAACTGGCGGCAATGGCCGACCAGCTGGCGGTGCTGCGGAGCTTTTCGCACGATAGCGACGACCATCTGCTCAGCCAGGTCTATACCCTCTCCGGCCGGCGCATCGACCGGACGCAGCTCTTCAGCGAGCCGAACATCGGCGGCATCGTGTGGCGCTTGCAGGGGGCGCGGGCCGGCCTGCCGGGATACATCGCGGTGCCAGGCATCACGCGCCCCGGCCCGCCGCC
This sequence comes from Pirellulaceae bacterium, assembly GCA_033762315.1. Lineage (GTDB taxonomy): Bacteria > Planctomycetota > Planctomycetia > Pirellulales > Pirellulaceae > CAYLLN01. The sequence goes on from JANRLS010000021.1 coordinate 5,321, forward strand.
GCACAATTTGTTCGTCGGCGGCTGGCTGGGAAGCAAGTTCGCGCCGTACTGCCTCGGCGGCTTGCCGGCGCAGCCCGATTTCACGGTCGGAGAAAAGCGGTTCGATCCGCCGGCGGCGCTGGAAGAGGACTTGCAGCCCAAATCGCTGACGCTGGCCCCCGAAATTCCGCTTGCGCGACTGTCCAGCCGGCGGCAGCTGCGCGATTCGTTCGACCAGGCGCTCCGCGCGCTTGACCGGAGCGACACCCTGCAAGCGGCCGAATCGCAATACCAAAATGCCCTGCGCCTGCTCACGACTCCCGCCGTGCGCGACGCTTTCGCCGTGGGAGACGAGCCGGCGAGCACGCGCGAGGCGTATGGCCGGACCAAAATCGGCGGCCGCTGCCTCACCGCCCGCCGCCTCGTCGAAGCGGGGGCGCGGTTCGTGATGGTCGATTACGGCTACGACCCGGACTATGGCAACATCTGGGACAACCACAACGTCGCCGTGCAAAATCATCCTCCGCTGCAGCAAATGGTGTATCGCGGCTATCACCTGGCGGGAATCGACCGGGCGTTTTCGGCCCTGATTCGCGATCTCGACGAGCGCGGGCTCTTGGCGACGACGCTGGTCTGCTTCATCACCGAATTCGGCCGCACGCCGCAACTCAACAAAAACGGCGGCCGCGACCACTGGGGGAAGGCCGGCTCGCTCTTTTTCACCGGCGGCGGCATCAAGACGGGGCAAGTCGTCGGCGAGACCGACCGCACCGGCGCGCGGCCGATCACGCATCCTTATGGTCCGTGGGACGTCGCCGCCACGATCTATCAACAGCTGGGCATTAGCCCCAAGAGCTTCGTCCACGACTTTCAAGATCGTCCCCGGCCGCTGCTCGAAGAAGGGGAAGTGATACGGGAGTTGGTTTAGGTGGGGGCGGCCCGGCACGCTCGAAAAATGCGCCCTGCCTTCGAACGTTATCATTTGCCCCTAGGTATCGAGGGAATTCCACCCCCGTTTGCCTGCTTTCCGGCCGGAAGCAATCGACCGCTGGATTGGCGTAGCGCGGCTTTCTAGCGGCCGCCCGGTGCGACATCGAGCGGCATAAGCATTGGCTGTCCGACGTGTGTAGCCGGACCACCGCGCGGGCCGCCGCCTGACTAGCGCGGAAGCGCGAGCAAATGCCGCACGTCAAATCGTCGTACGTGTGGCGACATTCCGCCGGAAAGAGGAGGATACCGTGTTTCCCGTCACTCCCCATTTTCGAGGTTGGTCCCATGACGCATTCCCCCGTGGGGCCCGCGTCGCGGCCTGACCGCCCCCGCTCTCCGGTGCTTCCTACGACACCATCGCGGCGGATGATCGAGCCGCTGGCCCACTTTTTGGAGCTGCAATCGGCGAGTGGCATCGTGCTGATCGTATGCACGTTGGTTGCCCTGGCCCTGGCCAACTCTCCCTGGGCCAGTGCGTGGGATCACTTCTGGCATACCGAGGCCCGGATTTCCTTGGGAACTTGGGAGCTGCAGGCGTCCCTCGCCCACTGGGTGAACGACGGCCTCATGACCATTTTCTTCTTCCTCGTCGGCCTCGAAATCAAGCGCGAGTTGGCCGCCGGAGAGCTCCGTACCCCGCAAAAGGCGGCCTTACCGATTTTTGCCGCCCTGGGTGGCATGGTCGTGCCGGCTGCGATTTATTTGCTGCGGGAAGCGGGGAGCGAAGGTTCTCGCGGCTGGGGCATCCCCATGGCGACCGACATCGCCTTCGCGGTGGGGGTCTTGGCCCTCTTGGGCCGGCGCGTTCCCGTGGGACTAAAGATCTTTCTGCTCGCCCTGGCCATTGCCGACGACATCGGGGCGATCCTCATCATCGCCCTGTTCTACTCGGGAAAAATCTCCGCGATCGCCCTGGGCCTTGCCGCTTTCGGCATCGTCTGCGTCCAGGTGCTCAATCGAATTGGCGTGCGCAGCGTGCCGGTCTATGTTTTGGTCGGAATTGGCGTCTGGCTGGGAATGTTCCATAGCGGGATCCATCCGACGGTGGCCGGCGTGGTGCTCGGCTTGATGACACCGGTTCGCCCGTGGATTGCCGGCGGGGCGCTGACCGAGATGCTGCTGGACGCGGTCGATCGGCTGGATGGCAAGCTCGATCGCCCCTCGCACGACCACGAGCATTCGCGGCTGGTCGGGACGCTGACCGTCGCTGTCCGCGAATCGGCGTCACCTCTGGAAAGGCTGGAAGCGGCGCTGCACCCCTGGGTGGCGTTCGTCATCATGCCGATCTTTGCCTTGGCCAATGCCGGCGTCCCGCTGAATCCGGCAGCCGCTGGACATAGCGTGGCCTGGTCGGTCGCCGCGGGGCTGGTGCTGGGCAAGCCGCTGGGGATCGTGCTCTTCAGCTGGCTGGCGGTGCAGGTGGGAATCGCTCGCTTGCCAGCCGGAGTTCATTGGCTCGCGCTGCTCGGTGCCGGTTGCCTGGGGGGAATCGGGTTCACGATGTCGCTGTTTATCGCCGGATTAGCGCTCGAAGGAACGCTGCTCGATGCGGCCAAAATTGGCACGCTGACCGGCTCGACGGTCAGCGCCATCGCCGGCCTCACGCTGCTCATCACCTTCCTGCCGCGCGTGGCAGGTCCCGCGGAAAAGTCCCCACCGGGAGGCGAACACGCGGTATAGCAGTATAACGGAGCGAATTCGTTCGCTCAGCATTGCTTGCCAGAGGCAGGGGGAAGCCAGCATGAGACACACAGCGGCATGGGTGTGGGCGTTGGTTGTGGGCTTGGCCGCGCAGTTTCCGGGCACGGCCGCCGAGCCAGCACCCAGCGCAAAGAAAACGCCGGCACTTCCTCCCGCCTCAGCCGACTGGCCGGAGGTGCTGGTTCACCAGGACACCTGCAATGTGTTCGCCCTCCGTGAAGGGGATTCCGCCATCCTCTTCAACCTGGGGGACGGCGGCATTCTGGAACGCCTGCCAGCCAGCGGCATCAAAAACGTCGAGTGGGTGCTCTTCACCGATCACCATCGCGAACAATGCCAGGGGATCGACCATCTCGACCGCGCGGTGACAAAGCTGGCGGCCCCCCAGGAAGAACAGCCCTTGTTCGAGATGCCGCTCAACTATCGCAAGTGGCGGCCGGCACTGAGCGATCCCCACACGGTGCATGGAGCCAGCTATGTCCGTCCCCCCGCGGCCGCGATCAAGCTCGACCGCCTGCTGGCGGATGGGGAAGTCTTTCGCTGGCGCGGGCACGAAATCACTTGCCTGGCCACGACGGGGCATTCGCCGGGGGGAATGTCGTTTGTGCTGCGCAAGGAGGGCCAGTCGTGCGCCTTCATCGGCGGCCTGATGCACGACGGCGCGCGAATGACGAACTGGTACGACACCGAATGGGACTATGGCTTTGGCAAGGGACTCGATGCGCTGATCGCCTCGACCGAGCGGCTGCGCAAGGAGAACCTGGCTTGGGCCTTTCCAGCCCACGGCCCCGTGATCTCGGATGCCGGCCGGCAACTGGCGGACTACCACCGCAGGCTGGTCGAATTCCGGCCCGACTATTTGCGCGGCTACCCGGTGAAAAACCTGACCCAGCGCGCCAAAACCGATCCGCACACGAAGCCGACGGCCATTCCACAAATCGTGCAAGTGACGCCGCATCTCTATAAGTTCAGCAACGAACTGGCCGGCAAGAATTTCGCCATTCTGATTGCCGACAGCGGACGGGGCCTCTTGCTCGATTGCGGCATTTTTCCGGAATTGCTGTTGCACGAACTCGTGCGCGAGATGCAGACGCATCTGGGCCTGAAGAGCATTGACGCGCTGTGGATCAACCACATGCACGGCGATCACTTTACGCTCGGCGCGGTCCTGAAAAAGCGCTATGGCACCAAAATCTGGACGCTCGACAGAATCGTCGATAAGGTCGAGAACCCGCTCCGCTACGACTACTGCGCCCTGATCACGTCGTACAACCCCGAATTCACCGGCCTCGCGGTCGATCGCCCGCTCAAAGATGGCGAAATCGTCGAATGGGAGGGGCTGAAGCTGCATATCGACTGGATGCCGGGGCAGACGGAGTTTGGCAATTGCCTGTGGCTCGATGTGGATGGCAAGCGGGTCGCCTTTACGGGGGACAACCTCTTCGGCGATCCCTCCGATCCCGAGCAAAACGGCCACGAAGCGGTCGTTGCCCGCAACAGCGCGATTTTGGAAGAGGGCTACTTGCTCGGCAGCAAGTATCTGCGCGATTTGAAGCCCGACATCGTCATGGGGGCGCACAACGTGCTGATGGCCAACCCGGCCGCGTTTCTCGACCGCTACCATGAGTGGGCACAGCGAATCATTGTGCGGTACCGCGAGCTGCTTCCCGATCCGAACTACGAATACCAGTTCGATCCGTTCTGGGTCTCGGCTTATCCGTATCGGGTCGATCTGCAAACCGAGCGGACGCAGGAAGTGACCATCACGGTGCGGAACTTTCGCGACCGGCCGCAGAGGCACCACGTGCGGCTCAAGCTGCCGCCGGGCATTGCCGCCGAGCCGGCGGTCTTGGAAGGAATCGTCGGGCCGAAGTCGCGCGCCCGGTTCACCGTGCGACTTTCCGCCGACCCCAGCCACGTGCCCGCCGGAGTGCAAATGATTCCGCTCGACATTACGCTCGACGGCGAGCGGTATGGCGAGCGGTTTGATTTTTTGGTGCAGGGGCAAGGGGCGGAGTAGAGACACGACTTCGACCGGTGGCGATAAACAGGCCAAACACAGAGGCGAGTTGCAATTCCCGCCCGCGGCGAGTTGTGTTATGACCGAAACATGCCAGCGACAATCATGAAGCGCGAGCAGCGGAAGCCGGCGCTGGCGGAACGCGCGGGGGTGGCGGATCCCTCGCGTCCGCCCGGACTGCTGACGCTCGGCTTGGCGCTGGCGGGGAGCTTGCTCTTGTGGGCCTCGTTTCCGCCGCTGGGCCTTTGGCCGCTGGCGTGGATCGCGCCGCTGCCGTGGCTGGTTCTGGTGCAACTGCCGGCGCTGCCAGGGAGGCGGCCGTATGTGTCGATTTGGCTCGCGGGCCTGTTGTTCTGGCTCTTGATCCTGCAAGGGATTCGCCTGGCGCACCCGCTGCTGATTGGCGGCTGGATTGCGCTCTCGCTCTATCTGTCGTTTTATGTGCCGATTTTCGTGGGGCTCGCGCGGGTTGCGGTGCAGCGGTTGCGGATTCCGTTGGTGTTCGCCGCGCCGGTGGTGTGGGTGGGGCTGGAGCTGATTCGCGGCCACCTTTTCACCGGTTTTTCACTCTCGCTGTTGGCGGCGACGCAAGTCCGCTGGCCGCTGGTGCTGCAAATTGCCGATTTGGGGGGGGCGTATGGAGTGAGCTTCGTGATGATGCTGGTGACGGCTTGTTTGGCGAAGTTGATTTTTGAGTTGTGGAAGCAGGAAGGCACAAGTTCCGCCGGGCGCTGGTGGCCTTTGGCCGTGGCGGTGCTGGTCTTGGGGGCGACATTGCTGTATGGCAAACAGCGGCTAGGTGAGGTGCTGTACACAGATGGTCGTCCGCCGCTGCGGGTCGCGCTGATTCAGGGGGCGCTCGATACGGTGTTCGAGATGTCGCCGGAGCGGATCGAGCAGACGCTGGCCCATTATCGCGACCTGACCGACCAGGCCCGTCGCCAAACCGAACGGCTCGATCTGATTGTCTGGCCCGAGTCGGCACTGGTCGTCGCCGAATGGCTCCCGGACGAGCCCCTCGTTCCGCCGCCAGATGCAGAAATCTCCGCCGACGAATTGCGCCGCCGCATTGCCGAGGGGAACGAGACGTTTGAGCTCGTGCTGCAGGGGCTGATGGCTCGGGCGAATGCGCTTCCCTCCGGCCAGCCGCAATCCACGCCGACCCTCGTGCTGGCGGGCACCACCACGTTGCGTTTCGGTGCCGAGCGGCCTCGCAATTTCAACACCGCCCTGCTCGCCGGGGCCAATGGGCAGGTTCTTGGCCGCTACCACAAAATGCATGCCGTCATGTTCGGCGAGTATGTCCCCTTGGCCGATCGGATTCCGCTCTTGGCGGCGGCCACTCCACTCGGCAGCGGCATGTCGGTGGGAACCGCGCCGGTGGCTTTCGACGTGGCGGGGCATCGTCTGGCACCCAGCATTTGCTTTGAGAGTGTCGTCCCGCACCTCATTCGCCGGCAGGTAGTGGAGCTGGAGCGCGAGGGGCAGCGCGTCGATGCCCTGGTGAACATCACCAACGACGGCTGGTTCTGGGGGTCGGCGATTCTCGACCATCACCTCGCCTGCGCGGTGTTGCGGGCGGTCGAAAACCGCAAGCCGCTGGTGGTCGCGGCCAATACGGGCATTTCGGCTTGGATCGACGGGAATGGGCGCGTGGTGGAGCAAGCGCCGCGGCGCGAAGCCAGGGTGATCGTAGCCGACCTTCGCCCCGACGGCCGCGAGAGCCCGTACCACCTGATTGGGGATGTTCCGGCGAACCTGTGCGGGCTGGCGTGCGTGCTGCTCGCCTTTGTCGGGGGACGGCGATCCGCAAAACTTGCCCTGACTGGCCCGGCGAGGAAATAATCGAGCGTGGTCGCCGCGAATCGCGTAGCGATCCTGCGCGGTGAAACCATAACGATCGTCATGATCGGATGCCGGGAGCAGCGGGAAATCGCCCTAAACTGCCCAAAACTCCGATTTTGACTCGTTTCGTTGACTTTTCGTTTCAGCGGTAACTATACTGCCAAAGTGCTTGGGCCAAAGGCTTTTCTGGCTGCTGGCGACCGGCTTTCGCAGCTTGTTTCGCGCAGTTTCTTGAGTACACGTCCGGCCAAGCGGCATCCGCGCCAGCGATGTTGGCGAAGTTTGTGGAGTAACCTGCCATGACCCTAGTTGGCAAAATTTTCACCGTGCTGATCTTCGTGATGAGCATTGTGTTCATGGCGTTTTCGGTGATGGTCTTCGCCACTCACAAGAACTGGCGGCTCGCCGCCGACAACGCGGATACGGCCAAGGGCGCGCTCGGCTTCAAGCAGCAATACGAACAGACCCTGCAACTCAAGCGCGATGCCGACACGCAGATTCAGGCCCTGAAGACGACGCTGGAGCAGGAGCGGGCCGCCCGCAAGGCTGCCCTCGCCGCCCTGACCGCCCGCCTCACCCGCGCCGAATCGGAACTCTCGGCCAAGGAAGGGCTGCTCAACGAAGCCAATAGCCAGCTCGCCTCGGCTGCCGAGGCGGCCAAAGCGGCGCAAACGCGCCTCGCCGCGCTCGAAACCGAAATTACCGGCCTGCGAGCCGACAAGCGAGCCACCGAACAAGACCTCGATACGAAATTCGCCAAGGTGGTCGAGCTGACCGATTCGCTCAATCAGGCAATGGCCCTCAGCGAAGAGCTGAAAGAGCGGAATCAGCAGGCCACGCTGCAAATCGCCCGGATGAAGATGGTGATGGATTCGCGCGGGCTGACCGTCACCACGCCGACCGATCACATCGCTCCCAAGGTGGATGCGGTGGTGCTCGAAGTGAGCGACAAGGACCTGATCGAAATTTCGATCGGCTCCGACGACGGCATCAAGCTGGATCACAAACTCGATATCTACCGCGACAACACCTACCTCGGCCGGATCGTGGTGATTCGGGTCGCCGGCGACCGGGCCGTGGGGCGGATCGTCAAAGAGCTGCAACGGGGACAGATCAAGCGAGGGGACCGTGTCAGTACCAAGTTCAGCTAATGCTCCCTCCCAGACGCAGAAGCAAGGGACGAACGTCTATACGATGATGCTCATCCTCTCGTTTCTCGCCATCGTCACCGCTTGCACCCTGCTCGGCATGGAACTGCAGCGTTTCGGCTTTCCCGAAACGGTGCCGTGGAAAACGCCGAACTCCGGCGCGGGTTCGTAGGACGAGCGGCTTGGCCGCGGGCCTGTTTTTCGCGTATCGGCCGTGCTCTGTTCGCGGCCCGCGAATCGCGGCAACCGATTGTTCGCAAGCCATTGCGCGTCAACGGTTTACGGCGAGTCATTTTGCGCGCTGCCCGCTGGTGAAAATGCGCCAAAATGGTAGGCTAACGGCCTCGATATATTCGCTGGCTGGCGGGCTGCCGTTTGTGGCGAATTTCGCCCCACGCGGCCCACTCTTGGAAAGGACTCGCTCTTGTCAACCGATGGAGATTTGCCGGTCGATCCCCCCGGTTCTGGCTCTCCGGGGGCCGGTTCGCCCGATGCGGCTCGTTTGATTCTGCAGCCGATTGAAGACGAGCTGAAAGAGAGCTACCTGACCTACGCGATGAGCGTCATCGTGAGCCGGGCCTTGCCCGACGCCCGCGACGGCCTGAAGCCCTCGCAGCGACGAATTTTGGTTGCGATGAACGACTTGAATCTCCGCCCCGGTGCCGGCCGCATCAAATGCGCGAAAATCTCGGGCGACACGAGCGGCAACTATCACCCGCACGGCGAAAGCGTGATCTACCCCACGCTCGTCCGCATGGCCCAGGAATGGAACATGCGTCACGTGCTGATCGACAAGCAGGGGAATTTCGGCTCCATCGCCGGCAGCCCCGCAGCCGCCATGCGATATACCGAGGCCCGCCTGTCGCCAATCGCGGCGGCCCTGCTCGACGATCTGGAATTCGACACCGTCGATTTCATCCCCACCTACGACGAGCGGAGCACCGAGCCGACCGTTCTGCCCAGTCGCTTTCCCAATTTGCTGGTCAACGGCTCGCAGGGCATTGCCGTCGGCATGGCCACCAGCCTGCCGCCGCACAATTTGCGCGAGGTGTGCGACGCCCTCGTCAAATTGATCGACGAGCCGGAAGTTTCGATCGATGAACTGCTGGAGATCATTCCCGGCCCCGACTTTCCCACGGCGGGGCTCATTCAAGGGCGCTCCGGCATTCGCCGGGGATACATGACCGGCCGCGGCAACCTGATCCTCCGCTCGCGGGCCGCCATCGAGGAATACAAGAAGGACCGCTTCCGGATCGTCATCCGCGAAATTCCGTATCAACAAACCCGCGATGGGGTGCTCGAAAAGATCAAGGACTTGTGGAACGACGACCGGATCAAGGGAATTGCCGACGTCAACGACTACAGCGACTTGCAGCACCCGGTGCATATCGTCATCGATGTCAAGCGCGATGCCGATCCGGCGGTGGTGCTCAATCAGCTCTATCAGTTTTCGCCGCTGCAAGACACTTTCTCGATCATCTTGCTGGCCCTAGTCGATGGCAAGCCGCGCACGCTGTCGCTCAAGCAGTTGCTCGAAGAGTTCCTGCGGCATCGGATCACGGTCATTCGCCGGCGGACGCAGTTCTTGCTCTCCAAAGCCCGCAAGCGCAAGCACACGATCGAAGGGCTTTTGCTGGCGCTCGCCAATATCGACGAAATCATCCGCATCATTCGGGCCAGCAAAACGCAGGCCGAGGCGAAGGTCGCCCTGATGGGAGTCGAGTGCCCCGCCAGCATGATGCAGCGGGCCCTGGGGGACGCCGGCTTTGTCGTCTTCCAGCAAGAGCGCGGCGTGGCCGACAATTATCGCCTCTCCGCCGTGCAGGCCGAGGCGATTTTGCGGATGACGCTCGGCCAGCTTGTCAACTTGGAGCAGGAAAAACTCGCCGGCGAACATGCCGAAATTCTCGCCGAGATTGCCGAGTACCTGCGGATTCTCGGCGACGAGGCGAACATTCGGGCCATTGTGCGCGACGAACTGCTCGAACTGAAGAAAAAATATGGCGACGATCGCCGGACCGAAATCAGCGGCGAGGAAATCGGCTCGGTCGATCTCGAAGACCTGATTACCGAAGAAACGATGGTGGTCTCGATCAGCCACAAGGGCTACATCAAGCGGACTCCGTCGAGCGTGTATCGGGCGCAAAAGCGGGGGGGCAAGGGGCTCAAGGGGGCCGAGACCGAGGACGAGGACCCGATCGAGCATCTGTTCGTCGCCAGCACCCACGCGTATCTGCTGTTTTTCACCAACCGGGGCAAGGTCTATTGGCAAAAGGTTTATGACCTGCCCGAACTGAAGCGCGACAGCCGCGGCCGGGCGATTGTCAACCTGCTCAACCTGGCCGAAGGGGAGAAGATCGCCGAGTGCATCGCCATTCGCGATTTCGAAGCGGCTGGGCAATTCCTGATCATGGGCACCCGCA
>JANRLS010000022.1:0-33804 GCA_033762315.1 Pirellulaceae bacterium
GCGTCCGGTTTTGCCGTCGAGGGCGCTCGTCGGTTCGTCGGCCAGAATCAGGCTCGGGCGATTCACCATTGCGCGGGCAATGGCGACGCGTTGCTTCTGTCCGCCGGAAAGCTCGGCCGGATAGGCATGCATCCGCGGCTCAATACCCACCGCCCCCAGCAGGTCGGCCGCCCGCCGGCGTCCCTCGGCCGGGCCGATTTCCGGATGCAGTTCCAAGGCCAGCCGCACGTTGTCGAGCGCGGTCAAATGAGGAATGAGGTTGTGTGCCTGAAAAATGAAGCCAATCCGCCGCCGGACCAGCACCCGCGTGCGGGCGGCGGCTTGCCGCAGCTCTTGGCCGAACACCCGCAAGCTCCCGTCGGGAAGGGTCCGCAGCGCGCCGATCAGGGTCAGCAGCGTGGTCTTTCCGGAGCCGGATTGACCTGTTAGCAAAACGACCTCGCCAGGGTCAATGTCGAATTCGACATCGAACAAAATCTGCTTGCGCAACGCCCCTTCGCCAAACCAGAAGTTGACCCCCCGGGCGCTAACCACCGTTTCGCTGTCGTCGGCAAAGGCTGGCATTTCGTCCCCCGCGCTTCAGACAACGTCGGCCGGATCGGCCGAGCGGAGCTTGCGCGTGGCCATCGCGCCCGACATCAGGCACATGAGGCAAGTCAAACCGAGCAGCCACCAGGCCCGCTCCCAGGTGGGGGTCACCACAATCGACGTCCCCCACTGCACCACCTGATAAAACGCAATCGCCAAGAGCGAGCCGGGGATATAGCCGAGAATCGCGAGAATCAGCCCTTGCCGCACGACCAGCCGCAGCACTAAGCCGTCGGCAAAGCCAATGGCCTTCATCGTGGCATAGTGGGGCAAGTGGTTCGTGACATCGGTATAGAGAATCTGGTACACAACGATGAAGCCAATGAAAAAACCGACGATCGTTCCCATCGTGAAGACGAACCCGACCGGGGCGTTCGACTTCCAAAACCGCAGCTCGAGTTCGGTGAACTCAGCCAGCGTCATCACGAGCGCTTCCGGAGCCAGTTCTCGTTGCAGGCTCGCCTTGACTCCCTGCACATTGGCTCCTGGCGCAAGCCGAACAAGCCCCAAATGGACCTGCTCGGGGGGATGACCAGGATGCGTCCGGAGGAAATTCGCCCGATTGGTGAGGATGTTTCCTTGCTGGCCGAACGACGCGGCGACTTTGGTCAGGCCGACCGCGCGGGCCTTCCGCTGGTTGACTTCCACCTCGAATTTTCGGCCGGCCTGCACGGCAGCGACGACCGGACCGAAAACGTTGCGCGAGCGCTGATCGAAGAGAAACGTGTCGTCCTCGCGCAGCTTGCGCGCATATTCGGCGACGCCGGGGAGCCTCAGCCAGCCCGCTTCGGGATCGATGCCATAGCATTGAATCTGGTTCTGCTCGCCATCTTCGGGATTGCGCCACTGCACCGGCCCGACCAGCAACTCTCCCACCGCGGTGACGTCGGCATGGCCGCGAACGCGATACAGCGTGCGTACCGAGAACGGCTTGATCTGGTTCAGCGTTTCCGAAAGGGGGCTGAGGACGACGAGGTCCGCGTGCAGGCTGCGATGCACGGTCGTCGCGCTGTCGTATAGAGCCGCCAGAATGCCCAGTTGCACCCACATCAGCATCACGGCGACCATCACGCCGGCAATGGCGGTGGCCAGCTTCATTCGCTCGAAGACGAGTTGTTTCCAGGCCAAGGAGAGACGCTGCCCCATGCTACGGCTCCCCGGCAAGAGGCGGGGCGTCGATTCGGACCTCGACGCGGGCATACGACAAGCCGGCAACCCGCTGGCTGGAAGCGGAATCGAGCTCGATCCAGACTTCGACGACGCGGGCATCGGTATCCTTGACCGGGTCGTTATCGAGCACCACGCGGCGGCCGATCTTCCAGCCGACATGCAGCACTTGCCCTGGCAATTCGCCGGGCAGGCTTTGCACCTTGACCTTGGCCGGCTGGCCGATGCGCACTCGCGGCACATCCCGCTCATACACTTCGGCGACGGCATGCATCGCGGCGGTGTCGCCGATTTCGGCCAGACCCAGTTCGCCGATCCGCTCGCCGGGCCGGGCATGAATCTTGAGCACGCGACCCGCGATCGGCGAGATGATTTGCGTTCCCCGCAGGTCGGCCTCGGCTCGCGCGACGCCCGCCGCGAGCAGGAGAATTGCGGCGGCGACCGCGAATTTGAGCAGATTTTGGCCCGGGTTGGGGGCCCGGGGGCAGAGACATCGCACACCCCGGAGGAGGACGCCGCGCATCAAAACTGAACTGTTTAGTTTATTGCGAGCCCTGAGCAAGGTCAAGCGAGGATTGTTGCCTTCACGCAATATTCACGCTCCGGCCACGACGACTCAATATTCGCGCGGGCCCCGCAAGCGAGGCGCGGCATAGGGAGTGCCATCGAGTAGCGGCGAAGCGACCGGCGGCAGGGGGCGGAAATCGGCCAGCGGAGGGTTATAAACCGGGTGCGATTCCCAGCGATTCGGGCCCGTTTGCACCTGCATTTGCCCCACCGGCTGCCGCGGTGGAGGGGCCTGGCGATAGCCATAAATATCGCCGGGGACGAACGGCCAAGGCTCGAACACGGTGAGCCGCCCCCACCCGCCGCGCCAGCGCGATTCGGTCCAATAACGGCGGCCGTAGGCGTAGGTAAAGTCGAGGCTCGCCGGCGGCAGCAGCGGGGTAGCGAAACCGTCGCCGATGGCCGGCACGCCGTTATAGGAGGTCACGCCACTCGTCGGCAGCAGCGACCAATAGCGCATTTGATCGTTCAGATAGAGCTGCTGAGCGACATTCGCCTGCCGACGCTCTTCCGCCAGCTGAAACGCATCCAGCCCCGCCTGGATGCCGTCGTAGGGACGAGGCGACTGCCCCCACGCGCTGCCCACCCCGCCGGCCAGCAGAATCGCCAGCCCCACCGCCGCCAGCCGTCGCAAAATTCCCCCGTGCATCGCTGCCTCCTTGGGTGGACTCCCATCGGTCGGTTGCCCCGCCGCTCATTTTACGTCTTCATGGGCCATCGGGACAGCATTCTCCATCGCGGTCATCGCGAGGAAGCCATCGGAGCCGCTGTGCAAACTGTTTACGACAACTCCAGCCCGTGACTAGAATCAGCAACCATGACCCTCGCCTCCCCCGAAGTTATTGGGAACCGCCTGCTCGCGATCGGCCTGCGGTATGTCGGACTGGCCCTCGCGTTTTTGCTGTTTGCCGGCTCGGGCTTCGTTTTCATGAATGTCCGCTGGCTCGCCCGCGGCTCGCTGGGGGCGATCGTGGTGCTCGTCGCCGCGTGGCTCGTGTCGTGGGGAGTATTGGCGGCCGTTCGCCGGAGTGCTTGCCAAGGGTATGGCATTCTCGTGGGTCTCGCCGTGGCGTTTTCCATCGGGATTGGGCTGCTCGGCGTGGCGATCGATCCCGCGCCGCGCGAGTGGACCATTCGCGCCTGGGAAACCGTGGGGGGACCGCCGGCCTTTATCCTGCGTGCCGCGGTCGGCAAATGGGAGGACGCCCCCACGCGCCGGATGATCCTGGGCCGCTTGGCGCGGGAAGAGCGTCCGTGCGAAACGATCGTCCCCGTGGTCGCGAGCGCCCTTCGCGGGCAGGCTACGCTCACCTCCGACTCGGAGCGCGAGATTTGCCGGCAAGCGATCATGCTGCTGGAAAACTGCGGCGACAAGGCGGCCCCCGCCGTGCCGGAACTCGCGGCCGTGGCGGCCGATCCGGAGTCGGGCTGGATGGCGGCGGACGTGCTGGCCGAAGTTGGCCCGCCGGCCAAGGCCGCGGTGCCGGCGCTACTGAAAGTTCTGCGCGAGCATAAGGAGAGCAGTGCCGCTTATGCGCTACTGCGAATCGCCCCCGACGAGCACGCCCGCGAAGCCGCCGAGGTGCTGGCCACGAATTTGCTTTCACCGACCCTGCAATATGTTGCTTGGAGCGATCTGAAAACTCTTCCGCCGCGGCCCGAAATTCGCGCGGCACTGGAGAACGCGGCGAAAAAGCTTCCCGCCGCGCCGCCAGGATTGGGAAGCAAGGAGGAACTGATCACCGGGCTCTTCGTCCATCATTTACTGTTCAAGCAAGGGGGGAGCAACTTCACCGAGTTGCAAGGGATCGCCGGGGGGTGCTTCGATTTTAACGTGTACGATTCGCAGCTCCATATTTTGAGCATGTATCAATCGCCGCCGGAATACGCCCTGCAAGTGCTGGACGACCTGGGAATCCAGGCTGCGCCGCTGCTGGTGATGCTCGAAAACTTCGAGAGCTACTTGCGTAGCTTGCCCAGAGCCAGCGAAGCCGATCGCGTGGCCCGGATCATCAAGAAGGTTCGGAGCGAATGAGACGACGGGAGACGGTCGGGAAAAACTTCGGGGCACGCGAATTTATCCCAGCTCCGCGATCGGCTCGCCGTGAGTGAGAATCGGCATGGGGCGGCCGCGATGATCGAGGAACGAGTGGCTCGCGTCGATGCCGAGAAAGCGATAGATCGAGGCGAGAAAATCGTTGGGATCGAGGGGCCGCTCGTGGGGGAATTCGCCGCGGCTGTTCGTGGAACCGATGACTTGCCCCATCGTCCAGCCGCCGCCGGCGACGAGCACCGACATCGCCCCCGGCCAGTGGTCGCGGCCCGGCCACTTGGGCACCTTCGCCCGCCCCAGGTTCACTTGCGGCGTCCGGCCGAATTCGCCGGTGGCGATGACCAGCACCCGCCGGCTCAGGCCGCGGTGGTGCAGGTCGTCAATCAGGCTGGTGACCGCGCGGTCGTAAACGGGGAGGCGAATCTTCATGCTTTGGAACAGGTGCTGGGCATCGCCGTGGTCGTCCCACGAGGCGACCGCGGGCGAGAGATAGTTCCAGTCCAGCGTCACCATCGCGCATCCCGCCTCGACGAGGCGGCGGGCCAAGAGCGCCCCTTGCCCCCAGGCATTGCGGCCGTATTTGTCGCGCAGGTTCGCCGGTTCGGCCGCCAAGTCGAAAGCCGCCCGCGCCTGGCCCCCCGCCAAGAGCTCGATCGCTCGTTGGTGGAAGCGGTCGCCGGCCGCCATCAGCCCGCGGCTGTCGAGATTGCGGCGGAGCGAATCGAACGACGCCAGCAACTGGCGACGGTCGTCGAGCCGTTCCGCCACGCCCGCCTCCAAAGCGAGGTTTTGCACCTGAAAATCGGGGGCGTGCGGGTCTCCCTCGACGACGAACGGCTCGCAGGTCGCGCCAAGATACGCGCTGCCACCCCCTTTGAGCGCCCGCAAATTGGAAACGAAGTGCGGCACGTTGGCCGAGCGCCCCTCGCGCATTTTGGCGACGACCGCATCGAACGTGGGAAATTTGGAAACCGGATCGCTGATGTTCGCCGGCGTGCGACCCGTGAGAAAGCGACCGGTGGCCCCGGGATGATCGGCGATGTCGTGCGTGATCGAGCGGATGAGCGCGAACTTGTCGGCGATCTTCGCGTGCAGCGGCAAATGCTCGCACAGCTCGATCCCCGGCACGTTCGTGGGGATCGGCTGGAATTCGCCCCGATATTCGACCGGCGCGCGGGGCTTGAGATCGTACGTTTCGAGATGACTCGGCCCACCGCCGAGCCAAAGCAAAATGACCGCCGTGTCGGCCGAATCCTCACCTTTTGCCACCGCGTTTGCCCGCAGACGGAGCAAATCGGCGAGACCCAGACCTCCCAGCGAAAGCAGCCCCACCCGCAACATGCGGCGGCGCGAGACCAGCGAGGAAGTTGGCCAGGCGAGCATTGGATCAATCGGCAGGCGGGAGTGCGTGGCGGGAGCGTCTTATCGTATCGGCCCCGGCGGAGCGATCGCAAGAGCGACCCTGAAGGGGCGTCTATTTTTCCTGCACGGTCGCCGCTCCGGCCCCCATGAACGAAAAGAGCAACACCACGGGGACGGCGATCGCCCACGCCCAGCCCGACGGAATCCCCCAGAAAATAACGTAGGCGATGGAGCAGCCAAACAGACTGCCGAAGAACGCGGCGGCCGGCGCTTGCTCGGCACCGAACATCTTGCGATACATTCCGCCGATCTGGGCCGCACCCGCCACTCCCCCCGCGCCATGAAAGAGAATGCCGATCAGCCGGCCCCACCACACTTCGCGTCCGCCGAGAATGCCGACCAGTCCTTGCTTCCAAAAGCTGGCGGCGGCGTTGTCGGCGACGGGCTTGGTTTCGCCGGCCGGCCCCGGCGGAGTTATCGTGGTGGGAATCGTCGCTGGCGGCTGCACGGGAACGGTCGGCGGATCGACAAAGGGGGAGGCGGGAGTTTCGAGCCGGGCCAGCGCCGCCTTGTATTGCTCGTTCAGCGGATCCAGCTCTAGCGCCCGCTGATACCAGAATTTCGCCAGGTCGTTGTTCCCCAGCTTCTCGAACGAACGCGCCAGGCCCGCCGGCCCCTCGACATCGCTCGGCACGAGGGCGTTGTACTTTTTATAGGCCTCGACGGCGAGCTGCCACTCTTGCCGTTTTTCGCGCTGGTTGCCGATCCACAAAAAGGCCGGGGCATGTTGCGGATTGAGCGTGGTGATGGTTGTGGCCACCTGGAGCGCCTGGTCGGCCAGCCCCTGGGCATTCAGCGTCACCGCCTGTTCGAGCTGCGAATCGCAGAAGTACTTGCGGTCGGCGCTGCTGAACTGATCGAGCGCGAGCAAAAACTCCTTGCCGTCGCGCGATTTCAGCTTCAGCTTGCCATCGACCACCGCGATAAACGCCAGCTCGGCTTGCTTGCCGGAGAGGTTCGTCCAGGTGCGAAACTCGCCCGCTTCCTGAGCGCGAGCCGCCGACGCGGCTCCGAGCAACACCCCCACGAGCGCCGCCCCGCACAATACTCCCACCGGCACCGTGCGAAATACCACGTTGCGGCCCGCCTTGTGTTGAATGAATGGAGCAACCATCGCTAGTTTATTCGCCTCGGCGGGGAACCGCAAATGGCGCGATTGCCGCGCCGGACCTAAGCAAACAGATAAATGCCAAAGGCAATCGCGCCGCCCAGCGACACGAGTACCCATACAATAAACATGCCCATTGCCGACTTGTTCAAGCGATCATCGGCCTGAATCAGGTGCTGGGGTCCGTCGCGATACGCGCCGTCCGGCCCTTGCACCACGATCAGCCCCTGGCTGATGAGGCGCTGATGCTGCGTACCGGCGATTCCCGCGATGACCACCAGTCCACCCAAAAATCCCGCCAGAATGCCGGCAAAGCCGAAATACTCCCACCACGGTTTGATGGCGGAACCAATCACTCGCAGCGTCACGTCGCGCGTGGCGACTACCGGCGGAAATTGCGCGTCTTGCGCAACCAGTCGAAACGCCAGCCCCTCCTTGGCGACGGTGGTCGGCTGGCCGGTGATTTGCCGGCCATCGAATGTCAGGCCCGCGGGCAGCTCTCCCTCGACGCGCCAGGTGATTGGTTGCAGCCCCCCTTCCGAAGCCGGGGCGAGCGAATACGGCTCGTCCACCGCGGCGGGAGGAAGCGATTCGACCGTGACGATCTCCAGCGGCTTGACCGGGGGGAGTGGCTTGCCTTTTTCCTCGATTTTCCACGAGAACTCCTGCGACACGGTGTTTCCCAGTGCGTCGGCGACCGTCGCCCGCAACAGGTGCGAGCCGGCAGTGGGCAGAATGCCCGTTTCGAGCTGTCCGGTGTCGCGGAGCGTGATTCCGCCGCCGCCGATATTGGGCCACGGTGTCCCGCGAGTCCATTGATAGGGCGGCACACCCCCCTCCACGGCCAACTGCACCACATACCGACTGCCGACGATGGCGAGGGGCAAGGTTTTGGGGGTGGTGATCGCCAGTTTGCGAGGAGAAGTGACTTGCAGCACGGTAATCGAGGCATCGGCCATGTCGGTCGCCCCGGCGGAGTCGGTCGCCTGCACGCGTAAGGCCACCGGCCGCTCGGGGGCGACGCTCGCCTCCCCCGCAATCAACCCCGTCTGTCCATCGAGCGCCAGCCCCGCCGGCAGCGTGCCACTTACCAGCGACCAGCGAATCGGGGGAGCACCGCCGGACGCAATCAGCGGCGCTTCGTAGGGAGAATGCAGCGCCGCCGGCGGCAGCTTGCTCGACACGATTTTCAGCGGCCGCTCGCCGCCGCGCACCACCAGCGAGACCTTGAGGCGCGCCGCCTTGGCGGGGCCTTGCTGATCGGTCAGCACCAGGGTGAAGCTATGCGTCCGCACGTCAGCGGCCGTCGGCTGGCCCCCAAAGAGGCCGTTGGTGGTGTCGAGCATCTTCAGCGACGGCGGCACCTGCCCTTCGACCGACCACAAAAACGGGGGCAGCCCCCCTGCGGCGCTCAGCGCGACTTGATAATCGACCCCTTCGATCGCCGGCGGCAGCGTGGGAGGAGAAACGATCCGCAGCGGCTGCGTGACGGAACCGGGGCCGGGACGAATCACCAGATGCAGCGTTTTCTGGTCGGTGCGCGTGCCCGGCTCGCCCGCCTGATTGCTGTCCCACACGCGGACCGAAATGTTCGCCTCTCCCGCCACCTTGGGCGAGATTTTCAAGAGACCATCTTCGGCAATGCTGACACTGGCCGTCGGCCGCACCTGAAAGGCCGCGCCGCCGACCTCGCGAAACTCGAGCTTTTCGACCGCCCAGTGATACGGCGCGCGCCCCCCTTGCGCGGCGAGCGTCAATTGATACTGCGAATCGGCCGTGGCGGGGGGTGGCGACGTGCCCGTGGTGATTTTGAGCGTCGCGGCGACATCGGCCGGATCAGCCGTGACGAGCGCGGGGGCTTCGACCCGCAAGGCAATTTCCTTGCTGGCGGGTGGCTCGCCGATCGTTCCATCATCAACGCTGATCTTCAGCTTATAAGGCGCTTTGCGAATCGCCGTCGCTTCGGGAACGCCCTTCAGGCGGGCAGGCTCGGCCGGATCGCGCGCGAGCCAGGCCAGCGCCTTGGCATCGTCAACTGGCTCGACCGTCCAGCGATAGTTGCCGCTGCCGCCGCGGGCCGCGAGGGCCATTTCATACGCCGCTCCGGCGACGGCGGGGGGCAGAATCGCGGGGGTGGCGATTTCGAGCCTGGCGGCCGGGGGCAAGATTCGCCACGTCAGCATTTGGCTGACGGTGGTCTTCTTGCCGCTGGCGGCTAGTAGCTCGGCCTTCGCCGAAGTGGCGACAACCTCCAGTTGCACAAGCGCCGGCCCGCTCGACCTGGCCGTCAGCAATCCCTCGGCCGAAATCGCCACGTCCGGCGCGGGCAATCCCGTTACGGAACGAACTTGCCACGCGATCGGTCCCAGTCCGCCGGACGTGGCCAAGCGGGCACTCGCCACCCCCTCGCTATCGAGGCGCGTGACGGGCAATTGCGTGGTAGTGAGCGCGAGGTCTTGAATTTCGTCGATCCGCTGGACAACCGGATGAACATAGGCCAGGCGAAACCGCTTCGGCGGCGATTCGAGCATCGGCGCATTGGCGGTGTTGGTCGTCATCTCGCGCCGGCGGATCGGGTCGTCCGGCAGGGCCGACCGGGCGAGCAGCGTGAATTCATGCGTCCCCGCCCCTCCGCTGGGAGTGCCGGCGAGGCCGACGCGGGTGCGAAAGTGGCGATGATCGGTTTCTTCCGGCGAGGTCTCGGTGAGGCCGGAATCGCCGTGCGTTTCGGTCAGCCAATCGAGGCCGGGGGGCAATTCTCCTTCGCCCGGCACGAGTTCGAAGGTGACAAACTCCTCGCCTCCCTCGGTCGCGAAGGTGAACTCGTAAGGCTCGCCCAAAATCGCCGGCGGAAGATCGACGGTTTGCTTCTGCGTGGGAAGAATCTTCAGAATCCGGAGCGTGGCGAGAGCCCGCGGAATCAGCACCATGATGATCATCATGAGCAGCAACAAGAACACGACGGCCCCCAGGCTGTTGCCCAGCATGTCCATCATCGAGGTGGTGCTGTCGCCGATTTCGTCTCCGCCGCCGCCGCGGCCGCGATGTTGACGCATGATCGGGAATCCTCACGGGAAAAAGGGAAACGCTAGGGATTGCCGGAACCTTCGGGCTGACTCGCGCCGCGCGCGAGCAACGCATTGGTGATCGCATTCGACAGCTTGAGGAACGCCTGCGCCAGGCCGCGCATCTGCTCGTCCACGCCATGCACCGCGCTCGCCAGGCTATTCAAACCGCCGCTGATCAGGTCGTTCGATTGGGCAACCTGCGTGTTCAGGTTGTGGACCATCTGGGCGTTGTCGCGGCTGAGCTGGCCAATTTGCCGGTTGAGGGCGTCGCGCATCTCGATGATCGCGGTGATCGTGTTGATGCGCGTCACTTCGCCGTTGCCCAGTTCCGGACCGCGGGCCAAGGCGGCCCAGACCTGCGCCGTGTTGGCTTGAATCGAATTCAGTGCGCGAGCCCCCGCGCCAATGTCTCCCGCCAGCCGGCCAACCGCCTCGAATTGCCCCGCGAAGCCGGCGATGCCGCCAATGGCCGTCGAAAGTTGCCCGGCCGCGCGGTCGAGCTGCGCGGCGAACGACGGCAAATGGGCGACCGCCTCGGCCAGCGCGCGCACCTGGTCTTGGCCCAGCGCCTGATTCCGCCGAATCTGGTCGCAATTCTCGGCCAGGCCGCGGAGCTGCTCGACGACCTGACCGATTTCTCCCGTCGCGCGGTCGAGCGCGCTCCGCAACTCGGCTTGCAGAGCTTCGGGTGCGGCGGCCAACGAATCGAGTGAATAGCGAATCGCTTCGAGCTGCGACTGCAACTCGGAGTTCGCCTGCTGCTGGTCGAGATACTGCCGAATTCCTCCCAGCCCCTCGGTATAGGGCATGCCATGCATCGTCCCCAAGAGAGCGGCAAACCCGTTTTGCAGCAGCCGCTCGGTGGCATTGCGCTCGGTGATATGGCTCAGAACATTGTCGATCATCCAGGTATCGACGCGGCTGAGGACGTCGTCCGACTGCGACTTGATGAGCGTCAGTCCGAAGGTGAGCAGGCCCCCCGTGGCGAGGGCGAGCAGCGTGGTATCGAAGGCCGTTTGCAGGGCCACCGTGGCGTTGCCGAGTTGATCGGTAAAGCCCTTGAGATCAGTGACGTTCGGTAGGGCGTTGCTGATGCCGCCGAGCGCCGCGCCAATGCCCCACACGGTGCCCAAAAAGCCGATCACCGGCATGAGATAGTTGAAATAGCGGACCATCAGGAACTGGCCGGAGAGCGACTCGGCATCGAGGGCCGAGAGGTCGCGGTTCATGTCGGATAGTTCCTGCAGGTTCTGCGCGCCGGTGCTTTTGAGATACCGGCCGATGCGCAGCAAGCGCTGCAGCAAAAGGCGATTGGCTCCGCGCGCCAGTCGCGGGCCGCTGTTGCCCTGAACCACGAGATTGGCCTCTCGCATTTGGGCCAGCAGGTCTTCTCCTTGGTCGCGCTGATGCCGCTCGCCAATGGAGGTATAGGTCGAGGCGTCGTCAGCCCGTTCCGACTGCCATTTGCTGGCCAGCGGCGCGATCAGCCGCTCGGCCGTGCCAATCGCGGCCAGTTCCTGTCGGCTGGCGAGCAAGGTGCGGAATAGCAAGCCGCAGCCCAGGAAAAACAGGAAAACATTGACATGCTGGAAATAGCCCCGCTCGGTGAGGAGCACGGTGAGATAGCCGCCGGGCAGCAGCTTGAGCAGGGCCACGAAAAGTCCCGCCGTGGCTGCCGCCGACAGGAGCGCGAGCCCGAAAAACACCACCAGTTTTTTCAGGATGCCGCCGTCCGTTGTTGCTGGGACCCCGCCTTGGCCCTGTGCCATGATTTATCTCTTCTTGATACGGACCAGCCGAAAACCAACGTGGTCCGCTTGATAGGAAGCCTCGGTCCCCATTTCAAAAAAGGTGAGGCCGTAAATTTCGCACGCCGCCTGAAACGCCCCGCCACGCATGAACCGCGCGTTGCCGGCGGTGTCTTGCAGCCACTCAAAAACGTTGCCCGTCATCTGCCGGCAGCCGGCGGGACTGTCTCCCTGCGGATATTCGCGGACATCGACGGTTCGTCCCCACGGGGCATCGCTGCCGTTGCAGCGGTCGGCGGAGTAGTCGTCCCCCCAAGGAAAGATGTGCCGTTCCGCGCCGCGGGCGGCGACTTCCCACTCGTCGCGTCGAGGCAGGCGATAGGTAAACTGCGGGTCGCGGTCGGAACGCCACCGGCAATAGGCGAGGGCGTCGTCGTGGCGAACATGCACCACCGGATGATGGGCGTATTTCTTCAAGAAGCGGCGGTCGCTCCAGGCATATTCGGTCGCCGCCCAGCCTTTCGGGGCCGGCTTGCCGGTGGCTTTGATGTACTGGGCATATTGCTCGTTGGTGATCGTATAGACGCCGATCTCGAACGGCTCGAGCGTGACGACGCGGAGCTTGTTTTTGCGGAGCGATTCGAGCAAGGGGGGGCTCAAGGGAGCCTGGCATTCGAGGATCGGCAGCAGGGCTTCGTCGCAGCCGACGCACGCCTGCCCCGCGACCGGCACGAATCGCTCTTCGAACGCCGCCAGACGCGTCGCGTCCCCCTCTTTCGCCATCCGAAAGCCGACCGCGGGGCTGCGATAGGTCGCGCTGATTTGGCACAGGCGGGTCCACAGCAAGCCTCGATAGCGGCACGGTTCTGGAAAGCTGCCGCCCAGCACGGGCTTCATCTGGCTGCTGCCGCCATCGACCATTTCGCCGACATTGCCGACGCAATCGAACAGGCCAAACGGGCTGCGACTCGTGGGATGAGCGAGCACCGGGCTGGGTCCGCGAGCGTGGCTTTCGGCCGAGGTGCAGCGGGCCGGGTCGAACTCGTTCCCCCACGGATAGGCCCGGCCATCGACGCCGCGGGCCGCTTTCTCCCACTCGGCGGCGGTGGGCAATCGGCCCCCCGACCAATCGCAAAACGCCTCGGCCTCGGCAAAGGTCACGTTGACGACCGGCAAGCCCTGGCCGCTGGGCCGGGGGCGATTCGGCACGGCATAGCGCGACTCGCGGAGGAAATAGTCAAACTCTTCTTCCGTGACCGGGGTCCGGCCGATCTCGAACGGCGGCAACTCGACCACCGCGGCGGCGGGACGGGAAATGGCCTCGGGCGGCACGCGATCTTTTGCCGCCCGCTCGGCCAGCAGCGGCAGCAGCGAGGCATTCGCGCCGATGACCGACTTGCCCGCCGGCACGCGGAGCAGAGTTGGTTTCGGTGGCGGAGGCGGAGGGAGCTGGCGAGCAGGGACGGGCTTGCCGCGCGGGTCGGTGTAGATCGTTCCCAGATCGCCAAGCGAACCAGGGGCGACTCCCTTCTGCCCCGGCGCGAGAAGTTTTTCGTTGCCACACACCGGGCAACGGGGGGCGAGCACCAGCGTGCGCGAGCGAAAGCCGCACTTGTCGCACAGCCGATAGTTGGGAGCCTTCTCCGCTTCGTCTTGAACCGCCAGCAGATCGTCCAGAATGGCATCCCAGGTTTGCGGCCGTTCGCCGGGTGCCTTTTTCAGGCACTGCATGACGAGATCGAGAAATTTTCCCGGCGTGCTCTTGGCATCGGTTTCGAGACGCGAGCGGATTTCGTGCGGCGGCTTATTCAGAATCGCGTTTTGAAACTCCAGCATCGAGACATTGGCGTCGAGCGGAAACTGCCCGGTGAGCAGCACATAGGCCATCACGCCGAACGAGTAGATATCGGCCCGCCGATCGACCTTCTTCGGCGCGACGCCACTCCACCCTTGGCACATCACCACTTCTGGCGCCATGAAGCGCCACTTGCCGGCGACGTTGAGCGAGACGTTGCCTTCGACGCGGGCGAGGCCGAAGTCGGTGATTTTGGGAGTGTTGTTGAGCGGATGCACGAGGACGTTGTCTGGGCTGATGTCGCGGTGAATCAGCACGCTGCCATGAACCTCCTGATCCATGATCCGCTTCATTCCCTGACAAACGCCGCTCGCATAGCTCACCACTTGCGCCGGCGCGAGACGCCCCTTCTCGGCAGCCAGTATCGATTGCAGCGAGCCGCCAGCGACGAATTCGAGCGACAAAAAAGGGCGGTCGCCGTGGCCATTGAAGAAAAACAGATCCTTGGCTTGCACCAGGTTTTCGTGAACCGGCAAGCGGGCCCAAGTGCGAGCCTCTTGGATGAAGTCGTCCAGATGCTGCCGCTCGCGCTCCAGATTCGGCTTCGGGGTCTTGAAGGCGAAATGCAAGTCGAGCTTTTCGTGATGGACCTTATAGACCTGGCCAAAGCCGCCGCCGCCTAGTTCGGCGACAATCTTGTAGTGCGTGGGGGAACTCTTATCCCCCAAGATGGTTCCGACCTGCAAGATGGGCCAAGGCATGGAGGAAGGAACGCCAACAGGGGGAGAGGCAGGAAGCTGCTCGCCATATCTTAACAATCGCCGCCCCCCCGCTTCAACTAAGGGTCCAAGCCGTGGAATCCCGCTAGTTCCCGCAGCGGGTTCCCGTGTCGCCCATTTTCCAACCGCTACCGGACACTTGAGGCGGGCCGGGGGATGTCCTACGATGCCTCGACGCCTGGATCGCGGTCGGCTTGGTGGTGGAATCAGAACCCCCTTCCCGCGACCCGCATAGTTTCACCGTTTCTTACCGCTTCCTCAAAAAGCGAGCGACCGATGCACTTGCCACGCTGGATCAGTCTTGGAGTTGCCCTGTTCGCGGCCCCGCTGGCCGCAGCCGATTTGCCTCAGCCCCTGGTCACGGGCCTCAAAAACCCTGAGTCGGTTTGCCTCGGTCCCGGCGGGGCGATTTACCTCACCGAGATTGGCGAGTTCGGCAAAGATGGAGATGGCCAGGTCACGACCCTGAAGGACGGGAAAGCGGTTCCCTTCGCAACCGGCCTCGACGATCCCAAGGGAATTGTCGCCGCGCCCGAAGCACTCTTCGTGACCGACAAGACCAAGGTCGTAAAGATCGACAAAGAGGGGAAAATCGTCACCCTCGCGGCAGCCGACAAGTTTCCCGTCCCGCCGCTGTTTCTGAACGACATCGTCATCTCTCCCGATTTCAACACGCTCTACGTCAGCGATTCAGGCGATCTGAAAGGGAGCGGCGGCGCCGTCTATAAGATCAACGCGAAATCGGGCCAGGTCGAGACCATCGTCAATGCCCAGAGCCTGCCGGGGCTCAATGCGCCGAACGGCCTGGCGCTCGACGGAGCTTCGTTTCTGCTGCTGGTCGATTTCGGCAGCGGAGCGCTTCATCGAATCAAGCTGGCCGACAAGACGGCTCAGAAAATTGCCGAGGGTTTTGACGGCGGCGATGGCGTCACTTG
The DNA here is from genome assembly GCA_033762315.1 of Pirellulaceae bacterium. Taxonomy (GTDB): domain Bacteria; phylum Planctomycetota; class Planctomycetia; order Pirellulales; family Pirellulaceae; genus CAYLLN01. The sequence goes on from JANRLS010000022.1 coordinate 15,231, forward strand.
GGATAAATTCGGCCGGCTCTTCATTAGTTCGTGGAAAACGGGCAAGGTTTTTGGAATTCCGCGGCCGGGGCAGAAGGCGAGCGAATTGCCATATCAATTTCAGCAAGCTGCCGATAGCTGCCTCGATTCCACCGGGCAAAACGTCCTCATTCCCGACATGAAAGCGGGCACGCTGACCGCGATTCCAACCACCATTTCCGGCTGGGAAGTGGATGTTTCCCCGCTGCCGATCAAATCGGAAGTGGCGTTCAAGGGGCTCAAGTGGCAGGGCTTTCCGAACGAAGACGGCGTGGTGAAGGCCCTGCGGCCGATCTTGCTGACACACGCCGGCGATGGCAGCGGCCAGCTCTATGTTCCCACGCAGCAGGGGGTCGTGCATAGCTTTGCCAACACCGAAGAAGCCACCGAAACCCGCGTCTTCATGGACATCAGCGACCGGGTGCGCTATTCCGACAAGCAAAACGAAGAGGGGCTATTGGGCCTCGCCTTCCATCCGAAATTCAAAGAGAACGGCGAGTTCTTCGTGTTCTATACCGACGTGAAGGCCAAAATGGCGAACGTCGTTTCGCGGTTTCGGGTGAGCAAGACAGACCCAACCAAGGGAGATCCCGCGTCGGAAGAAGAGCTGCTCCGCTTTGAGAAGCCGTTTTGGAACCACGACGGCGGCACGATCGCCTTTGGTCCCGATGGCTATCTCTACATCACCCACGGCGACGGCGGTGCCGGGGGCGATCCGCACGAAAACGGCCAGAAGCTGAGCACGCTGTTGGGCAAGGTGCTGCGGATTGATGTCGATCATAAGTCGGACGGCAAGAACTACGCGATTCCGAAGGACAACCCGTTCGTCGGCCGGTCGGATGTCGCTCCGGAAATCTGGGCCTATGGCCTGCGCAACATCTGGCGCATGGCTTTCGACCGCCAAACTGGCCAGCTCTGGGCGGGCGAAGTCGGCCAGAATTTGTACGAGGAGATCATCGTCCTCAAGCCGGGTGGAAACTATGGCTGGAGCCTTCGGGAGTCGCTGCATCCGTTTGGCGCCAAGGGGGTCGATGTTCGCAGCGACCTCATCGAGCCGATTTGGGAGTATCACCACGACGTCGGCAAGTCGATCACCGGCGGCTTCGTCTATCGAGGCAAAAAACTCCCCGAGCTGGCCGGTGCCTATCTCTATGCCGACTACGTCACCGCCAAGGTTTGGGCCTTGTGGTACGACGAAGCCCAAGGGCGGGTCGTCGCCAATCGCGAGATCAAGGGCCCCGTCCTCCCCATCATCTCCTTCGGCGAAGATGCCGAGGGGGAACCCTATCTGTTGACCGTCAGCGAGACCGGCCGCGGCATCCATCGGCTGGTGAAGGATGAGTAACCTCGCCTGACTCGCTTGCGAAAATCCGCGACGAGCATCGCTGCCCAGCGGAATCGGCCGCCGAGGCACCACGTCGCGGCGGTCGATGGTCGGGACTGCGGCTGCGTTAAGGAGTCCGGCTCCCCGCGTAGGAATCGGCGGTCTGAAATCTGAAATGCAATCGAGCAAGGGCTCGATGTGAGGTTTTGGAAAGCATCGCTGGGAGCTTCCCATAGGTGTGCGTGCAGAGGCACCTCTTGGGAACGGGCGGGTGGCTGATGTTATGAACTCACAACCCGGCCCCTACAAAGTGGACGGCACCTGCCGGAAAGTTGGCTGGTGACATTGTTGGGCCGTGTTTGGCGTGCCACTCGCAGTTCTCCGCCAATGTGAACCCGGCGTGGAGTTTCCATTTCCAGCGGACACGACCGTTTAGCACGTAGTGGCGACAGCCGGTGACGACTCTCAGATGGATGGGGGTACTGACCCAAGAAATGCCACGGCCCGCCGGGCGAGAGTTCGCGCGGCGGGCCAGGCGGTGGGATGGTTCAGGCCGGGCTGCGATTAGCCCTTGTGCTCTTTGTGGCAAGCCGCGCAGTTGGCGGCAGCCTTCAGGGCCGCGCCGGCCCCGTCTTTCCCTTCAGCGGCGGCCTTCGCCGCATCGACCAGAGCCGTGGTCTTTTCCTTCCAGCTATCGTCGCTCCCCTTCGGCGGTTTGGCCGCGGCCATCGCCGTGAACAGGCTGACGAGTTGCTTCTTCTCGTCGTCGCTGGCATTGCCGTCGGCAACTTTCTTGCACAGTCCGCCCTTCATGCAGACCTTCATCACCTCTTTGATCGAGGCTTTCTCTTCCGCGCTGCTGGTCAGGCACACCGCGCCGTAGCCGGCGAGGACGACCAGGCTGGCCAATAACAACTTTCGCATACCAAGGTTCTCCGCTCGTGAAATGAACTTGAAATCGAACCCACGTGCGAGGCTAATGGTACACGCCCGCCAGGTGAAAATCTCCCTCCCCACCCGCAATTCCGGAAAATTTCGCCAAACCCCACTTTGGAGCGATTCATTGATTCCCTTCCTGATTTTTCCAGGGAATAATCGCTCCTTCCACCGGATCAAATCAGTTGCCGCCGATTGGCCACAAGCCTCATCAGCGCGCAGCGCCATCCAAACACCGAAATCCGAAATCCGATGACTGGTCGCGAAATCATCGCCGCCCTGCACGCTGGACGACAAGTCTATTCCTCGGCCATGGTCTCTACCTCGCCGCTGTGGCCCAATCTCGTCAAACAGGCCGGCCTCGACTTTGTCTTTGTCGATACCGAGCACACCCCCATCGACCGGCATTCGCTGGCTTGGATTTGCCAGACGTACCAGGCGCTGGGGGTGCCGCCGGTCGTTCGCATTCCCTGCAACGATCCCTACGAAGCGACCAAGGCCCTCGATGCCGGCGCGGGGGGGATTATCGGCCCATATCTGGAAACGGCCGACGAGGCCCGCGGCCTGGTGGGGGCGGTGAAGTGGCGGCCGCTCAAGGGAAAGAAGCTGGCCGCCGCCCTGCGCGACCCGCAGTCGCTTGAGGCGGAAACGCGCGACTACCTGACCGAGCGCAATGCCGACAAGATTTTGATCGCCCAGATCGAGAGCGTGGCGGCCATCGAAAATCTCGACGAAATCTGCGCGGTTCCCGGCGTCGATGCGGTGCTGATCGGCCCGTACGATCTGTCGTGCAGCCTCGGCATTCCCGAACAGTACACGCATCCCAAATTCGACGAGGCGGTGCGCAAGATCTTCGCCATCGCCCGCCGGCACCATGTTGGCGCGGGCTGCCACTATTGGCTCAGCCTCGATCAGGAAATCGCCTGGTCGCGGGCCGGCGGCAACTTGGTGATGCACAGTTCCGATGTCGCCACCTTCAGTCGCACCCTGAAAACCGAGATCGCGTCGTTGCGGCAAGCGCTCGACTAACTCACCGAGGGAATCAACATGCGGCGGATCATCTTGCTCGTCGGGCTCGCGGGTCTGGCGCTTGCCGGCTGCGATCTGCCAGTTTCGGTGCATCCGATTTCCGACGATAAATCCTCGGCCCTCGACGAAAGACTGCTCGGCCAATGGGAATTCGTCGTTCCGGCCGATGCCGAGCGCGACCCCAAGGCCGCTCCGCCGCGGTGGCTGATCGCCCGTGCTCCCGGTCGAGAACGGACGCACGAAATCGCCTATCTGGAGCTGGACGGCGAAAACCAGGCTCAGCTACGCAGGTTCGACCTGTATTGCCTTTCCCTCGGCGATCGCCATTTCCTCAGCATCCCGACCGATCCCACCGCGCCGAAAGAGAAGCGGGTCTATTGGCTCGGCGTTTATGAGTTCGTGAACGACGATCTCGTGAAGTTCATGGTGCTGAATAAAGACCTCGTCGCTCCGGCCATCGACCGCGAGGAGCTGGCGGGGAGCGTCGTCAAGGCCGTACCCGATCCGAATGCGTCGCCGGCCGAGCAGGTGAAACCCAAGTACAAGTCGATCAAGATCACCGCCGAGCCGGCCGAGCTGCGCGCCTGGCTCGCCAAGCAAGGCCCGGCACTTGGCAACCCCTCCGCGACCATGTCGATGCGGCGAATCGAAGTGAAGTAGCGCGAGCGCGCCCCCGATCGCTAGCCCCGCTCCAGCTTGGTCGCCGCGATGGCCGCGAGCGCGATGGCGGCGGTCTCGACCCGCAGAATTCGCGGCCCAAGCGACACCGCTCGCCAGCCGGCGCTGAATGCGGCGGCCACTTCCGCCGGGGTAAAACCACCCTCGGGCCCAATCGCGCAAAAAATCGGCCGGAGGACCGCCGCAGCCGGTACCGCGACGCCGACGGGATCGGCGATCCAGCGCTCGGCATTGGCGGGAACCTGCCGAAAGTAGTCCGCCGCATTCGCGGGGGAGGCAATTTCCAGCAGTCGATTGCGGCCACATTGCTTGCACGCCTCTACCACGCTCCGCCGCAAACGATCAAGCGCGCTTTCGACCGGCAGGGCGACTCCGCGCTCGGTGACGAGCGGCACGAGGCACGTTACGCCGAGTTCGGTCGCTTTCTCGATCAGCCACTTTTGCCGGTCCCCCTTCGGCAGCGCGACGGCCAGCGTCAGCGGCTGGGGCAATTCGCGGGCGGGTTCGCGGCGCAGGGCAATCGCCAGTTCGACCGCGCGCTTGCTGATTGCCGTCACCCGGGCTAAGAACTCTCCGCCGGAGCCGTCGAACAGCACCACTTCGTCCCCCACGGCGGCCCGCATGACGGCCGTCAGGTGCCTTGCTTCGTCGCCGACCAGCTCGGCGGAATCGCCGGCAATCGGAGCCGCCACGAAAAATCGTTCGGACATGGCGGCCTTCGCGGGAGGGGGAATTTATCAAGAACGGTGCCGATTGTACCGATGGTAGGGAAGATACGGAATCGTCCGCGCCGCCAGCGAGGAATCGTCATGTATCAAGCCTATTGGGGCCTGCAGCAATCGCCATTCGCGGCCGCCATCGCCCGACATCGCCTGGAGCGCAGCCCGATCCATGCAGAGGCCCTCGCCCGGCTCGCGTTTCTGGTCGAAAACGGCAGCCGACTTGGATTGCTGTTCGGGCCGGCCGGCAGCGGCAAGTCGCTGGTGCTGCGGCAGTTCGCCGATTTGCAAGCACGCACGGCGGCTCAGGTCGCGGCGATTCCCGCCACCGGCCGCGGCCAACGCGAGCTGCTCCTGGCCCTGGCCGAGCAATGGGGCTGCAATCCGGCCGACGACGACGATGTCGTGCTCCTCTGGCGGCACATCGGCAATCGGCTGGGGGAACTGGCGCTCGAAAAGACGGCCGCCATCGTGGCGCTCGACGACCTCGATGCCGCCGGTGCCGAGGGGGCCGCGTTCGTGCTGCGGCTCATCGCGCTGAGCGACGCCCGGCTGACGGTGGTGGCGTCGGCTCGCACGGGGGACCGCGTTCATTCGCGGCTCTTGGAACTCGCCGACTTGCGGATCGACCTGGCTCTGTGGACCGAGGACGAAACCCGCGACTATTTGAGTGGCACCCTGGCCGAAGCAGGCCGCGCCCAACCGGCGTTTGAAGAGGGGGCGCTGCAAAAGCTATTCGAGCTTTCTGGCGGCGCGCCGCGGAAGGTGAATCAATTGGCCCAACTAGCGCTGATCGCCGGCGCGGTGCAAAACCTGATCCAGATCGACGAGCCAACGATCATGGCCGTTCATGAAGAGCTGGCAACCGCGCGATAACCAGCCTCTGGCTCGAACGAGTTAGAATGGCGAGACGGCTTTCAGGCACGCCGCCGCGACACGATCCTTTGGCCTCGCCATGCCCGCACCCTCGCGCCCCCTGATTCAATTTTCGCTGCAGGGGCTGCTCGTCGTCACGGCGATGGTGGGAATCGCGCTCAGCTTTTATCGACTCGCCGGCCCGCAGGCGTTCGTTCACTATTCGCTGCTGCTCTTCGCGGTGGGTCCGTGGTTTGCCTATCTCGCCAGCGAGTGCCTGCCGATCAAGAGTCGCGGCTCGCGGATCGTGCTGGCCAACGCGATCATGCTGGTCCTATTTGTCGGCGTGCTGAAGCTGGCCGAATCGATCCTCCGCGGCCCGACGCTCATTCTCGTCGGCATGGGGGCCATGCTCCTTTGGACGCCGCAATACATGATCTTCTTTGTCTGGCGACTCGGCGACCGAGCGTGAGGAATTGCGGATTCCAAACGACATTCACCCACTTTGCATTTTGCACTTCGCAAATTGCAATCCGCGTCCCGTCCCTCGCTTATCGCGACCAATGGTCGCGGCTTTGTCTGGTTAGGCCCGCGGCTCGGCAGAAGCCTCGCCCTCCCGCCGACTACTCCTTCTCCAGGTCGTAGCTATCAGTGAGAAACGGCATGAGGTGGGAAACGTCGGCACCGCCGAGCTGCGCCTCTTCCCACCAGGTCTTTGCCTTTTCGAGCGCGGCGGAGTCGCTCCGCTTGCTGGTGGCGACATACGCCCCTTTCACTACGCGGCTGACGGGGTCGGCTTGATCAAGCTTGAAATCGGCCAGGGCAACCGCCAGGCCCGGCGGCAATTCGGCGAACGGATAGTTCCGGTTCTGACCGGCGGTGCGCACGATGATCCGATCCGAGAAAGTCTCGACCACCACCACCTGCGTGCTGGTTCCCACCTTGAAAGACTCACCGGCGTTGAGTCCCTCGACCGCCAGCTTGAGGGCGTTGCGGAATTGCCGCACGAGGCCCACGATCTCCTTCAGTCGAGCGACTTTGGCTTTGTGTTCGGGGAGCTTGGCGAGCGGTTCCGCCTTGGCGATATCCTTGTCGGCGTCGTCAAAGTTCTGCTCGCCGATGGCGGCCTTCGCGGAAGTGAGCAGCTTGCCAAGGGCGACAAGCTCGTCGCGCGTCGGCTTCACCGCTGGCTCGGGCGGGGCGGGCATAGGCGGCGGAGGGGGCGTTGGTGTCGGCGCAGGCGTGGGAGGAGTCGGCGTAGGTGTTGACGGTGTTGGAGTGGGAGTGGATGTCGGTTCGGGGGGCTTGGGCGGCGGCGGAATTTCCGGCATTGGGGTCGGTGACGGCATCGGCGCGGGCATGGGAGCCGGCATCGGCATCGGTGTTGGCTGCGGCGGAACCACGGTTGGCGGCATCGGCAGCGAATCGTGCGGCGGCCGGGGCTTGTCTGGAATGGGACTCGGCATCGGAAGCGGACGTGGCGGCTGTGGAATCGGCTGCGCCGGCGGAACATCGGTCGGCGTGGGGTTGGTCGTTTCAGGGTTCGTAAGTTCCGGATTCGACTCGACGACCGTGGGGGGCGTTGTGCCGCCGGACATCGCCAGATACGCAAAGCCCGCGGTCATCGCCACCAAAGCCACCGCCACGCCGCCAATCAGCAGGTTGCGCTGCATTTGATCTTCTCGGCGAGCGGCCATCACCTCGGCCATGTTCGCCTTCACGGCCGGCCCCGAGGAAACGCTACTCGCCAGTGTTGACGGCGCGGCGGAACGGGTGGCCCCCTTGGGCGCGATGGCCGTTCCCACCGGCGCGGACTGCCCGACCGGCATCGCCGAGCCGACCGGGATCCCGCTCGGCGATGAATAGGGACTCGGCGCGGGAATCGCGCCGCCGAAACCGCCGGGCTCGGGCGGAACCGGCGTCATTGGCCCGAGCGCCATTGGTCCCATCGCCATCGGTGCCATGGGGTCGTTCATCCCGCCACTGAATGAACCGAGCGCGGGGGGAGACATCGCCTCGGCCAGCGGCGGGGGCGCGGGAGGTGGCGTCGGCATGCCGTAGGGATTCATGCCCGCCGACATCGGATCGTAGGGGGCCATTGGCTGGGCTATCGGCAGGCCATAGCCTCCCATGCCGGGCATTCCCATGGGCATGGCCGTGGGCATGGTACCGGGCATGTGCATTCCGGCCATCGGCATTCCAGCCATCGGCGTCCCCGGCGAGGGCATGCCGGGCATTCCCATCGGTTGCATTGGCCCGCCAGGCATGGGCATCGCCATCGGCATGGAGGTGGGCATCGCCGCGGGATAGCTACCCATTCCCGGATAGGGGGCCTGCGGCGGCGAATACGGCGCGGAGGGATAGGCCGCCGGCATGGCGGCGGGCATGCTCATACCGTAGGGCTGCGGCGGCATCGCGTCCGCAGGCGAAGCGCCCCAGGCTTGCGGAGCGGCGGGAGCCGGCAGCGGCGTCATGGGGCCGGCGACCGGCGTCATCGGTCCAGTGCCATAGCCGCCGGTATAGGGCGCACTGGGCGGCTGATAGGCGCTCGGGCTGGCAACTGGCGGCGTGGGAGGAGAAAGCTCGGCAAGCGGCGCGGGATTGACCGGGCGGTTTGCCGGCGGCGGCAAAAGGTCATCCGTCGGCGGAGTTAGAATCGAGCTCGCCGCAGGCTTGGCTGCCGGCTCGCGAATGCTGGGGGGCTTCATCCCCGGAGGGTAGAAATCTTGATGGGCCAAGGGTCCGGCGGCTTTGGCCTCGGTCGGCGGAGTGCTCTCGGCCGGCGGGCTTTGCGATGCACCGGCGTAACGCTGGCGGTCGTATTCCGCTCGCTTCGCCCCATCGAGCAGACAAACCCGCGCGGCATGGATTTCATCGAGCAATTTCGACCAGGCTTGGGCGTTGGTCCCGGGGCGAAAACTGCGGACTTTGCTCGCGGCGCGGTCAGCGGCGACGCTGATTACCGCTGCGGATTCGTTTTCGCCGACCCCCAGAAGCTGATAATAGCTAGGCGATTCCACCCCTTCGGGGATTCCCAGCCACTCGCGATACGGATTAAACAAATCAGCCATGACGGCCTCGCGGGGACAAACGGCGCAGTTTTCCAACCTTCAACATACGGACGAACTGCCGGACGGGCAATCGTTTACGCCGAATTGTGACGACTTCACGCACCGCACCATCCCGAAGCCCCCAATTCCCCCAACCAGCCACTGCCAGTCAAGCGAATTTCAGGATTTTTCTGCGCATCCAGGTTTTCAAAAAACCGAAGCCCCCCCAGCTTCGTCATAATGGCGGTCGGTTTTTCGGGGCATTCTTGCGCCGACCTCGCTTTCGCGAACGTCACCAAGATTTCTTGGCAAAGGCTGGGGCACATGCGACGAAGCACTTTTCTACGGTTCTCGTGGTTGGGTTTGTTTCTCTTGGGGCTGTTCGCGGTGGGGGTCTATTCGCAGGCACCCACGCCGACGGAATTGCGAGCCAGCTCGCAAAAATTGATGAAAGACGGCAACTTCCGCCAGGCCTACGATGGCTTTCGCAAGCTGGCCCTCGACCCGAAAACCGACGCCGGGCAGGTCCCCTCGGACCTCGACAACGCCGTGCAATGCCTGCATCGGCTCGGTCGCCTCAAGGAGTTCGACGAGCTGGTCGAAAGCACGATTGCCGCCCACCCGGGCAATTGGCGGCTTTTGCTGGCCGCAGCCCAGCAGTACATGCAAACCCAGCATCAGGGATTTTTGATTGGCGGCAATTTCGAGCGCGGCCCGCATCGCGGCGGCGGCGAGGCAAAAAACTCCGTCGAACGGGACCGCATTCGGGCGTTGCAACTGATGCAGCAAGCGATGCCTTTGGCCCAGAAAGATGACAACAAGGACCAGGTTTCGCGGTTTTATTTGTCGCTCGCGGAAATGCTGCTCAACAACCGCGGCTATTTCGAAGCGTGGCGGCTGCAATACTTGGCCGACCTGACGAAGCTCCCGGACTACGACGACGGCTACTTGTCGTATCGCGATTACAGCGGAGCCCCGGTCGATGAGGCGGGAAACGCGGTCTTCCACGAACTCCCCAAAAGCTGGGACGCCAGCACCACCGATGGCCAGCGCTGGCGGTGGGCTCTCGCGCAAGCGGTCGAGAATTCGCCCGGCCGGCTGAACGCGGTTCGCTTTCAGATGGCCCAGTTCTTCGAGAATCAGTTCGGCGTGCAAACAATGCAGCGCGGCGGCCGCCGGGGCTTTGGCATGCCCACGGACGACGGCAAGAAGAATGAAAGCGGCACCTTTGCCCTGCATACGCTGAAAGAATCGGAAACCATCGCCAAGCTCGCCAGCGGCATCAAGCGGTTCACGCTGCCGGACGAATACAACTATCTCAAGCTCTATCAGCTGATCATCGCCGAGCCGAAAACCGGCTTCGCGGAAAATGCCTTTCCGCAGCTGGCCCAAGTTTTTGAGAATCGCCGCCAATATCCGGCCGCGGCCAAGGTGTGGCGCGACGCCATCGCGAAGCTCGGTGCCGGACAGAACAACTGGCGGCAGCAGCGACTCGATCAGATTGTCGGCAACTGGGGGCAATTTGAAGGGACGATGACCCAGCCCGCCGGCCAGGGAGCGACGGTCGATTTCCGCTTCCGCAACGGGGATAAGGTCAAGTTTGACGCCCGCGCGATCAATGTGCCGCTGCTTTTGGACGACGTGAAGGCGTATCTCAAATCGGACCCCGGCAATCGGGTCGATTGGAATCGCGTCAATCTGGGCAACATCGGCTATCGCATCGTCCAAGAGAACGAGCAAAAGTTCGTCGGCGAGGCGATCGCCGCCTGGGAGCTCGAGCTCGATCCGCGCGAGAATCACTTCGACCGGCGAATCACCATCACCACGCCGCTGCAAAAGCCCGGCGCGTATTTGCTGACCGGCACGATGGCCAATGGGAACGTCAGCAAGATCATCATGTGGGTGGCCGACACCGCCATCGTCCAGAAGCCCCTCAGCGAAAAGACCCTCTATTTCCTGGCCGATGCCGTCACCGGTGCGCCGCTGCCGGAGATCAACGTCGAATTTTTCGGCTGGCAGCAGCGACATTTGGGGAACAATCGCTTTCAGGTCGTCACCACGAATTTTGCCGAAAAAAGCGGCCCCGATGGCCTGCTGACCCCCGACCCGCGCGACCTGAAGAACGATTTCCAGTGGCTGATTACCGCCCGGGGCGGCACCGGCCGGTTCGCGTTTTTGGGATTCAGCAATGTCTGGACGAGCGGGATTTATGATCCCGAATACAACCAGGTCCGCATCTTCAACATGACCGACCGGCCGGTCTATCGCCCCGGCCAACAGGTTCATTTCAAGATGTGGCTCGAACGCTCGCAGTACGACCGCGAGGGAAAATCGGAATTCGCCGGCAAATCGGTGCCGATCGCGATTCATAACCCCAAGAACGACAAGGTCTATACCAAGACCCTGCAAGCCGATGAATTCGGCGGCCTGAGCGGCGAGCTGACTTTGCCGGCCGACGCGATGCTCGGGCAATACCACATTCAGCTCGACGACGGGCACAACATTCCGTTCAACGCGATGAGCGGCAATACGTTCCGCGTCGAGGAATACAAGAAGCCGGAATTCGAGGTTTCGGTTTCCGCCCCGACCGAGCCGGTCATGCTGGGCGAAAAGATCACCGCCAAAGTAACCGCGAAATACTACTTCGGCTCGCCGGTGACGAAGGCCACCGTCAAATACAAAATCCTCCGCACGAGCTATTCGGACGATTGGTATCCCATCGCCCGCTGGGATTGGTGTTTCGGCCCCGGCTATTGGTGGTTTGGCTACGACTATCCCTGGTACAAGGGGTTCGACGAATGGGCCGGCTGCCGGCGGCCCGCGCCGTGGTGGGTTTATCGGGGGAATTTCAATCCACCGGAGCTGGTGGCCGAGGTGGAGCGCGAAATCGGCCCCGAAGGGACGGTCGATGTCGAAATCGACACGCTCGTCGCCAAGGAGTTGCACGGGAACAGCGACCATCAATACACCATCACCGCCGAAGTGCGCGATGAATCGCGACGGACGATCGTCGGCGAAGGAAAGGTGCTGGTCGCCCGCAAGCCATTCCGCGTGTTTGCCTGGCTCGATCGGGGCTATTACCGGGTCGGTGAGGTGATCGACGCCCGCTTCCAGGCCCAAACGCTCGACCGCAAGCCGGTGCAAGGCAAGGGAGTGCTGACGCTGTTCAAAATCAGCTACGACGACAAGGGGCAGCCGGTGGAAACGCCCGTGCAAACCTGGCCGCTCGATACCGACGCCCAAGGTGCCGCCCAGCAGCAGCTGAAGGCGAGCGAGAAGGGGCAATATCGCCTCGCGCTCTCCGTCACCGATGCGAAAAAGCACACGATCGAAGGGGCGTTCATCTTCACGATCGTGGGGGATGGCTTCGACGGATCCGATTTCCGTTTTAGCAATGTCGAGCTGATTCCCGACCGCCAGGAATATAACCCCGGCGATAAGGTCAAGCTGCAAATCAATACCGACCGCGCCGGCAGCACCGTGCTGCTTTTCGTGCGTCCCACCAATGGCATTTATTTGCCGCCGCAGGTGTTGCGCCTCAAGGGAAAGAGCCAGGTCGAGGAAATTGCCGTCGTCCAGCGTGACATGCCGAATTTCTTCGTCGAAGCGGTAACGATTTCCGGCGGGCAGGTCTTTAGCGAGACGAAAGAAATCGTCGTGCCGCCCGAAAAGCGGATTCTGAATGTCGCCGTGCTCCCCTCGCAGGAAGCCTATAAGCCGGGGCAAAAGGGGAAGGTCAAAATTCACCTCACCGACCTGAAGGGAGAAAACTTCGTCGGCTCGACGGTGCTGACGATGTACGACAAATCGGTAGAGTACATCTCGGGCGGATCGAATGTCGGAGATATCAAGGAGTTCTTCTGGAAATGGCGGCGGCAACACAATCCGTCGCATCAAGACAGCCTCGCCCGTTGGTCGGGCAATATGACCCTGCCCAATAAGCCCGGCATGAACTTCCTGGGAGTTTTTGGGGTGTCAGTGGCCGATGAGCTCGCCGCCCTGGAGGATGCCAAGGGAGAAGGGGGCGGTTTTGGCGGGGGGATTGGCGGGGGTGCCAATCGCCGCGGTGCCCTGGCGGATGCCCAGCCCGCCGCTCCGATGGCGGCTATGGCGCTCGATCAACTCAGCGCAAATGGTGCCGCCATGGACCGTCAATCGCTGCGCAAGAATTCCGAACGTGAGCTGCAAGCCGCTGGCCCGGCTGGTCCGGGCGGCGAAGCCGATCCAGGGGCCGCGCTGGTCGAGCCGACGGTTCGCAGCAACTTTGCCGACACTGCCAAGTGGGTTGCTTCGCTCACGACCGATAAAACGGGGATCGCCGAAGTCGAAATCGACATGCCGGAGAACCTGACCGGCTGGAAGATCAAAGTCTGGGGGATGGGTGCCGGCACGCGTGTCGGCTCGGGCGAAGCGGAGGTCGTCACCCGCAAGGACCTGATCGTTCGCCTGCAAGCGCCGCGGTTCTTCGTGCAGAAGGACGAAGTCGTCCTTTCGGCCAACGTGCACAACTATCTGGCCGCCGAGAAGGAAGTGACCGTCGTCCTCGAAGTGCCGGGCGACCTACTCAAGCCGATGGACGGCGTGCCGGCGATAGTCAAGGTTAAAGTCCCCGCCAATGGCGAGAAGCGAATCGATTGGCGCTGTGCCGTCCTGAATGAGGGGCAAGTCACCGTCCGCATGAAGGCCCTGACTGACGAAGAGTCGGACGCGGTCGAAATGAAGTTTCCCAGCTATGTGCATGGGATGCTCAAGACCGAAAGCTGGGCCGGCACCGTCCGCCCCGACCGCGATTCGGCCAAGGTGACGCTGACCGTTCCCGCCGAGCGGCGAGTCGATCAGTCGGCACTCGAAATCCGCTATTCGCCCTCGCTGGCGATGGCGATGGTCGATGCGTTGCCGTATCTGGCCGAGTTTCCGTATGGCTGCACCGAGCAGACGCTTAACCGGTTCCTGCCGAGCGTGATTACGCAGAAAACGCTGCTGCGGATGAATCTGAACCTGGCTGACATCAAAGATAAGCGCACGAACCTGAACGCTCAGGAAATCGGCGACGACCGCGAGCGAGCCAAGCAGTGGCAGCGGTTTGACCGTAACCCGGTCTTTGACGAAGCGGAACTGGCCCGCATGGTGAAGGACGGCGTCAAGGCCCTCACTGAGCAGCAAATCAGCGATGGTGGCTGGGGCTGGTTCAGTGGCCGGGGCGAGCAAAGCTGGCCGCATACTACGGCGGTCGTGGTGCATGGCCTGCAACTGGCCAAGGCCAACGACGTGGCTCTCGTCCCCGGCGTGCTCGAGAAGGGCGAAGCCTGGCTCAAACGCTATCAGGCCGAGCAATTGCAGTGGCTTAAGAACTTCGAGCAAAAGAAAGAGAACGTCAATAAGAAACAGTACGCCGACGCTCTCGACGCGATGGTCTATATGGTCCTGGTCGATGCGGGGGCCGACAACGTCGAAATGCGCGACCGGCTTTATCGCGACCGGATCGAGCTCCCCGTCTATGCCAAGGCAATGTTCGGCCTCGCCCTCGACAAGGTCGGCGATGCCGAGAAGCTCGCCATGATGGTGCAAAACATCGACCAGTTCCTCGTGCAGGACAGCGAGAACGAAACGGCCTACCTCAAGCTGCCTGAAAACAACTGGTGGTGGGCCTGGTGGGGGAGCGAAACCGAAGCGAACGCCTACTACCTCAAGCTCCTCGCCAAGGTCGAGCCGAAGGGGGAGAAGGCGCCGCGGCTGGTTAAATATTTGCTGAACAACCGCAAGCACGCGACTTATTGGAACAGCACCCGCGACACGGCCATTGCCGTCGAGGCCTTTGCCGACTATGTCAAGGCGACGGGCGAAACCGAGCCGGATATGTTCGTCGAGGTCTGGCTCGATGGTCAGAAGCTGAAGGAAGTGCAGATCACCAAGGACAACCTCTTCACCTACGACAACAAGTTCCTGCTCTCGGGCGCGGCCGTGAAGGACGGCAAGCACGAGATCGAGCTGCGCCGTCGGGGCAAGGGACCGGTCTATTTCAACGCCTATCTGACGAACTTCACCCTCGAAGACCACATCACCAAGGCCGGCCTGGAAGTGAAGGTCCAGCGGCAGTACTACAAGCTCGTGCCGGTGGCGGCGTCGATCAAGGTTCCCGGCACGCGCAGTCAGCCCCTGGAGCAGAAGGTGGCGAAGTTCGAGCGGCAATTGCTGAAAGAGGGGGACACGCTCAAGAGCGGCGACCTCGTCGAAATCGAGCTCTTGATCGACAGCAAGAATGACTACGAGTATCTGCTGTTCGAGGACATGAAGGCCGCCGGTTTCGAGCCGGTGTCGCAGCAAAGCGGGCACGGTGCGGGAGCACGTGGCTTGAGGACGTATGTTGAATATCGCGACAACCGGGTCGCGTTCTTCGCCCGCGTTCTGCCTCGCGGCACGCATTCGGTCGCTTACCGGATGCGGGCCGAAATCCCCGGCAAATTCGCCGCTTTGCCCACTCGGGCCAGCGCGATGTATGCCCCCGAGCTGCGCGGCAATTCGGACGAAATCAAGCTGAAGATCGTCGATTAGCGTGGCGTCGGTTGCTTCAAGGGGTCGGGAGTCTTTGACGGCGAGCAGCCTTCCAATTGGAAGGATCTGGTCCGCCACAGACACCCGGCCCCTTCTCGCGCGCCTCTGGCATTCCCCTTGGCAGCCGGTAAACTCTGGCTATCTCTTCCGTTTCGCCTTTTCGGGGAACCCTCTCATGTCCCAACCTGTTCCGCCCGCCGAGCAACCGGCATCTGCCCCTCCCGCCAAAAAAGGGAGCACCGTCCGTTTGTCGATCATGCTCGGCATCCTGGGGATTCTGATTCTCGCCTTGGGCTACGACTATCTGCTCGCCAAGCCGGCGATGGACGCCGCCCAGGTGCGGCTGCAAAAGTTGGTGGACGAGCGGCACAAGCAGGGGGTCGGCGAGGGGAAGCCGGTTGTTTCGGCCGATGTGCAGCAGACCATTGGCTTCGCGCCAACCAAGACCGAGAAGAAGCAGGACGAAACCACAGTCGAGTGGTATTGCTGGTGGGGGCCGGTTCCTTACATCAACATGAATCGGCGCTACCTGTGGGTCCGCTACGAAGGGCGCGATCCGCAGCACGTCAGCACCTTCGCCTGCGAGAACAGCCCCGATGACCCCAGCGCTTCAGTCGCGCCGACTGTCTCCGAACCGATGCCGGCAGTGCCCGGCGGCGGCGGACAAGGGCATAGCGGCAATACGCCGAAGGACGTGCAAACCCCGCCCGATGAACCAGCCAAAGAGCCTGCCGCTCCGACGGGGGGCACGAACGAATAGCCTGCCGGCAAGCGAATCGCCGATTTCCTTACCAGCCGAGGATGACCGGCCGGCGAACGACGGTCGGTGCGAAGAAGGTTTGCACCGGCACGGCGGTCGGGGCAAAACCGGTCACGATCGGCGTGCTCACCACGGGGGAGGCGACCACGGTCGGATTTTGAAAGGTCGTCACCACGGGCGTGCTTGGCGCGAAGAACGTCGTCGTGGGAGCAAAGCCCGCCGTGACCACCGGGCTGGCCACCACCGGAGCAGTCCAAACGGGCCGGGCGACGACCACCGGCGCGCTCCACACCGGCCGCGCGACGACCACTGGGGCCGCAACGACGGGTGCCGCAACCACCGGTGCTCCCCAAACGGGTCGGGCCACGACGACCGGCGATTGCACCACGACCGGCGTCGAGGGAATCGAATAGCTCGTCACGACTCGCCGGCCCCAGAAGGCCTCCGCTTCGCCCGCACCCAGCAACGAGCAGGTGGCGGCAATTCCCAGGAAAATCAGCGTTTTAGAAGCGTTCATTTGCGGCCTCGATAGAGAAGGGGATCTTCCGGGGGCATTCCGGCCAGCGTTCAGCGCCATCTCAATCATACGTCAGAAATCCCCGGTGGGAAGGGTCGAACCGGGCCGAGCGGTATTCGCCGGTTCCCCGCCCGGTCGGCCTGCCAGATCGTGCCCGACAGCACGTCGAGAGCCGTCAGCCACCCCCCGCCGTGGCAATAAGTGTCTATGCAAACGACATGCCCCAAGTCGAGAATTTCACCCGAACGCTGCGAGGAATGCCCCACCACCACGATTTTGCCGCTGTCGTGCGGCCGCGGCTGGCGATAGTGCAGATGCTCCCAATAGAGGATGAAATCGGGCTGCTCGGCGGGGGTCAGGTCGAATTGATAGTTGGCATGAAAGAACAGGTGCGTCGCGGTCTCGAAATAGGGACGGCAGCGGCGGATGAGCGCCAGGTGCTCGGGCGGAATGGCCGCGAGTTCTCCGCCGTAGCTGGCGACGGTCGCCTCGCCGCCGCAATCAAGCCACGGCCCGGCAATATCGGGTCGGGCCACCGCTTCCAGCAGCATGATTTCGTGATTCCCTTTGAGGGGCCGCAACTGGCAGGTTGTTTCGAGCTCCAGCAGGGTCTCGATTACTCCCCGGCTATCGGGTCCGCGATCGACATAGTCTCCCAGCGGCACGAGGATATCGTCGGCGGTGGGCTGAACTTCCGCGAGCACCGCGCGCAGCGCTGCCGCGCAGCCGTGAATGTCTCCAATCGCGATGACGCGACCCATGCTCGACCCGCTGGCGATGTTCGGGCGGGTGCGATACGTTGACCGCACACCCGCGATCCCCAGGAAAACTACCATGAGCGACCTCGATTTCAATGCCGCCGCCTGTCGCGGCCGGCAGCGGCGACTGCTGGCGGAAATGTCCCGGCTGGGAATCGATCTGACGATCGTCCAGCAAATCGAGCACGTGCAGTATCTGACCGGTGCCCGCTATCCGTGGGTGATGTCCCCGGTCGCCTCGCTGCGGGCCGATGGCAAGTTGACGCTTTGCGCCCCGAAGCGGCCCGAGCTTCCCGCCGCCGCCGACGAGGTCGTCACCTACGAGGCCCAGTGGCACAGCACCCTGCGCAACGACCAGCGGCAAGCGGCCAGCATCGAACTGCTCAAGGCACTTGGCAGCGTCGCGAACATCAAGCGGGTCGGCGTCGAGCATTCCTGCTTCACGGGGCATTTGGCGGCCATTTCCGGCCAGCGAATCGATATCGAGCCGACCCTGTATCGCCTCCGCCGACGCAAAGACCCCGATGAAATCGCCCGCCTGCGGAAGGCAATAGCCGGCACGGGAAAGATGTATGCCCTGGCCCGCGAGATTATCGAGCCGGGAATCACCGAGATCGACGTGTTCAACCGTCTGCAAGCGGCCGCCGTCGAGGAGTTTGGCGAAATGCTCACCGGCACGGGAAACGACTACCAGTGCGGCGCTCCCGGCGGTCCGCCGCGGCATGGCCGGCGGGCCGAGGCGGGGGAGCTGTATATCTTGGACCTCGGCCCCGCTTTTCGCGGCTATTTTGCCGACAATTGCCGGGCGATCGCCGTCAATCGCCAGCCGACCGAGGCGCAGCAAACCGCCTGGACCTATGTCACCAAAGTACTATCGCACGTCGAGGCCACCGTTCGCCCCGGCAAAAGCTGCCGCGAGCTGTTTCAAGAGGCGCAGGCGATTTTGGACACCGCTCCGGTCGGCAAGTTCGATCATCATCTGGGGCATGGCATCGGCCTCTTTCCGCACGAGGCCCCGCATCTGAACCCGTTCTGGGACGATGCGTTCGAGGTGGGGGATGTCTTCACCGCCGAACCCGGGCTCTATGATGCCGAGAAACTGCGGGCCGGGATGCGGCTTGAGAACGATTACCTCGTGACCGAAACGGGGGTCGAGCTGCTGACGCCGTTTCCGCTGGAGCTGTCTTAAGAGGCCAACTTCAGACAAAGGCATTCGCCGGGCTATCGGCCGCGCCACCAGACGACGAACGAAACCAGCAAGCTGACGGCGACCACGAGGAGCGGCGGGCCGGCGAGGATCGCGAGCATCCCGACAAGATGCAGGTTCACGTTGCCGGCGCTCCCCTGCCGCAGGTAGTAGGCCGCCGCGCCGGCGGCG
>JANRLS010000023.1:0-19895 GCA_033762315.1 Pirellulaceae bacterium
AAACACGAAGTTGCCGATCGCCCGACGGTGCGATTCGCTGGCGGCGGTTCCCTCGGCATTGATCGCGGCCAGAGCGGTGTTGGCTCGCGCGGCCGAAACCTTGACGGGAGCAAAATCGGGGGGGAGCGAAATCGCACAGGCCCGGGCCCCACGGGCCTTGAAGTGCCGAAAGAGCTGGGCAATGGCCCGCCGCAAGGCCCGCGCGTCGGTCGCCGCAACGCCGCTGGCTCGCTCTAGCCGCTCGCGCACTTCGGGCTTGGCGAGATGAAACACGAGGTCGTCGGTCCGCAGGCAAGGGATATAGACGTTCGTGTCGAAACCTTCGAGCGGATCGTCGAAATCGTTGGTCAGAAAAACCGCTTGCAGCTTGCTCTTGGTCAGCACTTGCTGGGCCCAGTCGGGCTGGGCCATCGCCTCGGCAGCCGCGTCGTAAAGCGCCTCCCAATTGGCGACCGAAACGGCAGCCGCAGGCAAATCGAACAGGGCCTCCACCATTTCGACGAACCAGCTGTATTGCACCGTGTTGTCGAGCGGCGCGAGGTTCTCGATCAGCCGCCCCACCTTCTCCTTGGGGTCGAGGCCGGGCTCTTCGATGCGAGCCTTGGGCATGCCGGCCGAGTGAGCCAGTTCGGTGTAATAGTGATACCCCAGGATGTCGGCCAAGGTCTGGCTGGCCGGGGCCAGGGGATTGATGTGCGTGTGCGGATCAACCAGCACCAGGGAATCGAGTTGGTCGAACAAACGCTTGCGAAGGTCGAGCGACATGGCGGGCTGCCACCAGCGGAGAAGTTGGGAAAACTGCGAAAAACTCCTATATACCATGCGGGTAGGGGGATTGTTAGCTTTTGCCCTCCCAGGAACCGGGCCGAATGTGTTGGGAACTGATCGGGGTGGCTGGCGTTTCGCGACAGCGAAACCCGGCCGATTGCCGATCCGACATTGCGATTAACCGGAACTGAATGGTTGTTTCCCCGGCGGTTGGCTTGGTACATTGATTTTGGGGAAATTCCGCGCGCGTGGGCGACCGTTGGCATGGCTTCGGCACAGCAAGATTCCGAATTGCAGCACAGCTTTGGGCCGGGAGGGATCGGCTTCGACTTCCTGCCCTTGGCAGTAAGCGACGACGCTCCCCTGCCGACGCAACCCAGCGAGCCGCTGCCGGTGTTCGACCTGAACAGCACCGATCCGCTGCCGGACCTATCCCCCTTATCGGCCACGTCGGCCGCGATCGCGCCGCCGGCAACCAGCAACGGCCGTGCGAAGGCGAACGGTCGGGGGCGCGTGGCGGGCGAAATCTGGCTCGATGGTCACACGCTGTTCTGCGCCTGCCCCGACTGCCGAGCCCCGATGACGGTTCGCGTTTGGCTAATGGTGGCCGATTGCTGGCGCTGCGGGGCCTCGATCGAGCTTTCCGAGCAGCAAGAACGCGAAGTGCAGCGACTGTTGGCCGAAAGCGAGCGGGCCGAACGGGCCGCCGCGCCGCCTCCTCCCCCGAAGCCGCGACCCACTCCCACGCCACCCCCTCCGCCAGCCATTGTCGAACGCCCGCCGCCACCCGCTCCGGCTGCCGAACGTCCGGCACCAGCCACTGTTCCGCCGCCCCCTCCGGCCGCGAAAGCGCCGTCTGCTCCCGCCGCGAAGCTCGCCCCTTCGCCACTGCCCGATACGCTTCCCGAACCCCCGCCAGCACCGATTCGCCAGCCGGCACCGCCGCCGCCGTCGTCGCGTCCCTTTACGCCGCAGCCCCCTGCGCAGCCGGGACAGCGATTTCGTGGTCCACCCGCGCCGCCGCCGACTTCCCCCAAGCCGCCGGTCTTGCAGCCTGTCCAGCGCCGCGCCCCTCGCAAGCCCCAAGTTCGCCAGGAGCCCTGGCTGCGGCATCTGCTCAACGACACGCCGGCCTGGCTGGTTTCGATGCTGATTCACATGGTGCTGCTCGCCATCCTGGCGATTCTCACCACCGAGCCGCCGCCGACCGAAGGGCCGTATATCCTCCTTTCGATGATGACCGCCCTGCACAAGACGGAAGGAGGAGACGCGATCAAGATCAAGCCGACTGACGATGCCCAGTTTGATTTGCCCCTTCCCAAAAAGGCCGATCTGGACGACCGCCGCCAGCGCGAGGTGCTGCTCGCCGCCGCCCAGGATGCCCGTGACCTGCGACTCGACGAAGTCCCGCCGTTTTTGCCCGATGTCGAAACGATCAAGGAACGCGTCGGCAAGGCGGATGGCGTTTCGCAGGGCTTTTTGGCCCGCGATCCGCGACTGCGGGTTGAAATGGTCACGAAAGAGGGTGGCACCACCCTCACCGAAGCCGCCGTCGCCCGCGGCCTGCGCTGGCTCGCCGACCACCAAAGTGCCGACGGTAGCTGGAGCCTGGGCAATTTCCGCCGCGCCGCCGGCTGCAACTGCAATGGCGAGGGCTCCTTCAGCGGCAAATCTCCCGGCACCGCCCTCGCCATGCTGCCGTTTCTTGGCGCGGGACAATCGCACCTGGCGGGCAAATACAAGGGGAACGTCGCCCGTGGTCTGCGGTGGCTGATCGACAACCAAAAGGAAAACGGCGACCTGCGAGCCGGCAGTGATGGCAACGAAGGGATGTACACCCACGGCCAGGCGACGATCGTCCTGTGCGAGGCCTTCGCCATGACCGGCGACGAGGAACTCCGCATCCCCGCTCAAAAAGCAGTGGATTTCATTGTCGCCGCTCAGTACAGCGACGGGGGCTGGCGATATACGCCCGGCCCGCGCACCCTGCGCGGCGACACCAGCGTCGTCGGCTGGCAACTGATGGCCCTGCAATCGGCTCGGGCCGCCAGCCTCAGCATTCCCGACCAAACTTGGGAAATGGCTGATCTCTATCTCGATAGCGTCCAAAGCCACGGCGGCTCGCGCTATGCCTACGTCGCCCGTGGAGGCGCGACCGAAGTGATGACCGCCGAAGCCCTGCTCTGCCGGCTCTATCTGGGTTGGAACAAAGAGCGGCCGGGTCTGCATAGCGGAGTAAAGTGGCTCGCCGAAAATCACTTACCCACCGACCGCAATCCGAACATCTATTACTGGTACTACGGCACGCAGCTCATGCATCACTATGGCGGCCCGGAGTGGGAAGAGTGGAACACGCACATGCGCGACATCCTCACCCAGTCGCAAGAAACGGGGGGCCACGCTGCCGGCAGTTGGACCCCGCGCGGCCAGCACGCCTCGGCCGGCGGCCGCATCTATGCCACCGCCCTCAGCGTCTGCACGCTCGAAGTCTATTACCGCCACCTCCCCATCTTCCGGCAGATTGAGCTGGGGAAATGAGCGTGCGACAAGTTAATCGACACGTTGGGTACCTGGTGCTTTGCGACAGCAAAACCCAGATGAACGCCACGCTTGACGCTGCTTGCGCCGCGATGCGATAATTCGCAAGTCGGTTCGGCGAATTGGCCGTCCGATCCCGCCTGTTTTCCGCCCTCTCTCCTTTCTTTCGGCAAGATGCCTGTTCTCGTTGCGGAGTTTTCCCAATGACCAAGCCCTCTGAACCCGCTGCGTCCGGCCATGCGGCAGCCGGTCCGCCGCGCCGCAACCTTCTCGCGGCCGCTTGCGCGATTGTGATTGGCAATCTCGTCGGCCTATTTCCGCTGGCGGCCGGGGCGCTGGTCTTTTTCGATCCGCTGTTTCGCCGCAAGAAGGGGCCTGCCGAAGGCCCTCCCTACCGCCGCATCGCCAGCGTCGATGCGCTCCCCGCCGACGGCACGCCGGTCCAGGTTCCGGTGATCGCCGACCTGACCGACGCCTGGAACCGCGAGCCCAACCAGCCGGTCGGCGCGGTTTATCTGCGCAAGGTCGGCGGCGAAGTGACCTGCCTGAACGCCATTTGCCCGCACGCCGGCTGTTTCGTCGCCTATGCCGCCGAGCGGAAGCTCTTTCAGTGCCCATGCCACACGAGCAGTTTTCTGCTCGATGGCGAGCGGATTTTGCCCAGCCCCAGCCCCCGCGACATGGACTCGCTGAAGGTGGACGAGGCGAAGCTCAAGGACGGCGAGGTGTGGGTGCAGTTCGTTAATTACTATCCCGGCAAAGAACACCAGGAAGCCAAACAATGATCGGCCAATTCAAAGCCTGGCTCGATCACCGGATCGGCCTCTCCGACATCCTGCAGCATGCCCTGTACGAGCCGATCCCCAGCGGGGCCCGCTTTCGCTACATCACCGGCAGCGTGCTCGTGTTCGCCTTCATCACGCAGGCGATCACTGGCATGTTCCTCTGGATGGCCTACAGCCCCAGCAGCCAGACCGCGTACGAAAGCGTTTATTACATCCAGCACGAGATGACCGGCGGCTGGCTGCTGCGCGGCGTGCATCACTTCATGGCCCAGGCGATGGTTGTCGTCATGGCCCTGCACATGCTGCAGGTCGTGTGGGACGGAGCCTATCGCGCCCCGCGCGAAGTGAACTACTGGCTGGGCCTCGTCCTCATGCAACTGGTGATGGGCCTGGGCCTGACCGGCTATCTCCTGCCATGGGATCAGAAGGGCTATTGGGCCACGAACGTCGCCACTAACCTGATGACGCTGGTGCCGTTTGCCGGCAAAGAGATTCAGCAAATCGCCGTCGGCGGCAGCGAGTATGGCCACCACACGCTGACCCGCTTTTTCGCCATGCATGCCGGCATCCTCCCGGCGCTCTTGCTCATTTTCCTTGTGCTGCACGTCGCCATTTTCCGGCGGCACGGCATCATGGCGAAAGTCACCCCGGGCCGGCCCGATGACCATTTCTGGCCCAAGCAGGTGCTGTTTGACGCCGTCGGCTGCCTGGTGCTGCTAGGCGTGGTGCTGGCCTGCGTGGTGCATTTCGATCTCGGCGTCTTTCGCGGCGAGTTGCCGCCGGAGCATCGCGGGGCCGAGCTGGGTGCGCCAGCAGATCCTTCCGAGGCCTACTCGGCCGCCCGGCCAGAGTGGTACTACCTCTTCCTCTTTCAGCTGCTCAAGTATTTCCCCGGTTCGACCGAAATCTGGGGGGCGATCATCATTCCGGGGATCGTGATGACCTACCTCTTCCTCTTCCCGATCATCGGCAAGTGGGAAATGGGGCACCAGCTGAACCGCATCGCCCTGGTCTTGCTGCTGGTCGGTGCCGGCGGGTTGACCCTGATCGCCCTCCGCGAGGACGCCGCCAATCCCGACTTTGCCCAAGCCAAGCGCGACGCCGCCCACGATGCCGAGCGCACGCTGGAGCTGATTAACCGCCGCGAATGGCTGCCGGAAGAAGGCAAGCTCTCGGATGTGCGGCTCATTCCCAAGCAGGGTGCCGTCTATCTCTTGCGAAACGACCCCAAGACCCGCGGCCAGCGGCTCTTTGTGCAGCACTGCGCCAGCTGCCACAGCTATGTGAATCCGGCCGATCCGAAGGGAGAGAATGGGCCTTCGATCCCGCTCACCCAGTCGCCGCAAACGGAACAGATCGAGAAGGGTGGCAAGAAGGTCGAAATCGTCAAGCGCGGCCCCGATAAAATGCCCCTCTACGATCCGATTCCCGCAGGGGCCGGCGCGCCAAATTTGTTTGGCTTTGGCTCCCGGGCCTGGATTCGCGGCCTACTCGATCCGGAGAAGATCGCCGCGCCCGTGGTCGCGGGCGAGCCGCTCCCCTCGAAGAATCCGTTGGCCGCGGCTGATCCTGAAAATCCCGACAACTACAAGCGGCCGCTCATCGCCGATTACTTCGGCAACACGCGGCACAAATCGGGTCGCATGGCCGATTGGGTTAAGCAACATGCCGATTTCCTCAAGGAAAACGGCGACGCCATCGCCGCCGCCCTCTCGGCCCAGGCCGGCCTCCGCTCGCAAACCGAGTTGGAATCAGCCGACGAGGCGTTGATCCGCAAGGGAGTCGGCATCATCCAGCAAAACTGCATCAACGGCTGCCACCGCTTTGGCGACGACGGCCAGCTCGGCCTTGCGCCCGACCTGACCGGTTACGGCTCCTACGAGTGGATGATGGGCCTCGTGAGCGATCCGACTCATGAGCGGTTCTATGGCCGCGGGAACGACCGGATGCCGTCGTTCGCCAAGGACCTCGACCATCCCGCGAAGAACAACGTCAGCGTTCGCGAGCTTTCGCTGATCGTCGATTGGCTCCGCGGCCAGTATTACGACGCTCACGACCCGCGCCCCGTGCTGCCGCACACCGAGCGCGAGGCGGAGGAGATCGTTCGAACGTCGCGCACGCTCGCCGAGCCGCGAACCGCGCTTGTCGGCGCGCCGCCCCCCGCCGCTGAAGCCGGCGAGCGTGCTCAGGCCGAGCGGCTCTTTACGGCCAACTGCGCGGCTTGCCATAGCCACATTGATGCTGCCGGGAAAGGCATCGCCGCCAAGGTTCCCTCCGCACCGAACCTGTTCGGCTTCGGCTCGCGGGCCTGGCTGGCGGGCATTCTCGATCCGAAGAAGATCGCCGGCCCCGAATATTTCGGCAACACGCGCCACAAGCGGGGGCAAATGGCCGCGGAATTTGTCCAAACCGACCTCGTCGATCTCGACGACGACGGCAAGGCCAAGCTGGCCAGCATCATCGCCGCCCTCTCGGCCGAAGCTCAGTTGCCCGCTCAGGCGGCTGACGACAAAAAAGCGGCCGAGGACAAAACCATCGAGAAGGGGCGGGCCGCGATGGCCGATTCGTTCGGCAGCTATTCGTGCATCGATTGCCACAAGTTCCACGACGACGGCGCGCTCGGATCGGCCCCCGACCTCACCGGCTGGGGCTCGCAAGCCTGGCTGACGAAGATCATCGCCAATCCGAAGCACGAAGAGTTCTATCGCGATACCAACGACCGGATGCCCAGCTTCGGTGGGGCGCACCCGCTGCTCACCCCCGCCGAAATCGACCTCTTGGCTCGTTGGCTGCGGGGAGAGAAGCTGAAGTAACCGCTAGCGTCGGTTCCCCGGCAAAATCGTCATAATCGTTACAGTTTGACCCCCGCATGGCCGATTCCATCCGTTACGGCCATGCCTTCACCCATTCCAACCTCCGAGCAGCCCCCGGACCTTCCCGGTTCGCCACTTGACGCCAGCGCGCCCCCTCTGCTCGACGATGACTGGGAGCTCGAAGCCGATTTGCGGTCGGTTCACCGATTGGTCGAGAGCCTGCGCTCGGCCGGCCGGTTCGACCCGGCAGAGATTTCGCCCCCGGCCCGGCACTATCAACCCGTCCCCGTAACGCCGAAAGAAATCGCGTCGCGCGAATCGACCAGCGCCGCTATGCCGGCCAAGTCGAGCGGCTGGGCGTGGGTCATCCTGTCGCTGGGGCTCGCCACCTTCGCCTGCGGCGCGGTCCTGCTCGGATGGTCATTCGCCACGGGACGCTCCGACCTCTGGTCGCTCGGCCTGCCGCTGGCGCTCGCCGGTCAGGCGGGGCTGATTGTCGGCCTCGTCTTACAGCTCGAAGGGCTGTGGCAAAGCAATAGGCGGACTGCCGAGACGCTCGGCGCGCTCGACGACGAACTCGCCCGCGTCCGCCAGGCCACCACGCTGCTCAGCACGAGCAAAGCCTCGAGCGGACAGGCGTTCTATGCCCACCTGGCCGAAGGAGCGAGTCCGCAACTTCTGCTAGCCGATCTCAAAGGGCAGCTCGATCTGCTGGCCCAGCAAATGGCGAGCGGCCGGCGCTAAAGCTCAATCGCCGCGGCGCTGACCGGAACGGTGGGAGCTCGCCTCTCGGCAAGAACCGGCGGCGGGGCAACTTCAAAGGCGGCGATGTGCCCGCCGGCGATGCCCGCCAGTTCGGCGGCGCGGCCGAAGAACTTGGCGGCCCGGTCGGGCTGCCCGTCGTAAGCCAGTGTTACTCCCATCAGGAAGTAGGGATTCGACGAACCGGTACGTTCGAGCGCCCAGCCGGCAAGCGCTTCAATGTGGGCCTCTTTCGCCATCCGCGACGGACCATAGAGATTGTCGAGACGAAAGCCCTCGCGAGAAGTATCGGGATCGAGAGCGATGGCCCGTTTGAAGGCCCCGCTGGCGAGCTCGAAGTTGCCGGTCGCGATCATCGCGTGCCCTTCGCGCCAAAAGGCCTCGGCCATGTCGGGCGCGGTCTGCGCGGCGAGCTTGTATTTTTGTAGGGCCGAGTGGAATTTCTGCTCGCGGAAGAGCGAATCTCCCAGGGCAATGTATTGCTCGGCGCGCCGCCGCTGCTCCAGGCTCACCACGCGGGCAGCGGCCTTGATGTCGGTCGCTTTGGCATCGGACCGGGGGCTGATCGTGGTCACGCGCGGGCCGTCTGGCGTTTTCAGCGTGATGACAATCGGCGTTGCCGGCCGGTTCAGGTTTGTCAGGGCGAAGTTCCGGTTCAGTCCCAGAAACTGCTTGACCGCCTGTGGCCCATAGGCGAGCTCCGCCGGCTGCACGGTGGTCGGCAGCGAATAGGCGACGAAGTTCGCTTGCGGGTTGTAATAGGTGTTGTAGGTGCTGCAGCCCTGAAAGCCGATCGGCCCGGAGTAGAAATACGTCGGGTAGCCGCAGCTAAACACTGGCCGACAGACCGGTCGGTAGCAGACCGAAACGCCTCCCCAACCGCAGTTGTTCCAGCCGCCCCCCCAGCCGCAATTGTTCCAGCCGCCGCCCCAGCCGCAATTCCTCCAGCCGCCTCCCCAACCTCCGCCCCAGCCGCAATAGCCACCTCGCCAGCCCCCTCCCCAACCACAGTGATGTCCCCAGCGGGCCTCGGCCCGCGGGCAAATCGCGAGGGTCGCCAAAACGAATAGAGCCGCTAGTAGAATCCGTCGCATGGCTCGCTCCCTGAGATAGAGGCCCGACCAGTTGGGCGGTCAAATTCAACACGCATTATCCGCCCGACCCGTCCGAAAGGCAAGCGCGAAGCCGGACATTCAAGCCGCCGGGAAGAGCCTGTTCCATAGCTCGCGCACCTGGACGGCGGTGGCCTCGGCCGTCCCCCCATTATCGACGACGAAGTCGCTCCGCGCCTGCTTCTCGCCGAGCGCGAGCTGGGCTGCTTCGCGGGCCGCCAGTTGCTCCGCCGACCAGCCCCGCGTCGCCGCCCGTGCCTGACGGGCGTGGTCCGGGGCCTCGACGAAGATGACAAAATCGCAAACCTGTTCCCACCCCGCCTCGAAGAGAAGGGCCGCGTCGAGCACCGCCGCGCGCGGGGCGGCCGGGCGCGACTGGATCGCCGCAATCTCCTGCTGCAAGCGCATCTGAATGCGCGGATGGGTCAGGCTCTCCAAAAACCGCTTCTCCCCGTCCGCGCCGGCCGCGAACACGATTTTCGCCACGGCCGAGCGGCTGATCTGGCCGGCGGCGTCCAAAATGCCCGGCCCCCACCGCTCGACCAGCGTCTTGATCACCTCCGCCTCGCGCAGCACTTCGTGCCCCGCCCGATCCGCATCGAGCACCGCCGCCCCCAGCGCGCGCAGTTGCCCCGCCACCAAACTCTTGCCGCTCGCGATTCCACCAACCAGGCCGAGGATGAGCATCGTCGTTTTTGAGACTCCTGGCCCTGAGGAGAAGAAAAAAATCATGATAACGGCCGGTTCGTACATCGAGAACACAGGCCACTGTTGCCGCACTCTACGACGGCACACCCAACGGCTAGAATTCTAATTCAGAACCACCGCCAACCAGACTGCTCGATTCGCAATTCATGAACGAAGACCGCCAGGAGCGTCTTGCTGAATTCGTCGCCTGGGTCCGCGCGCACCTTCGGGGTGACGAAAAGGGAGAAGCGCAGATCTTCCTCGACCGCCTGTTCCAGGCATTCGAACTTAAAGGGGTCAAAGAGGCCGGTGCAACGCTAGAAATGCGCGTCAAAAAGCGCGACGAAGGAGGCACGGCCTTTGCCGACCTGGTCTATAAGCCGATTGTGCTGATCGAAATGAAAAAGCGCGGGGCCGACCTGCGCAAGCACTACCGGCAGGCGTTCGACTACTGGGTCAACCTCGCGCCGAATCGACCGCAGTACGTCGTCCTTTGCAATTTCGACGAATTCTGGGTCTATGATTTTGATAGCGCGCAATACGATGAACCGCTCGACCGGCTCCCGCTCGACGATTTGCCCAAACGCTGGGGACCGTTGGCGTTTTTATTTCGCACTCGCGACAAGCCGACTTTCGGGAACGACCACGAAGAGGTCACCCGCAAAGCGGCCGATCTGTTGGCGGATGTCTTCAGCCGACTGATTATCCGGCAAGTCGAGCGTCCGCTGGCGCAGCGATTCATCCTGCAGATGCTCGTGGCCCTCTTCGCCGAAGATATCGACCTGCTGCCCAAGTACTTTGTCACGCAATTGCTGGACGAGTGCCAGTCGCGCGAGCAAAGCTACGACTTGCTCGGCGGCCTGTTCGAGGCCATGAACACCCAAGGAAAAGCGCAGGGAGGTCGGTTCAAGGGAGTCGATTACTTCAATGGGGGGCTGTTCGCCGAGCCGGCCCGGCTGGAACTAGAGCCGGAGGAACTTAACCGCCTGCGGACCGCCGCCAAAGGGGATTGGTCCAAAGTTCGTCCCGAAATCTTCGGCACGCTGTTCGAGCACTCGTTAGGAGCAGAAGACCGGCGGTCAGCGGGCGCGCACTTCACGCACCCGGTGGACATCATGAAGATCGTCGGCCCGACCATTGTCGAACCCTGGCGCGAACAGATTGCTGCCGCCAAGAGGAAAGAAGACCTGCAAAAACTCTTGGAGCGAATGGCCCACTACACCGTCCTCGATCCGGCCTGCGGTAGCGGAAATTTCCTCTACATCGCCTATCGCGAGCTGAAACGCCTGGAGTCACAGGTTAGCGAGCGACTCATGTCGGAATTTGCCACGCGCGGCGATCCTGCCCAGCGGCGGCTCGGGTTCGTTACCGCCCGCCAATTTTTCGGCCTCGACATCAACCCATTCGCGGTGGAACTGGCCAAGGTCACGATGATGATCGCTCGCAAGCTGGCCATTGACGAACTGCACATTACGGAGCAGCCGCTCCCGCTCGATAATCTCGACGACAACTTCACCACGTGCGACGCGCTGATCGGCAACGACTTGCTCCCGACTCCGTGGCCGCCAGCCGACGTGATCATCGGCAACCCGCCGTTTATCGGGGCCAAGCTGCTCAAACCGCAACGCGGGGCGGATTACGTGAACGCGGTCCGCAAGGCGTATCCCGAGGTGCCAGGCATGGCCGACTACTGCGTCTATTGGCTGCGCAAAGCGCACGACCACTTGCCGGAATGCACCGCGGCCGATCCCGTTGCTGGTCGGGCTGGCCTCGTCGGCACTCAGAACATTCGCAATAACCAGTCGCGCGTTGGCGGGCTCGATTACATCGTCAAGACCGGCACGATCGTCGAAGCGGTCGATAACCAGCCCTGGTCGGGCGAGGCCAACGTCCACGTGTCAATCGTCGATTGGGTGAAAACGCGGGATGCGAAGCGATTGCCGCCAACGCGCCGCTTGTGGTCCAAGGTTCAGGATGTCGAAAAGAAGCCGGCTCGCAAACGTGGCACGGGTCCTGCTACGAAGGTCTATGAACTGGAGTTTCGAGACGCACGCGTCATCAATTCCGCGTTGTCCGACCAGGCCGACGTGAGCGGCGCGGCGAAGCTGCTCTGCAACACCTCTCCCCAATGTTGTTTTCAGGGTGTCGTTCCGGGTTATCCCGGCTTCGTCGTCTCCTTGGAGGAACTGGGGCGGTTGCGAGCGGCAACGACGAACGGCTGGCTTGCCATCAAGCCCTATCTGGTCGGGCGCGATTTGTTGGTTGGAACCGGCCAGCCGTCACGTGGCATTATCGACTTCGATTCCTGGGACCAGTTCAAGGCACGACGCTACGAGGCGGCATTTCAGCACCTGGAGCAAGCTGTGCTGCCCGACGTGCAACGCAAGGTGCGCGACAGCAAGGGGTCGGACATGGCGGATGCTCGCCAGGAGCACCTCCACCGGTGGTGGCAGTTTTGGAACGTCCGTCAAGGTTTGCGAGCCGCAATTCACCGCCTCCAGGGTCGTTATATGGTTTGCTCGCGAGTGACAAAAAGGCCCGTGTTTTGCTTTGTCAGCACGCAAATTGTCGCGGATTGCGCTTTGCAAGCCTTTGCTTTCGACGACGACTATAGCTTCGGCATCGTCCAGTCAAATGCCCATTGGTTGTGGTTTACTACGAAGTGTTCGAAGCTCACCGAACGATTTCGCTACACGGGGGAGTCCGTGT
This sequence comes from Pirellulaceae bacterium, assembly GCA_033762315.1. Classification (GTDB taxonomy): domain Bacteria; phylum Planctomycetota; class Planctomycetia; order Pirellulales; family Pirellulaceae; genus CAYLLN01. Next base: position 12,175 of record JANRLS010000023.1, read on the forward strand.
TCGATACGTTTCCGTGGCCTCAGTCGCCGACCGTCAAGCAGACAGAGGCCGTGGCCAAGGCGGCGCGGCGGGTGCGTCGAGCTCGCGACGTGAATCTTCCGAAAATCAAAGGGGGACTGCGGGCCCTCTACCGCTCGCTCGAACTGCCCGGCGCGAATCCACTGAAAGAGGCTCATGCCGAACTAGATGCTGCCGTGCTGGCGGCTTATGGGTTCAGTCCGAAGAAAGATCTGCTTGCGCAGCTTTTGGACTTGAATTTGGCGGTCGCGGGGCAAATCGAAAGGGGCGAAACGGTCGTCTCGCCGGGAATTCCTCCTGGTTATCCGCGTCCCGCGGAACTCCTCTCCGACGACTGCATCGAACCGCGGTAGGCCGCTACGAATACAACTGAATCGCCTTCACGATTTCGCCCAGGTCGTTGGGCACGGCGACGGCCCGGTTGGCGAAGCTGGCCCGCTTCACGCCGCGACTGCCGAGCACTTTGTTGAACTGCTCCTGATCGGTTGTGTGATAGGCAACGGTCGCGGTCGGGTCTTTCAGTTGGTGGCCGGTGAGGATGCAGACCACCCGCTCGTCGGCACCGATGATCCCCTGATCGCAGAGCAGCCGCGCGCCGGCCACGCTCGCCGCGCTCGCCGGTTCGCACCCAAAGCCGCCGGCGGCGATTTTAGCCTTCGCGTCGAGCATTTCCTGGTCCGAAACCTGCCGCACGACGCCGTCCATGTCGTGCAGGGCCCGCAGGCATTTCCGCAGGTTGACCGGGCGGTTGATCTCGATCGCGCTCGCAATCGTCGAGGCCTTGCGTCCTAGTTGATCGAGCTCGCTGTAGTAATGATTCGTGATGCCGCCATCGGACGCGCCCCCGTTCCACCGCAGGCCGCGCTGCTCGTACAGCTCAAACAGCGTGTCGGCACCGGCGGCGTTAATGACGGCCAGTCGGGGGAGCCGATCCACCAGCCCCAGCATCTTCAGCTCGGCAAAGGCTTTGCCAAAGGCGCTGCTATTCCCCAGGTTGCCGCCGGGAACGACGATCCAATCGGGCACTTCCCACCGCAGGGCCTCCAGCACCCGAAACATGATCGTCTTTTGCCCCTCCAGCCGGAAGGGATTAACGCTGTTCACCAGATACAGCCCCAGATCGCGGCTCACCTCTTGCACGCGAGCCATCGCATCGTCGAAATCGCCGGCGATTTGGATCGTCAGCGCGCCATAGTCAAGCGCCTGCGAGAGCTTGCCATAGCTGATCTTGCCGCTGCCGATGAAAATCACCCCCTTCATCAGGCGGGTGGCGGCACAATACATCGCCAGCGACGCGCTCGTGTTGCCGGTGCTCGCGCAAGCGGCCCGCCGCGCGCCAATGTTGCGGGCGTGCGTGAACGCCGCCGACATGCCGTTGTCTTTGAAGCTCCCCGAAGGGTTCATCCCTTCGTATTGCAGATAGAGCCGGCCTGCTTTGAGGCCGACGAACTGCCCGACCGAATCGCTCTGCTGGAGCAGAGTCTGCCCTTCCCCGACCGTCACGACCGAATCGGGGGTGGCGAAGGGCAACAGCTCGTGAAACCGATAAATCCCGCTGAACCGCAGCGGCTCGTGACGCCGGCTCCACATCTGCTCGAAGTAGCGCAGCGATTTCGGCGGCTCGGCCCGGTCCCAGTCGTAGGCGATATCCAAGAGGTCGCCGCACTTCGGGCACGCGGTGCGCACTTCCTCCGGGCCGCACGTCGCCCCGCAGGCTGGCGAGATGCACCGCTGATAGGCAAATTCAGCCAGAGGCACGGCGATAAAGCTCGACGGGGACTAGGGTTCGGAAAAATTCGCGGCGCGAATCGTCAGTCTAGGGCCACCACCAAAAGGGGACAAGGGCGAAGGAAACGCGGCCGATGCCCAGAGTGCCGCTCGCGCCGCCGGCCAGTCGCCGCGCTGGCACGCCTCCAGAGCTGCCTCGACCACCGCAATCTGCTCTTCCGTGAAAGGGACCCCCGCGCCAGCCGGCGGCGGACGGGGGACCAAACTGTGGCTAACGCTGGCGAGCAATTCGCCGAGCCCCGCCCCCGTCCGCGCGCTGACCAATTGGCCCGTCCGAGGAAGCTCGCCCAGCGCTGGCAGATCGCCTTTATTCAGCACAACCAGCGGCGGTCGGGGTATTTCTTCCAACAGCCGTTGGTCCTCGTCTCGCCAGCCTGCCGACTGATCGCCGACCAGCAACACCACATCGGCCGTGGCGATCTGTCGCCGCGCGCGGGAAATCCCCTCGGCTTCGATGTCGTCGCCGGCAGCCCGCAGCCCGGCCGTATCAGAAAGCTCCACGGGCCAACCGTCGATGGCGGTGCGGGCGGTGACCACGTCGCGGGTGGTCCCCGGCTCGGTCCAGACAATCGACCGCGTGAAGCCAACCAGGGCGTTCATCAGGCTGCTTTTGCCGACATTCGGCCTCCCCGCCAGCACCACCTTCCAAGGCCGCGTCAAGTGTCGGCCCAAGTCGCGACGCTCGGCGAGTTCCACCAAGGTCCTCTCGGCCGCGGCAAAATCGTCCTGCTCGATCGCCGCCAAGGCTGCCGCCACGCTGTCAGCCAATGCCCCGTGCCACTGGTCGAGCAAAATCGCCGCCGTTCGCTCGGTGGTCGCCTCGGCCAGCGCGATTTGCGCCGCCGCGGCAATTCCGCCCGGATTCTCGCCCAAAAACTCCGGCCAATCGCTCGCCACGCATCCTGCCGCCACCAGCGATTCGCGAATCGCCGCCACCGCCGCCAGGCCGCCATGGCAATGCACCTCCACCTCGCTCGGCCCTACGAGACCAACCACCAATTCCTCCTCGCCAGCCGTCGTGCGAAACCGGCCGAAGACCACCCGGCCCGTGGGAATCTCCGCCAGCTTCTTGCCGCTGGCCGGCGAAAACTGCCGACCGACCAGCTCCACCGCGCGCGGCCCGCGCACCGCCACCGTCGCCACCGCGCCCCGCCCCAGCGGCGACAACACCGCCACGCGCGTCGGCAGTTCCTCCTCCCTCCAACCACTCATTGCCCCCTCCCTATAATCCACCGTCGCGAAAAAGGCCCACCGCCGTCCCCCATTTCCTGACTCCTGTCTCCCGCCACCTCCCATGCCCGTCCCGGCCCTCCGCATCCGGACGCTCAACGACGCGCCTCCGCGCGGCGCGGGCGATTTCATCCTCTACTGGATGATCGCCTTTCGCCGCCCGGCATGGAACTATAGTCTCGACCGGGCGCTCGAATGGTGCCGGGACCTCAACAAGCCGCTGCTGGTGCTGGAACCGCTCCGCTCGGGCTATCCCTGGGCGAGCGACCGCCTGCATCGGTTCGTGATCGACGGCCTGAAGGCGAACGAGGGGGCGTTCGCCGACTCGGCGGAGCGGGGCGTGCGCTATTTGCCGTATGTTGAGCCCGAGCGCGGGGCCGGATCGGGATTGGTCGAAGCGCTCGCCGCGCGGGCGGCGGTCGTCGTCACCGACGATTATCCGTGCTTCTTCCTGCCGCGCATGGTCGCCGCGACTGCCCCGCGACTGCCCGTGCGCTGCGAAGGAGTCGATAGCAACGGCCTCTTGCCGCTCCGGGCGGCGAGCCAGTCGTTCACGATGGCGTTTCACTTTCGCCGCTGGCTGCAAAAAAACCTCCGCGAACATCTGGAGGAAGATCAATTCCCCAGCCGCGAACCGCTGAAGAACTTGCGACTTCCGCCGGCTCCCCCGCTGCCCAAAGAAATTGCCCGCCGCTGGCCGGCTGCCGATTTGGACGCGCTGACGAGCGGCCCCGCGGCGCTCGCGAAGCTGCCGATCGATCACCAGGTGGGCCTTTGCGACACGCCTGGCGGGCGCGATGCGGCGGGCAAAGTGCTGGCGACGTTCCTCAAGCGCCGGCTGGAGCGCTACCTGGAGCGGAACGACCCGGCCGCCGATTCGGCCAGCGGGCTCTCCCCTTATTTGCATTTCGGACACATCTCGGCCCACGAGGTGTTTGCCGCCGCCGCCCAGCGCGAGCAATGGTCCCCGCGCGAACTGAGCACCAAAGCCGACGGCAAGAACACCGGTTGGTGGGGCGTTTCGCCGCCGCTCGAGTCGTTTCTCGACGAGCTGATTACCTGGCGCGAGCTGGGCTACAACTTCTGCTCGCAGCGTGGCGACTACGACCAATTCACCTCGCTCCCCGACTGGGCGAAAAAGACGCTCGCCAACCATGCCGGCGATCCGCGCGAGCATCTCTATTCGCGGGCCCAGTTCGAGCAGGCCCAAACGCACGATCCGCTCTGGAATGCGGCCCAACGGCAACTGGTTCGCGAAGGGCGGATGCACAACTATCTCCGGATGCTCTGGGGGAAGAAGATCGTCGAATGGTCGGCCACGCCGCAAGCGGCTCTGGAGGTGATGATCGAGCTCAACAACAAATACGCCCTCGATGGCCGCGACCCAAATTCGTATAGCGGCATTTTTTGGGTGCTGGGGCGGTTCGATCGACCGTGGGCACCGGAGCGCCCCATTTTCGGCAGCATTCGCTGGATGAGCAGCGACAACACCGCCAAAAAGCTGCACGTCAAGGAATATCTCGCCAAGTATGGCCCCCAGCGGGAGCTGTTCGGCTAGTTCTCCCTTCAGTTTTGAGGATGGGGTTCGGCGGCCACGTTCCACGTCCCGCGTGGGCGTGCAGTTCTTTCGCCAAGGGACATCCACGTTCCGTTGGCGTGGCGCCCGCAGTTCTCGATCTGACGGTGTGCCAGCGCCCCCTTTCGCCCCCTTGCCGCGCTGGCCTGCCGCGGGGTAATTCCCTCATTGACGCGCCGGATTCGCGCCCGGATCGCCACGCCGCAAGTCGTTTGCTGCCAAACTCTTACGTCGCTTATTTCGACGCGATTGGCGCGCCGCTTACTATAGTTACTACGGTTTTAATAAGCCCTCGCACCCCCGTTCGCCCGACTTGGCTGAGGGAGTCGAGCTTTCCCTTACGCCCTTTCGCAAACTAGGAAGATGATCACCATGCATTGGTACAATTCTCAATAAGATTTGAACGTTTTTGCCCACCGGTCGCCGGCGACCGTCCCCGGGAATAAGGTCTTCGCGCGCAAGGTCAGCGCGCGCACTTCACCCCACCTGGCGAGCGTTGTCGCATTTCTGTTCGCACGAACCACAGCATGTGAACAGAAATGACGTTATCCTCTCACGCCCCCTGGCGCGCGTCAAGGAACTTACGCGCGCTATTGCGCGGCCCGCGCCACTTACGTCGCGGCCGAATTCCGCAAGCCTTGGCCCCGCCCCGACTTGCGCGCTCCCCAGTCGCCGTAAGTCGCGCTAAATTTTTTGCCCCGCCGTGACTAGGCTGGTCACGAATTCGCCCGTGTTCGTCGTCACGACGAGCGATCCGTGCTGCAATTCTGATTCCGCGCTTCCAGGTGGAGCGCGGGACGTGGCACGCAATCCATCACCCTCAGTTCGACAGAGGACTGGGGGAGCGCTGCTACTCCCCCACCGCCAGGCAAATCAGCTCGCCCCCGCCGCTGCCGGTGCGAACATAGAGCCGGCCGGCGGAGAGGGCGGGCAAGGCGCGGGCGACGTCGCGGACGACCTGATGCTGGGCTAGTTCGGTGTAGCGCTCGGGTGTCGCGCGGGCGAGCGCGAGCTTCCCCCCCGCGCCGATCAGCAGCAGCTTATCACCCGCGAGAATCAGGTTCGCGACGCCAAAATCGGCCTCGCTCCACCGCACCTTGCCGGTCGCCGCTTCGAGGCAACGCAGCTCGGCACCCCCCTGGTCTTCGCGGCCGTGGATGCCATAGAGGAAACCGTCGCGCGGCACCGGCGTGGCATATTGGCTGCTGAGGACGTCGTCGCTGGCCCACAGCTGCTGGGGCTCGGTGCCGGCCAGCGTGCGCAGCTGCGCCCCGATGTTGTAGCTGGCGGTGACGAACAGCTTATCGCCGACGACGAGCGGCGTCGCCGCGTTGACGGTCGGTCCGCGCTGGCCAAAGGGGAACAGCGTGCGGACTTTGCCGGTCGCCGGATCGGCCAACACGCAGTTGAGCCGAGTGATGAAAATGGCCTGCTCCTGGCCGGCAAGCGTGACCGCCGCGGGGCTGCTGTAGCTGGCCGCTTCGTCCGTGGCATTCCACGCGGTCTTGCCGGTGGCCGGATCGAGGGCGACCAGCCCCGCGCCACGGCCCCCGACATTCACCAGTAGCTTGCCGGCGACGAGAATTGGTGTGCTCCCCGCGCCGAAATACCCCTCGTCGCCGCGATAGTCGGCATACAGCTCGCGCGTCCAGAGCTTTTTGCCGCTGTCGAGCGCGACGCAGTACAAATCCCCCGCCGCGCCAAAGGCGAAGACGCGCCCCTCGGCCAGCAGCGGCACGCACCGCGGACCGGTGTCGCGATCGATTCCGCCCCGGTAGTTGGCCGCGAATTCCGCTCGCCAGAGCGATTTGCCGGTGGCCACGTCGAGCGCCTCGACCACCTCCAAATCGCCGACCCGATGAAACACAATCACCCGGCCTCCCACCACCGCCGGCCCCGCATAACCGCTGCCGAGCTTGCAGGTCCAAAGCCGCTGGGGTCCACCGGCTGGCCAGCCAGCGGCAAGTCGTTCTCCTTCGGCCACGCCGTTGCGCTGGGGGCCCAGAATCTGCGGCCAATCGCCCCCCCAGGCGGTTCCCCCGATTACAGCGACCAGGGTTATCGGCAGACCCCAGGCCCTAATTGCCATCCCTAGGGTGCGGTAACGGGGATTCGGATTACTGGTCATAAAATGCCCTTAAGCTCGCATCGGGCTCGGCTGATTTGTGTTTCGCGATTTGCCGCAAGTCGTTGGCCCAGGCCAAGATGTCGCGGCTTGCCGTGCCGACAGTTGTGTTTGTGGAAAGTGCGGGTTTGTCCTATGATACAGCGTGGAACGAGGCCCCGCGAAGCCAAAGTGCCCAGCGGCGCCCAGGCTGGGGGAAGAGAGGGAGCCAGTTGTGTCGCGTCAGTTTCGACTGCTTGAGAAGAAGCGCGGCCAGCGGCGCACCGGCTCGAATTTGGTCGGCAGCGTCGGCGAAGCGATCTTCAGCGGGGTGCTGTTCCTGCTGGGGAGCCTGTCGCTGTCCGCCATTCTGGGCTCGCAGCTGATCCACCCCAATCCGGAATCGTTCGCCTTCGGCGTGGGAATGTGGCTGCTCGTGCTGGTGCTGGCGTCCTTCGTCATCATCGGCGGCGCGGGGCTGATCTGGACGGTCCTCCGGGTCGGTGCCTCGGCCGAGCGCCGCAGCGCGATGGCCCGCCAGGCGGTCGCCGACATGGATTCCGTCACCGGCGGTCCGCTCAAGCCGCGCAGCTTTCCGACCGTCCCTCCTTATGACGGCCTGACCAACAGCCCCGGCATCGACCTCGCTTATCGCCTGCCCCCCGCCGAATCGCCGGGCTGGCGACTGCTCGCGACCGCGATTTTCACGCTGCTGTGGAATTTCGTCGCCTGCGTGCTGCTGGTGTGGGCGGTGCGCAGCCACATCGCCTTACAGCCGGAATGGTTTTTGACGATCTTCCTCGCGCCGTTTCTGGCGGTCAGCGTGTGGGCCACGCGCTATTTGCTGGAGCTGATCTGGATTCACAACGGCATGGGAATGACGACGATCGAAGTGAGCGATCATCCGCTCATTCCGGGGCGCGAATATCAAGTCGTGCTCGCGCAGCACGGGCACATCATGGTTAAATCGCTGGAGCTATTGCTGGTGTGCGAGGAAGAGGCGAC
>JANRLS010000024.1:0-6363 GCA_033762315.1 Pirellulaceae bacterium
GGCGGGTCGGTCCCCTTCATCCGGCGCGTGACCAGCGGCTGGCCGTCTCCCAGCACGGTGAAGACGCAGTCTCCCTTGCCGGCCGTTTCGCCATCAATGCCGATGACCGCGGCGAAGGTGTCGTATTTGCCGCCGGCGTCGAATGTGAGCAGCGAGCGGGCATGGGTGCCGATTCCCTTTTCGAAAGTGCGGTCGGCGAGGGTCAGCGTCTTGCCCAGCACGCTACGATCGCGCCGCCAAGAGCGCGGCGCGGTGACGATGGCCGCTTGCTCGACCGCGGTCGGCTTCAGGTCGGAAAGGAACGCGACGCGACTGCTGCTGACTTGCACGCGAGTCACGAGGGGCCAGGGAAGCGCGAGCTTGCTGCCGCCGGGGAGTTCGATCGTGGCGACATCATCGGCCAGCTTCACGAGGTCGCCTCCAAGTTGCGAGCCGCCCGCCAGCGAGAGCAGGCAGCGAACCGCGTCGTCCTCGGCTTGGGGCTGGGCGACCGCGATGCCGAACAGCTTGCCGCGCGGCACCTTCCGCTCTTCGCCGGCAAGGTCGAACGTCAGCTCCTCGGCCGAAAGCCCGACGACAAGACCGGAAAGGCTATCAAACTTCCCATCGACTTTGAGGAAGATGCGGTCCGATTCGGCGGACGGCGCGGCGACCGCCTTGTCGAACTCGGCATACTCCGTCGCCGGCTCGAAGCGAATGGCGCGAACCACGTCGATCGGCAGCTTGAGCGGCGGGCCGTGGCTCCAGGCGACGATGCATTGGTCGTCGGCGATCGTTGCCGCTTGGCCCAGAATCAGCCCGCCGCCACGGAGCTGCACCGACACCGCCGGCTTTTCGACGGCAGTGGGCGACTTCGGCGCGAGCTCGATGCGGCGGAGATCGTCGAGCGTCAGCCCGGCCGGCACTCCCGCGCCGGACAGCTCTTGTCCCGAAATCGCCAGCGATTGAAACGGGATCGACTTGCCATCCAGAAGCACCAGCACCGAAACCGGAACCGGCGCTGGAGGCTGAGCCACTGCCAAGCCGCCCAGCACGGCGGCCAGAAACATGCTGAGTGAAATCTGTCGCTTCATTCCTTCATCATAATCCGAGCGGGGGACGAGCACCGGCAATCGCCGCGTTACTCGTCGTCCTGAAAGCTCTTGTAGTATTGCTCGATCAATTGCTCGTAGCGGGCGGGGAATTTGTCCTTGATCGCGCTATAGACCGGGTCGCGGTCCTTGTCGCGAAGCTGGCTCCACGGGCTTTGCGGACCACCCCGCTGCAGCCGCTTCACAGTGTCGGTATCGATCCCCCGGCTGCCGCCGCCGGAGCTGCCGCTTTGGCCCCCTTGGCCTTGCCCCTGGGCCTGGCTGTCTCCCTCGCCCCCCTTGCCTTGCTTCTTGGCCTGACCTTGTCCCTGGCCGCTTCCCTTGCAGTTGCACTCGCGCTCTTCAGCTTCTTTGATGAGCTTGGCGAGAATCTCGATGATCTTGTCTTGCTGCTGGCGGGTTTCGGTGCCGGTATCTTCGAGCGACAGCTTGCGGCGGCTGAAGTCCATGCGGAGCTGCACGTCGCTCAGCGTCCCCTCTTGAAAGAGCTTGAGCTGCTCAAGTTGGCGGAAGGCCCCGACGCGCATCCGCTCCGGAGCATCGGGATATTGGCCGAGGAACTTGGTCAGCGTCTCCGTGGCCTCTTTGTGCCGCAGCAAAGCGACTTCGGCCACGCCGCGCAGAAACAGCACTTCGCCCCCGTGCGTGTGCTTGTCGGCCCACTTGCCGGTCAGATCCGAGAGTAGCGGCAGCGTCTCCTCGAAGCGCTCGTCGAGCAAATAGGCGCGGGCGAGAAAATACGAGGCATCGGCCGCGAGGAACGCATCTTTGCTGCCACGAGCCGTGGAAAGACCGGTGATCGCTGCGCCGAGGTTCTCTTCGCCCAAGGCGGCGAGGGCGTCCTTGTATTGGGGATGCAGAATCCGCAGCACCTCCGTGATCGCCACCGACTTGCCATCCGCATCAATTCGCAAGGCGGCGACAATCTCCGCGGCGGCCTTTTGCTTATCGGCGGGCACCGAGCCATCGGCCTTGACGGCGGCGACGAACGCATCGAGCACCTGGTCAAGGTTCGCGGGGCTATCGGCGGCGAAAGCCGAGAAGGACGCCCCCAAAACCAGAACCGCGGCGATGGCGAGGGGAAGTTTCATGGAAAATATCCAGGGTTGATTTGGTTAGAGCACAACTAAATGCCGACGCGGCAGGCGGGACGCCTGCCCCACGAGGATGCTACGGCGCGGCCCGTTCGAGGATGCGGATCGTCATGTCGCCGATTTCGGCCTGGCGATTGGCGATGGTCTGCAATTCCCCCTTGAGGGTGTCGTCGAGCTTGCCTTCTTTGGCACGGGTCGTCTCGACCGTCACCGTGCGGCGATTCACCCGCAACTGAGCCGCCCGCAGCAGCTTGAGCTCGGCCGAGTTGGGCAGTAGCGGCTCTTGACCGCCGCCCCCACCGCCACCTCCTCCGCCGCTCCCTTCTTTTTGCTGCTGGGCCTGCTGCAAGGCTTCGATCAATTCTTCGAGGGTGGTTTCGATTTCCTTTTGCAGCGAGTTCGTGAACTGGTCGGTGCGCCCGGTCGCGATGACCTTTTCGACGTTGTAGAGATCATCGCGCACCTGCTCGACGACATCCGGAAAAACCACGCTGGTCCCATCGTCGATGATGATGTCGAGCGCCTGCTGAGCCGCCTCGGCGAGGGTCCCCTCTTCGGCGGCGACTTTGCCCAGCGCGAGCCGGTCGGTCCGCTTCAGCTCTCCTTCGTCTTGCCGTTTCTTCTCGAACGCGGCCGTATCGAGCGTCGCCTTTTGCTGGCGGGCGAGCATTTCGCGGAAACGCCCCTCGAGCTTGGCGAGCTTTTCGAGCTGCGTCTCTTCGCGCAGCTGAGCGAGCCGCTCTTCGATCTCTTGAAGGGCTTCCTGCAAATCCTTGATCGCCTTCCCTTGCTGACGCGAGGCGTCGGCCGGGTCTTGCTTGCGGAGGTCGTCCGAAGCCTGCTTCATCGACTGCTGGGCCTGCTGAACCTTCTGCTGACCGGGCTGTGGCTTGCCGGATTGACCGCCGCCACTTTGGCCGCCACCGGACTGTCCTCCACCGGATTGACCACCGCCACTTTGGCTGCCGCCTTGGCTCCCCGGCTGGCCGGCTTGCTGCATCTTCCCTTCGAGCTGGGCGGTTTGGTTCTTGATGTCGTCTTGCTTGCCGGCGAGTTTTTCAAAGGCTTCGGGGGGAAGCGAAGCGATGCGCGACTGCTCTTTCTTCAGTTCGGCGAGGGCCCGCTCCAAATTGGCGAGCGCGGTTTGCTCCTCCTGCTGAGCCGCTTTCCCTTTGCCTTGCTGCAGGTTCCCTTCGGCCGCCTTCTGATTTTCGATGGCTTGATTCAGCGGCTTTTCGCCCGCTTCGGGCGGACGCTGACTACTCGGAGAGCCTTGCGAACTGGGGCTTCCTTGGGAACCTTGCGAACCCTGACTCCCTTGCGAACCCTGACTCCCCTGCGAACCCTGGGATCCTTGAGCACCCTGCGAGCCTTGGCTCCCCATCGGGTTCTTTGACTCACCTTCGTGTGGGCCTTTCTCGTCGCCCGCTTCCTTGGCGATTTGATTGGCGATCGCTTCCGCCTTCGCGCGGGCCGCGGCTTGCGCGGCGGAGACTTTGCCCAAACCTTGAATTCCCTCGGCACGCGCCGCTTCGGTCGCGGCGATGACCTCTTTCTGCTGGGCGATGGCCGATTCCAGGGCCTTCAGCTTCGCTTCCAGGGCGGCGAGCGTTTTGTCCTTGTCGGCCAGCTTGTCGCTTTCGCGCTTCTCTCCCCGCTCCTGGCCGAGAATGTTCTCGATCTGTTTTTTCCACTCGTTCAGCCGCTCGAATTCCTCGCGGGCCTTGTCGCGGTCGCTCTTTTCATCAAGGAGCAAGGCGAGCAGATTGCGAATGTCGGCGAGCACCGCCTTCTGACCATCGGTCGCCGTATCGAGCTGCGACTTGTCGAGCAGCTTGGTGATGTCCCCCATCCGCTGCTGGATGAGCAGCTTTTTCGCTTCGTCGAGCGTCGATTTGAGCTTCTCGACCCGGTCCGGCTCGGTCTGGGCGAGCGCGATTTGCAGCGCTTTGAACTTGCGCTCCAAATCCTCCATCATCCGCTCGACCCGCTGCTGGCGAACCCCGAGCGGCGACGTTCCCGCCGGCGGAATCGCCGGCACCTCGACCTGAGCCACTCCGATGAGCGGCAACCCCAACAGCACGGCGAGCGCCGCGCATCGCATGGCACGTCTCATGGTCGTTCCTTGGAATGAAATTCCGCCCCCACGAAACCGCGAACAGTGTCGGGCCGCAATTCAGCCCGCCATTAGTCAATTCTGGGACGGCGAAAGTTCACGCCCTCTAATATGACGAATTGGCGGCGAAAGTGGAAAGCAAATTCCGGTCACGAAATCGCAACGCCGCGATAGCAGACCCAACAAAACAGCGCAACCCATTGCCATCAAAAGACTTGCGGCACCCGCTCAGGCTGGCTATTCCTGCGTCGCCCCCCCCAAAGTCACGCTAATTTTGTATTTCTGCTGCAAGTGAGCATGGGCGGTGGCCGCGTGCGAATCCTTCGGAAACCGCTTGCACACCAGCTGAAACGCCTGGATCGCCTGCTCGGCCTGGCCCGCTTCCTCGCGGGTGTAGGCCACCTGCAACAGGGCCCACGGAGCCGAGGCCGCGTTGCCGGCAACCTGCCCATACAGAATGATCGCCTCGGCCCACTGCTTGGCCTGACGATGGCACCACGCCATTTGCTTGTAGTTCTCCGGGAAATTGTCGCACTGGCGGAAATTGCCGATGGCCTGAGCATATTGGCCGGCGTCGCGATAGGTGATCGCGATTTCCCATCGCCAGCGGCCCGGCTGGGCGGTGTCTTCCTTATACAGCTCTTCGTACACGGCGACCGCCTCGGGAATCTTCCGCCACAACCGATACGTATAGGCGAGCTCGCTCTTCCAGCGAATGCGGCGGGGCTCGTCTTGCGAGGCGACCTGCTGATAGGTCTCGACCGCCTCCTGATACTTGGCCTGCTCACGATAGCTATTGGCGACCTGCCCCAGCCCCTCGAATTTGTCGGCATAGCGGCGATAGGTCTCGCGGGCCTTGTCGTAGCTTTTCGCTTTGTGCCAGGCGGCGAGGCGGCCGAGCGCTTCGTCGTCCGGGCTGGAGTTCTTCAGCACTGCCTCATACGCGGCGGGAACGGCGTCGTCGCGGCGGGCGACGGCGGTCAAATCGGCCACCGATAGCAAAATCGATCGCGCCAGTTGCTTCGCCTCCGGGGTCGATTGATCCGTCGGCAGCGCCGTCTTCAGCCACGCAATCACGCCATCCGCCAGCTTGTCCCCCTTCAGCTTGCTCTCGGCCGCGCCGGTCAAATCGCTGATCGGCTGCCGGGCATAAGCGGCCACCTGGGCCGGCAGTTGCTGGGGATTGTAGGTGGTGGCGAGCGCTTTGACCCCATCCTCGACCGCTCCCTCGCGAAACGAATAGGCGGCGAATTGCTGGCTGGCCTGCACGCAGATGCCGCTCGATTCGCGATTGCGTTTGATGTCGAACACCAGCCGCTTCCAGAGCTCGACGCGAGCCGGCAGGTCGTTCTCAATCGTCGTGATGTCAATCAAGTCGTTCAGGGCATACACGGCGGCGAGCGTTTGCGGATGCTTGGCCACGACTTCCTTGAGGGCGGACTTCGCCTCTTTCACGCGGCCGATGTCTTTGTGGGTGCGGCCGATGTAGTAGGCGGCGGCCGTCGCCTGCGGCGAATCGGGCCAATAGTCGATGACCGATTGAAAGCCCTCCTTGATCGCCGTGTTCTGCTTGCGCAGCTGCACCTGGGCGAGGCTCCATTTAAGCTGCGCGTAGGGAGCGCCCGTGCTCGATTCGTACAGCTCCATGAACTTGGCGTATTCATCGCCGGCGATCTTCCAGTTCTGCTCGCGCCAGTATTTCTCGGCGATTTGCAGTTGATAGCGTTCCACCTCGCGCAGCTGCTTCCAGCCGTCGAGCGACAGTTCGTTCAGCTCGTCAGCCCGCGCACTGCCAGCGCCAAACAATAGCGCCACCAAAACGATGCCGGCCCATTTGGCAATTTGCGTTTTGCAGGTTGAAAATTGCATGTCCTTGCTCATTTCTTTTTCGCTTGCGCGGCTAGCCACTTGGAATACTCGGCATGGCCATAAAACAATACATTCGCGCCAAGTTGATAGCAGCCATTATAAACGTCCGGCGCGATCCCCGCGTGCCCATCGGCCCAGGCATCGCTGATGTCTCCCGGATGGTAATACACCATCCAGCGGCCGTCGCTCGCCC
>JANRLS010000025.1:0-32943 GCA_033762315.1 Pirellulaceae bacterium
AAGCGTCGCCCCCAAACAAGAGACATCGACCCGAAGCGGCATCCATGCCGCCCCGGTTGGGCCGATGCCTGCGAAGCCGCCGCCGGGCGGAAGTGCTTCGCAATCGCGCCTGGGAAATCCCTTCCCAGTCCGCGACCGCCGCCCTACGGAAGGCGGCGCGTGATTCCCTGGGTGGCCGCTCAGGGAATCGTCGCGGCAAGCGTTGTGACGGACGGACGTCGATCTTGTCTCCTGGGGTCTCGCTTAGCGCGGCTGAGCGGGCCGCGCTACCTCTTCCGTGTTCGCAGTCGCGGTCGCATCGAGCGGGGGAGCTGCCGGCTGGGCCGGGGCGGGGCTTCCAAACGCCCGCTCGGCAAGCTGGTCGTAGCGGGGTTGCTGGCCGGCGAGCCAGGCTTGCCACCGCGACTGGTCCCACAGTTCGATATGGTCCCCCACACCCACCAGCACCACGTCCCGGCCGAGTTCCGCCAGCCGGGCGAGTTCCGGCGGAACACGCAGCCGTCCTTGGCCGTCGAGTTCCACGCTTTGGGTCTGGGCATAGAGCAAACGGCCAAAGGCCCGCACATCGTGTGCGGTGGGTGACTGAGCGGCCAGTTTGTCCGCCATCCTGGCGAAGGCCGGCCCAGGGTACAGGGACAGCGATCCGTCGGTCCCTGGCGTGAGGAAAAGCGTTTGACCATCCGCCCCCAGCACTTCCCGAAACCGTTTGGGTAGAGCGAGCCGCTGTTTGTCGTCCAGGGATCGCTCGTAGGTTCCGGTTAGAAGCATGGGTCACCACTTTTCCCCACTGTTCACCACACAGGCCCACAACTTAAGAATCCGCCACCATTCGTCAACCGCGCTTGATCTTGCGGGAGACCACATTGGGGGCGGATAGACCGGCCTTTCGCCGCGCCAACGACAGCCTTTGACGCCGCTAAGGACGGAACGGCTGCCGCTAAAAGAAATTTTGGCCTTCTTTGCCGGCCGCCAGGGCTGTGTACAGGCGGTCATAACGGGCGATCATCGCAGCGAGCGAAAATTCGTGCTCGGCGCGAAGCCGGTTAAGCTGGCGAAGCTCGGAAAGGGCCTGGGGGCTTTGGAGAAAATCGCCGATCTTTGCGGCCAGGGTCCCGGGTTGATCGACCGCCACCGTTTGGCGATCCGCCCCCTGACCGAACAGCTCCACCACCCCGTGGGCACGGGTGGCCGCCACCGGCTTGCCGGCGGCCATTGCCTCCAACACGACATTGGGCATTCCTTCCCATCGCGAAGGAAGCACCAATAGCTCTGCCCCGGCCAAAATCGCCGGCACATCGTCGCGCCAGCCGGCGAAATGGACCCGCTCGGCGATCTTCAATTGGGCGGCCAGCCCGGCGAGCGACGTTCGCTCTGGACCATCGCCGACGAGCACAAAGTCATGCCGCGGGTTGGCGGCCAGCGTGTCAGGAAGATGCTGCAGCAGATCGGCCAGCCCCTTTTGCCGATCCAGCCGGCCGATGAAGACGAAGAATTTGCGATCCGCTGGCAAGCCGAGCGCGGTGGGATGTATCGGCGTTGCATTCGCGAATCGTTCAACATCGACCCCATTGGGAATCACCAGCAGCTTATCGCTCGGATAGCCACGTTGCCGGCAAAAATCGGCCACGCCCTGGCTCACGCAGACGATTTTGTCCGCCCGCCGGCCCAGCCAGCGCTCGGCCCAGGCTCGCCAGCGGCGCGGATCGGCGACACGCACGCCGAGGGCCACATGCGGCACGTTCGCCCGGCTTGCCGCCGCACTGCCAACGATATTGGCGTGGAACAGAAACGACTGCACGATTTGTGGCCGCTGGGCGGAAAAATGTCCGGCGAGCTTTCGCACCGCGCTGAGAATTTGCCCTGGCGAACGCAGCTCGAGAAATCGCACCGGCACCCCGGCCGCTTCCAGTTGGTTCACCAGTTGGTCTTTGCCGGCCGGCGGCCGGACTTTCAGCGAATACACGACCTGCTCAAACCGCTCGCGATCGAGCCCCATTGCCAGATTCGCGAGACAGCGCTCGGCCCCGCCCGGCCATAGCTCGGTAATCACGAAAGCCAGGCGAATGGGAGGCATGGGGAAGAGTTTGTACGTCGAAGGGAGTCAAGCGTTAGGGCTCAGCAATATCAAGTTGCCGGCAGATTGCCCGCGCCGTGTACTCGTTAATTTCCCGGTGTCGTGGAACGGTGGTTTGCCGACTATTGGCTGGATTGACCCAGACCGAATGGGACCGCCCCTCGCGGGAAAGCTGGCAACCTTGTCGTCTCAAGTAGCGGATAAGATCGGTCCGCTTCACGGTGTCACCACGCCGACCGGCACTTGCTGCACGCCGGAACTGACTTGCAGGTGCAGATAAATGGGCTCTTCCACGTCCATCTCCGGATCGGACGCCAGCGGATTGGGAACCGGTAGCGGCATGCCTGTTTCGAGGGCCGATTCCGCCACATCCAAGAGGGCCCCCGCCAGCAAGCGGCGGGCATCTTCCAGGTTCTCGGCACATGTGATGGCGGCGGGAAAGTCGAGAACCTGCGCGTGGACACCCCCCGCGACGAACTTGAATCCCGCTTTGTATTGAATCATGGCTCAGCCTTCCTCGTTGTGCATCGCTACCGCCATCCTACCATCCACCTGGCCGCTGGAACGACATCGTCAGGCCAGCGGATCGCGGCCGGGGGCGAGGAGCGACAAGCCGCAGCCGGGCAAATCGGGATAGAGGCAGCGGCCGCGATCGAGTCGCACGCCGGTGGCGATATCCTTCGCCAAGAGCACCGCACCGTCCATATCGACATAGTCGAGCAGCGGCAGCAACTGCGCGATGGCCGAAATGCCGACGGTCGATTCGGTCATGCAACCGACCATGACGGAGAGACCGAGCCGCCGGGCCTGGTCGATCATCCGGCGGGCCGGTGTCATGCCGCCGCATTTGACAAGCTTGATATTGATGCCCCAGAACCCGGCACCAAAGCAGCGGGGAACGTCGCTTTCCACGATGCAGCTTTCGTCGGCGATGATCGGCAGGCACGATGCCTGCCCGACGCGGCGAATGTCGTCCCACCGGTCCGCCGGCAGCGGCTGCTCGATGAATTCGACCCCCAGCGACATGAGCTCAGGCGCATAGGCGATGGCTTGTTCGGGCGACCAGCCGCAATTGGCATCGACGCGAAACGTGGCCTCGGTATGGCGGCGCAGCTCGCGGACGATTTCCAAATCGCGGTCGGTCCCCAGCTTGATCTTGTAAATCGGCCAGCCGGGAAATTCATTCAGCTTGGCGACCATCACGTCGATTTGATCGATTCCGATCGTGTAGTCCGACGCCGGGACGTGCGCGGTTGATAGCCCCCACAGCTTCCACACCGGCTGGCCGCGGAGTTTGCCCCACAAATCGTGGGCCGCCTGGTCGAGGGCGCACAGGGCAAAGGGATTTTCGGCCAGGGCCGGCTGGCACTGGCGCCAGAGCGCGGCCGGATCGGTCAGCGTCGCGCGCTCGAGCAGCGGGCGAAGCGCCGCCAAATCTTGGGCCATCCGCTCGATCGTGAAGCCGTAGTACTTATTGCTGGTCGCCTCGCCGAAGCCGCTCTGGCCATCTTGCGACAGCTCAACAATCAGCGTCGGCTGCGAGGTGATCGACTCGCGGCTGATGGTGAAGGTGTGGGCGAGCGGCAAATCGAAGGCGTGCAATTGAAGACGCAAGTGTCACACTCCGCGAGGCTGGCCATTACGTCAAAAACTCGCCCGATTGCGGGTCGATGCTTTGGCCGTGGCACAAATGCGCGAGCCGCTTCAGCACCAGAAGCAGCGTGCCGGGGTCGAGGGGGCCTTCGTCCTCCTCGCCGGGAAAATTGCTGACTTCCTCGAAGTGGTAGATGTCGAACCGGGCGGTGGCGTGCAGCAGTTTTTCGAGGCGGGCCCGCTCGGTCGCGTCGAGCTTGCGCGATTTCCACTCCGCCTTGAGCTCGGCCAGCTGCTCGGCCACTTCGTCGCCGGTGACATAGGTGATGTCCATCCCGGCGGCATCGGCGTGCGAGAGGACGGTGAGCGATTCGAGCAGCCCGTCGGGCGTGGCGGCCAGGTGCGACACTTCAAGCCGCGGGCCAAGCTCAGTCAGGCTCCGCTTGACCGCCTCGGCCGGGGGGCGGTGCTGAGCCTCGAAGAGCACGAAATAGGTCTCGCGCCACTGATAGCGGCTATCCTCGAATAGCGACATGGGGCGTTTCCCGCGTGAGAGAATCGATGCCGGCCGCGCTAGGCAGGCTGAATCTTACCACCCGCGGGAAGGCGGCGCAAGCAGCAGGTGGCCCAACATGAAGAGCCGGTAAAGGCGGGTGGTTGGCCGTGCCCTTATGGGCCGCGATGCACAGGGCTGGGGGCCCACTGAACACGCACTGACAGCACCCACCTGTCCGGTCCGGCTTCCCCTGGGTAGTTCGTGCTGCTAGGCTGGAGAGAGGGCACCATACGGAGGATTTCGGCATGTCCACCGTCGAGACGATCACCGCTGCCATCGCCCAAGTGCCGCCGGAGCAGATCGCTGAGATTCGCGCCTGGCTGGCGGAGCGGGCCGAGGCGGAATGGGATGCCCAGATCGAGCAAGACGAGCAGGCCGGCAAGCTCGATGCCCTCGCTGAGCGCGCCTTGACGGAGCATCGGGCCGGCCGGACGCGCCCGCTGTGAACCATCATGCGACTGCCGATTTCTGGGAGTGCTACAACCGCCTGCCGGAGTCCGTCCGCGCGGTGGCTGACGCGAACTACGAGTTGCTTCAAACAGACCCCAAGCACCCGTCACTGCACTTCAAGCGTGTGGGGAAGCTCTGGTCGGTCCGCGTGGGAAGGGGCTGGCGGGCGCTCGCGGCAGACGGCGAGGATGGTCCTGTTTGGTTTTGGATCGGGTCGCACGCCGAATATGATCGAATTTTGGGCCGCAAGTAAAAGCACCGCACGCGACCTGACTGGGCGAACCGTCCGCTACTCTCTCTTCGCCTTCTTCTTCGCCGCCAAGAGCCGTTCGGTGTAGGTATCTTGCTCGGCCTGCGGCGTGGCGGTGGGCTGCTGCGTGGGGGGCGGAGCAGCCGCGGCGGGGCCGCCGGCGGTGGCATCGGCAATGACCTGCTCATAGTCGCGCGGTGGGCCGGAACTGTCAGCCGCTTGCGGCTCGAAGCGGGCGGCGGCCCGGCGTTCGTCCAGTTGATTGGCCACGGCCGCTTTGCGGTTGCGGAGGCGGGCCATCCGCTCGTCGGGGGCAGCTTCGATTTGCCGGCCGCGAACCCGATTCCAGGCATAGGCCAGCGCGGGGGTCAGCCAGTAGAAATGCACCGTCACGCGGCGTATGAAGATATCCACCAGGAAAATTCCGGCGGCAATGAGCAGGAAAATCGGCCAAAAGTCCTCGCTACTGACCGCTTTGGCGAGCGTGCGGCGGAAGGTATCGACCGAAGCGACCAGCCGATCGACCGCTCCTTTTTTGAGATCTCCCGAAATCACTTGCCCCGCCTGCCCGCCGACGGGGCGCAGGCCGGCCAGCGTTTTCACCAGGGCCTCGTTCGTCTCCCGCTCGCGGAACTCAGCCGAATACGGCACCGTCACGCCGGTCAGCAGCATGTTGTTTCCCTGGCCGGTGTTGACCGCCAAGAGATAGCTCCCCGCCTTATCGGCCGGAAACTCCGCCACATAGCGCCCCGGTGCCTCTTGCCGGAAATTGATCTCGATATTCTCCATTTCCGGCCCGCTGCCGGCAGCCGACATGTTGAGGAAGTTCAGAAATTCGTCGTTCTTGTCGAGCGCGGTGACGACCACCCGCACCTTGCCGTCTTTCACGTCGGTCGCGATCGTGAATTTCCCCTCTTCGTTCACGGGGCGCATCGCGTAGCGAATCATCTGGCTGAACAGCTTGTCGTAATCCTCGGAGCCGGTCCAGGCATTGGCCCACGAGCGGCCGGCATCGGTGGTGAGGGCGACCGTCTTTCCCGCGCCGAAGGTCCAGGCGGCCAAAATGGTGCCGTTCTCGGGATCAACATCCTTGGCCCGGATCAGCACCTCGACCAGCGGGTTTTCTTTTTTCTGGGTATAGACAAAGCCGGTAATCGGCTGAACATCGGCCACGCTTTGCAGCATTTCGTGCCCAGGGTCGGAAATCACCAGCGGAATTCCCTTGGCATCTTCTTTGATGAGCGGGCGGGCGACGCGGCGGGCCTCGATCTGAAAAATGCGGGGGAGCGCCTTGGGATTGGCGGCGACATAATACTTGCCGCCGGTGGCCGTGGCGATGTTTTGCAGCGGCGTGCTGCCCGGCGGGCCGTGCGTGCCGACCGCGACGGTCGAAATGCGAATGTTGTTCTTTTTGAAGGCGGGAAGCGTGTTTGGCCCCGGCGGCGAAGGATCGCCGTCGCTGATAATAATCATGTGCTTGATCGACGCCGGATTCGGAATCAGCTCTTTCAGGGCCTTTTGCATCGCCGGGTCGAACTGCGGCATGTCGCCGGGAGTCATGCGGCTGAGCTTGCCGAGCCACAGCTTTTGGCGGTCTTTCACCTGCAAAAGCCCCTTGCCGGTGGTATCGGACCAGAGCCACTTGTCGCTGCCGGCGAAGTCGTCCCAGTGCAGGGTGCCGCAATAATCGCTGGGGCCGAGGACCTTCAGGGCCTCTTCGCACATCACCTTTTGCCAGTGGTTGCCTTGGGCCATTTCGCTGGCGTGCATCAGCATCACCAAGGCCCCGACCGCCTTGACCTTGGCATTTTTGATCTGGAAATCGACCGGCATGGCCTTCTCCAGCTCGGTGTTTGCCCAGCCGCCAGCTCCGAACGAGCTTTTGCCGCCAAGCATGACCAGCCCGCAGCCAAACTGCTCGGTATTGCGAACGAGCATGGTGATCTGGTCGTCGCTAAAGTTACTGGTTTCCTGCTTTTCGGTTTCGCCGCCGCTGGCGCGGGGGACATTGGCCAGGACGACGCAGTCGTATCCTTGCAGTTCGGCCAGGCTGGTAAACAGGCGATTGCTGGGCATGACATCGACCTCGATGTTCATTTCTCCCAGCCGCTGAATCAGATAGGCGAATTCCCCCGGATTTTCCCAATCTTCGATGAGCAGCACCCGCCCCTTGCCGCGGACATGCGTGAAGGCGCTGGCACTATTGTTTTGCAATTGCACGTCGGCGGTGGCGTCGTCGGGAACAAAATCGGCCTTGTAGGTGTAGCCGGCGGGAACGTCGATGGTGTGCTCGAACGAGAAGACGTTTTTTCCTGGTTTCAGGACGACGGCCAGCTCCTCGCCGCCGAGCAGTTCGTCGATATTGCCATAGCGGCGCATCACGCGCAGGCGGCCTTTGACATCCTTCTGCGAGTAATTTTCGATAACGACGCGGGCTTCCATCGGCTGGCCGCGGCGAATGTCGCTGGGGAGGGCGACCTTTTCGACCGCGATTTCGGCCAGAGTCGGCAGCGAAATCGGCACCACGTCGATCCCGATGCCGCTATCGGCCAGGGTGCGGGCGATGGTGCGGGCATCGCCGAGGTTTTCGTTTCCATCGGTGACAATCACGATCCGCTTGGCGGTGTCTTCCGGAAACGATGCCTGGGCCAGCTTCAATGCCGAAGCGATATTCGTGGCGTCGGTGCGCAGTTCGAACAGGCTTTCCAATGCGCCGACGGTCCGCACCTCGTCGGCAATCGGCGGATGCTCGATCGTCGCCTCGCGGCCAAAGATGATGACCCCCGCCTTATCCTCGGCTGCCGACTGCAAATCCCCCCGGTGGCGATGGGCCTCGACATCCTTCATCACGTATTCGAGCATCGCCTCGCGGGTCGCCTTCGGGATGCTCTCCGACTGATCGAGCAGATACAGCACCGTCATCCGCTCGCTGATTTTTTGGAGCTGAATGCCGGCGAGCGCCAGCACCAGCAGCGAGAAGACGAGCGTCCGAAAGCTGAGAGCGAATAGGCGGCGATACGGCCCCAGGCCCGACAAGCTCTTGAAGCTGAAGACCCACAAAACGGGAATCAGCAGCAAAAGCAGCAGGTAATAGGGCTGGTCGAAATCGATTTTGAGGCCGAACATGAAATTAGTTTAGCCGTTGACCGAGGTAGTTCCTAACGTCACTTGGCAGGTGCTCGTGCCTGCCCCACGATTCTTGGCAGGCGAGACGCCTGCCCTACGATTAGAGCCGAAACCGCTGGACGCGGTGGTTGTAGGTGTCGAGCACATACATCCGGCCGCGGCTGTCGCGGGTAATTCCCCAGGGCTGATCGAGTTCCCCTTCGCCCCGGCCGTTTTTTCCCCAGAGGCCGACGAATTCCCCCTCGCGGGTGAATTTTTGCACGCGGTGATTGCCGAATTCACACAAATACACAAATCCCTCTGGCCGGCCGGCGAGGGCTGCCGGATCGAGCAAAATGTCGTAGGGATAGTTCAGCTCGCCGGGGGCATGGCCATTGCGGCCCCACGACCGAACCACCTTCGCCTCGCTGCTGCGGGCGTCGAACACCTGCACGCGGTGATTGCAGGCATCGGCCACCCACAGCAGGTCGTCGTTGTCGAGCACCATTTTTTGCGGCCGCAGGAATTGCCCCAGGTCGTGCCCGTGGCTCCCCCATTGCAACAGGAACTTGCCATCGGGGGAGAATTTCTGGATCCGGTCGAACTCACCATATTCGGCAATGTAATAGTTGCCTCGCGAATCCTGCGCGCAGTCGGTCACGAAGCCGAATTGTCCCGGTCCGCTGCCGCACTCGCCGCCAATCGTGCGGCTGTCGAGCAGTTTGCCGGCGGGGGTATAGACGAGCATCCGGAAGTAGTGCGTATCGGCGACGAGCAGGTTGCCATCGCTGGCGAAGGCGAGCCCCGATGGCCGGCCGTTGGCAAAGGCGGGCGTTTGCCAACCGCGGAGATATTTTCCGTCGGTGCTGAAGACCTGAATCCGCGGCGTAATATCGACAATGTAGAGATGATCCTCCGCGTCGATGGTGATCGCGCGGGGCTTATTGAGCTTGCCCGGCGTCTTGCCGCGCTGGCCCCACACCTTCTCAAGCCGCCCCGTTTGCGGCCCCCCCGGCGCAAGGCAGCCGGCCGCCAGCGCGCAAGCACCACCGGCGGCGGTTTGCAGCCAGACCCGGCGAGAGTGCGCGGCTTGGGGAGCGATTTCGGTCATCCCCTTATTCTAGGGCAGAGTGGGGCTATTCGGCGACAGCCGGGCTAATCGCCGAGAAGCGCCTGGGCTTCGATCTCAATCAGCCAATCTGGTCCGACGAGTGCCGAAATTCCGACCAAGGTGCTGGCCGGCGGATGGTCTTTCGAGATATACCGTGCGCGAACCTCGCGAATGATCGGCACATGCTCGGGTTTGAGGCCGACGACATACAGATTGGTTTTCACGACGTGCTCGAAGGTCGCGCCGACCGCCGCCAGGGCGAGGCGAATGTTCTCGAAAGCCTGCTCAGTTTGCCGTTTCAGGTCTCCTTTGCCGACGACTTCGCCCCGCTCGTTGACGGCAACCTGTCCGGAGATGTGAATCGTCTTGCCGCCGCTGGTGGTGACAACGTGCGTCCAGCCGAACGTGGGGCAGAGCGTGGGGGGATTGAGAAAACCGGCGGGCATGGGGAGGATCCAAATGGGAAGAGGTGCTAGATGGCGGGGACCACCGCGTACCAGACAAGAACTGCCGCGGTCCACAACATGCCGACGGTCAGGCAGACAAGGCCGATGGAGGCCAGGATGAGGGGCCAGCCCCGGGTCCAGTAGTAGAATTCATCGAGATCGGCGGGGCGCGGAAACAGATAGCCGATGCTGGAAAAGAGCACAAGCAGGCCCAGCCCCGCCGGGAAAAAACCCTGATGCCATGCCGGCACATGCAGTCGCTCGAAGGCCCACAGAAGGCTGAGAAACATGGGCACGAGATAGAGCGAGCCGAAGTGGACGGCACGGATATCTTTCAGCGATTTTCGCAGCGAGCTGGTTTTGTCGATATCGACGATGAACCACAGCACGCCGGTAATCACGATCGCTACCAAGTGAACGGCAGTCAGGATGAAGTACAGTTGCGGCATCGGGACTCCCGCAAGTTGGCAGGCGGCGAAACGAAACGGCCTCGATTGTAGCGTTGCTGGAGGAGACGCCAACGGACCAGATTTATCGAAAATTTCCGGATTTTATTAACCAGTCCCCTACTGGCGAAGTAGCGCGGAACGTATTCTTTGCCGGCAATTCACGAAAAATCAAACGAGGGTCGGCGGCAAATGAGCAATCTGGGAAAAAGATTCAAGATTTTTGAGGTGGCTGCTAGCTAAATGGGGGAACCTGGGTTAGATTTTCCGTCACAGCGTGGCTGTATCCCCAGTTCATCTACAGGAGGTTCCCAGAATGCGACGTTTCGTTCTTGCCTTTGGTTGCTCGCTCGTTCTCTTTGGTGCCGCTCAGGCCGCCGATGACCCGAAGCAAGCCCCCGTGCAGGGTCCGACCCAAGCTCCGGTCCAAAAGCCGGTGCAGGCCCCCGTTCAAAAGGTGGCCCCGGTTCAGGCTCCCGTGCAGAAGGTGACGCCGGTCCAGAAGGCCGTGCAAGCCCCCACGCAGAAGGCTGTCCAAGCCCCCTGCCAGTGCCCGGTTCAGAAGGGTGCCGAGCCGGTGAAGACCGCGCGCGTCAACACTTTCGGCCGTTATCGCTAGTCGGCCCCCCAGTCGTTTAGGCGGAAGTATAATTGCAGGCCCTTGGAGCCAAGTGTTCCAAGGGCCTTTTTCAATGCCCTTTCTGGCCAGGCTTCTTCAGTAGGATGCGAACATGATCTCCAGCGTGCTGTGCGTGGTGCTTGCGGTTTCGGGCCAAACGGCCCGTTATGGCGAAATCCGGAAGGATGAAATCGAGTACCAGCAGGAGGCCTTCAAGGCCTGGTGGGGGAGCGACCTCGTTCGCAAGCTCGACGACCTGCCGACCGAGTCGATTGTTCCCGAGTATCGCGTCCCCTATGCCGGGCACGACTATCCCGATCATTCGGGCGGCACCGTGGCGGCGCTCGCCAAGTACGACCGCGCTTTCAATGCCGGCCAGCAATCTGCCGTGGCCTTCGAACGGAGCGACATCAGCGGCCACGGTCGCTACGGCAGCAGCGGCGGTGGGACACGCCGCGGACTGTTCGGCCGCATTCGCCGCAGCTCGGGTCCGCCGAGCTGGTATGGCCACTGCAACGGCTGGACGGCGGCCACGATTCGCCATGCCGAGCCGCAGAACAACGTGGTCCGCAACGGCGTGACCTTCACCCCTGCCGACATCAAGGGGATGTTGGCCGAGATTTACATGTATTCGCCCACGGAATTCCTCGGCGGGCTCGACAACGCGATCAACCCGGCGACGCTGCACCTCGTCCTCTGCAATTGGCTGGGTCGGGGCTCGCACCCGGTCGGCATGGAAACGGCGCTGGGGGAAGTCGTCATCAACTTTCCGGTTTACAGCTACAAAGTCGCGATAGAAAAACTAAGCGACAAACAGTACGACTGCCGGATGTCGATTCGCTATGCCATGAACACCCCCCGCGAGTACGACAAGGGCCCCAAATTCAACCGCACACTCGCCTTCCACTATGCCCTCGATCTGGACGACGAGGGGAACATCACCGGCGGCCGCTACTATGGCGACACCAACCAGATCGACATGCTGTGGACTCCCCTCAAGCCCGTGCAGGGGGGCGAAAAGGGGAATGAGCGGGGCAATCCGTACCTCAACGTGAAGGAAGTGCTGGCGATTTGGCGCGAGTCGGTGCCGGAAGAAATCCGCAAGCAGTGGCTGAACATCGATCCGACCGACGAGGATCGCCTCCCCGAAGCGGACGAAGCCAAGCCTGCCGAGGCGACCGCCAGCGCCGATCCGGCAGCTACGCCCGCGACGCCGGCCGTTCCCGCTGAGGCTCCCGCGACGGCGGGCACCACTCCGGCACCGGCGGCGACGACGCCAGCCACTCCGGCACCGGCAGCGACGACGCCAGCCACTCCAGCGGCGGAGTCGGACTTGCCGTAGCGAACTGACTAGGCGGGCGACACGCCTGCCCCACGTTTGACAATCCGCTGGTGGAGATCATCCCGCCAGCTGGCGGATAGCTCTGGCAGGGCGGCAAGTTCCGCCGCACTGGCCAGATCGTCTTTGCGGTGATGCATCACTTCGCTCGCGCGGGCCACCGTCCAGGCGGGATGGGGGCGGCTGACCAATTCGACGTTGGTGCCTGCCGCCAGTTCCCCCTCAGTCAGCACCCGCAAATACCAGCCGCTTTTGCCGTTGGCGATCACCTGCCGGGCGAGGTCGGCGATTTGCCAGCGGCGCGAGAGTTTCCAGCAGGGCTGGCGGGGCTGCGAGACCTGAAACCGCACGCCCGCGGCTTGAAATTCGTCGCCAATGCAGACGGACCATTCGTCGAGGCCGGTGAGCGTCAGGTTCTCGCCGAACGCGCCGTGTGGCAGGTCGGGCCTGGCGAGGTGCGCCCGCCAGTAGTCATAGTGCTCGGCCGAATAGGCGAGCACCGCCTTATCGACGCCGCCGTGGTTATCGAGGTCCGCCTGGCCATCCCCCGCCAGATTCGTGCGACCGGCCCACACCGGGCCGCTCACCGACTCCTTAAAGATGGCCGAAGTCCATGCCCGCTCGTTGCCATCGCGCGGATCGGCAAAGTGTCGGGTCGCGGGCTGGGCGACTTGGAGGGAGACAATGGTGGGCATGACTCGGCAAGTTAGGAACCCTGCCCCCCTAATCCCCAAAACGCCGCAGCTCTTGTCCCCCCTGCGTGCCGCGGAGGATGCCGCCGTAGCAGCCGACGAGGAAGGCGTCGCCGGCGGGGGAAAAGCAAAACCGGGTGGGGTCTTTCTCGGGGCGGTGGATGGTGCCGGCGGGGCGCAGGGCGTAGGTTCGCAGACCCCCTTTTTCGAAAGTGAAGCGGCCAATCTCTTGCCGGTCGGCCAGGCTCCAAACGACGACATCGCCGTTGTCCTGCGAGCCGGCGGCCAGCAGCTTGGCATCGGGCGAGAAGAACGGATGAGCGAGGCCGCGCTGGCCGGTTTGCAGGCGCGTGCGCACGTCGAGCGTGTCCGCATCCCACACGACAACATTCCCCCCGTCGTGGCCGGTCGCCAACAGCGCGCCATCGGCCGCCACCGCCACGCGATAAAACGGCGCATCGAGCGCGAGCGATTCGACCGGCGGCGCGGGATCGCCAGCCGCCGGCTCCAGGCTGATTTGCCGCAGGCGATACTTATCGTCGCTTTTCAGCACGCCGATCAGCGATAAGCCAGCGACCGAGAAGCTGACCGAAACGCCCCCGCCAAGGGCCGGAATCAGGCGCTCCTTGGCCCAATCGCGCACTTCGTACACCACGCACTTGCTGCGGCTGAGGACGGCAAGCTGCCGGCCATCGGGCGAAAAATCGAAGCTGTGGCAGCGGTCGAGCGATTTGACGAGCCGCCCGCTGGTGGCGTCCCACACCCGCACTTCGTGCAGGGCCAGGCCGTCGTCCGCTTCGTACAGGCGACTGGCGGCGAGCAGTTGGCCATCGGGCGAAAAGGCGAGCTTCGTCAGGTCGCCAAAGGTTTCCCAGCGAAAGAGCCGCTTGCCGCTGGCGATGTCCCACACCGCGACGACGCCGCACTTGCGAACATCCGGATGCGGCCGGGGAGGAAACCGCCCGTCGGTCATCCCCGAGCAGCCCGTGGCGATGGTGGTGCCCCCCGGCGCGAACGCCACCACTTGCGGATCGCGGGCGGGAACGAACGGCGCTCCCGGCAAGCTGGACGCGGTCACCAAACCGGCCGCCGCCGCGGACAGGCTGGTCACGAACTCTCGGCGTCGCATAATCGGCTCCTCCGGCCTGGCCGGAAAGTCGGTCGGCGAAAATCTGGCTCCTTCAGCATACACGAAACTGGTTTCGCCGCGCGAACCGGATATACTGGCGGCTAGTGAGAAGTCTGGCTAAAAGTCCGCCACCAGCAACCTGAAAGGCCGACATGTCCGCCGACCCGCGCAATTTCTCGACGATGTTCAGCATCGACGTGACCGCCGATAACCGCGCCCAGCAAAATTCCGCCAAGATCGACGCCAACGAACTGATTTGCGTGCTGCTGCGGCAACTGATCGAAGGGCAGGCCAAGTCGGTGAAGCTGCTGGAGGAAATCGCCCACCACGTTTCGATGCATACGAAGCAGCGGCAGGTGGACATCAACAACTGGAAAGAGGCCAATCCGGATCTCGCCCGCAATTGTCGCATCGCGGCCGAGGCGCTGGTGAAGGCGCAAAACCAGTTCATTCACAACATGACCGAGGAAGTAGCCGACGGCGCGGAATCGCTGGCCGACAGCGACTATCTGCTGAACGAGTTCGTCGATCGCTTCGGCCCCCGCATGGCCCACCTCAACGGCATCCTGCAGGTGCTGTCGCAGTTGAGCGTCGCCAATCCCGCCGCCACCCCCGCCGCTCCCGAAGCGGACGCCTAAGCCGGACCGATCCCCGCTCGCCATTTTCCCATGCGCGTCGAACTGGTCCGCACCGTCACTCGCGATGGCCTGCGGCTGGATGGCGCGCTGGCCGAGCCCTCGGCGGCCACCAGCGATAGGGCGCGGGGCACCGCCGCAATCTTGCTGCATGGCGTCGGCGGCAATTTCTATGGCTCCAGCACCTTGGAGCCGCTCGTTCCCGCGCTACAGCGCCTCGGCATCGCCGCGCTGCTCGTGAATACGCGCGGGCACGACGCGGTTTTTAGTGCCAGCCTGGGAGTGCAGCGCCGGCGGTTTGGCGCGGCCTACGAAACCGTGGACGACTGCCGGCACGATCTGGCCGCCTGGATTCAGCATCTGGCCGTGCGGGGCCACCAGCGAATCGCCCTCATCGGCCACAGCCTGGGGGCGATCAAGGCTGTTTATGCCCAGGCCAGCGAAAAATCTCCCCTGGTTGCGACCGTCGTCGCCATCAGCGGACCGCGGCTGTCCTATGCGGCCTACGTGAACGCTCCGGAAAGTGCCGTGTTTTTCGAGTCGTTCGATACGGCCCGCCGGATGGTCGAGGCGGGCCAGGGGGAGGAACTGTTCACCAGCAAGTTTCCCTTTCCGCTGCTTATCACGGCGGCGGGGTTTATCGATAAATACGGGCCGGCCGAACGCTATAACCTGCTCCGCTTTGCCGCCGAACTGCCGTGCCCCGCGCTTTTCACCTATGGGGGGAAGGAACTAGCGCACGGGGGCATTCCTTTCGCCGGTTTGCCGGAAGCCTTGCTGGCTCTGCCGAATGCGGACCGCCGCCAAGTGGAAATCATCGACGGGGCCGATCACTTCTACACCGGCACCGGCGCGGAGCTTGTCGCTTGCGTTTCGCGATGGTTGGCGGCCTTCGCCGGCTAGAGTTCCGTCAATTCTTGATTTTTGGGGCTCGGCTGCCACGTCCCACGCAGACGTGGGCGTGCCTGCTCTTTCGCCAACACACGCTCACATGCCGTGGGCATGGCATCCGAAGTTTTCGCGGTGACCAAGCACTACTTTCCTTCGCCATAAGCCGGTTTCCAAATCCACGGAATCGTGCCGGTCCGTTTGGCCCAAGCTTCCCACTGCGTGGTCAGCGCGGCGAGTCGCTCCGGTTCGCTGGCCGCCAAATTGTTGAGCTCGGTCCGATCGGCGTCGATGTTGTAAAGCTCCCACTTGCCGGCGGGGCCCTTGGCGACCAGTTTCCAGGGGCCGGCGCGCATGGCGCGGTTCCCTTCGTGTTCCCAATAAATCGCGTTGCGCGTCAGCTTTTGGCCGGCGAAGGCGGGAACCAGGCTCTTGCCTTCCAGCGGTTGGATCGCCTCTTCGCCCTTCATCGCGGGATACTCGGCACCCGCAACATCGACGCACGTCGCCATGATGTCGATCAGATGCCCCGGCTCGTTCACCAGTTCGCCGCGGCGGCGAATGCCGGCCGGCCAGTGGGCGACCAGGGGTGTCGAAATCCCCCCTTCATGCACCCAGTGCTTATATTCGCGATGCGGCGTATTGCTGACATTCGCCCAGCCTTCGCCATAAGCGATATAAGTATCGGCTGGTCCCGGCATGACCCCCGGTCCCTGGCGAATCGGAAAGCCATCGCGCGTGCGCGTGGGGCGAACGGCCGTATCGAGGAAGTCGGCGGCCAGTGGCGGCAGCGTGGGCTTTTCGGGGCGAACGAGTGGGGCGGCGTTCCGCTGGCGGCCAATCGTTTCGGCACAAGCGCCGTTGTCCTGCATGTAGAGGATAAGCGTATTGTCGAGCCGGCCCGCTTTCTCCAGGGCCGCGACGATCCGCCCGATTCCCTGATCCATTCGGTCGATCATCGCGGCATAGACCTCCATGCAGCGGGCTTCCCACGCCTTATCGCTCACTTCGTCCCACTTGCCCACGGTTGCGGTGAGCTGCGAATCGGCACCAATCAGGCCCAGCTTTTTCAGCCGGGCGAACCGCGCTTGCCGAATGGCGTCGTAGCCGGCGTCGTATTTGCCGCGGTATTTCGCGATGTCTTCCTCCAGCGCGTGCATCGGCCAGTGGGCGGCGGTATAAGCGATGTAGAGGAACAGCGGCTTATCGGGAGTATTGGCGTGATGCTCGCCGACATAGCGGGCGGCGTGGTCACTGATGGCATCGGTGTAGTAATAAGTCGCGGGCTTATATTCCGGATCTGCCAGCGGCGAGATCATCGTGTTGTCGCGGACGAGCGTGCCCGGATCGTAGAAGTTGCCCGCCCCGGTGATCGTGCCATAAAAGCGGTCGAATCCCCGCTGCTGGGGCCAGTTGTGCTTTGGTCCCGCGGGCTTGGTCCCTTGGGTGACATGCCACTTGCCGACGCCATAGGTTCCATAGCCGGCGGGGCGCAGCACTTCGGCCATGGTGAGGCAGCGGCGGTTGAGCTCGCCGCGATAACCCTCGAGCCCCTTGTCTTCCATCATGTGGCCGATTCCCGCTTGATGCGGATAGAGGCCGGTCAGGAGCGAGGCTCGCGTCGGGCAGCAGCGGGCCGTGTTGTAGAACTGCGTGAATCGCAGTCCACCAGCGGCCAGCTTATCGAGGTTGGGGGTGCTGATCTCGCCGCCGTAGCATCCGAGGTCGCTCCACCCCATGTCGTCCGAGAGAATGACGACGATATTCGGGCGCGGCGGCTTCTCGGCCGCGGCGGCGAATAAGGCGGGGAAGAGACCGAATACGATTGCGCTCGCGAGGGCTTTGTGAACTCGATTCATGGTAGTCGCCAAGGGAGGAGAGGAGTGTTTTATTCGCGAATGCCCGATTGTTGCGAACCAAGCCGCCTCGGTCAAATCGCCCTGCCCAGCCGCCTGGGTGAGTCTGGCCAAGGAAAGCTATATTCAATGGCTCGAAGCCCCGCGCCACCCGCGACCCCCTGCCGCCGAGCAACCACCACCCTCCATCATGAACTCACCGCTCGACTTAGCTGACGCCCCCCTGCCGCTGGAGCAACTCAACCGGCTCTGGCTGCATGGCATGCACGAAGAGCGGCTGTTTCATGATCGGCTCAACTTTTTCTCGGCCGTGGAGGTGGGACTGCTGGGCGTCTTCGCCATTCTCTATCACAAAGACCCGGCGCTGGCCGTCTTCGCCCCGCTGACGGCGGTCGCCCTGGCCTTTGCTCTGCTCTGGCTGCGGGTGCAGGTGCGACATTGGCGCTATTGCGTGCATGTTCACGAGCGGATCAAGCGGCTGGTGCCGGAGTATCGGGAGACCGTCGCCGAATTCGCCGCTCCGGGCCGCACCGACGGGCTGTCGATCTCGCGGCCGCTGGCGTTCGCCGTGCCGTTGCTCTTTGCCGCCACCTGGGTCGCGCTATTCTCGTGGGTGCTGGTCAGCGGCCGGTGGTGATTGGCTATGGCATCAGATCTTCGACGCGCAAGCTGGCTTGTGGCGCGGCGAGGGGGCTGACCACGCTGGCGGCGTGGTGCGTCGTGACGCTAGCGAATTGCCAGCCAAATGGCGCGCCACTGTTGGGTCTGGGAGCGCGATGCATCAAAAGCACGCGATGCACCAGATCGACAACCCAATAGTCCTCGATCCCCCCGGCGGCATAAAGGTGCGCCTTATCCCCCGAATCGTAGGCGAGCGACGACTCGGCCACCTCCACCACCAAGAGGGCTGTTCGCGGATGCGCTGGAAAATCGCGCGGCGTACCAGCCACGACCGCCACATCGGGCAGTGGATCAGTGGATTGGCCCAGCACAAGGGCCATCTGGCCGCGAACCCAATGCCCCGGTCCAAAGACGCGGCGCAAAACGTCTTCCGTCAATCCAACGCTCGTGTCGTGGGGGGGATTCGGGTGCGGCATGTCCAGAATTTCCCCTTCGACCAGAATCATGCGACGACCTTCCAGCCAAGGCTCGGAGACCAATCGGTGGAACTCCGCGACGGACCACCGCACCGGGCGCGGGAGCACGGGAACAGGTGCTAGCGGAGTGGCGGACATGGCGCGGGACATAGAATACTCCAATGGCCATTGTATCACGATCACGCGGAGCTTGCTGACAATGTCGCTGGGGACTTTGGGCCGCCGGAATCGCCGAATTGCCGTTGCTCGCGGCGGCCTTTCGCCGGTACAGTCCGGCACCGGTCCGCGGTGGCGGACGGCATCTTTTCCCGCCGGCAGGAGCTTGCCCATGATCCGTTTGCTTACTGCGCTGGCCACCGGGGCCGTGCTGTGCCTGCTGTTTCCGCGGGTGGCGGATGCGAAGAGCGAAAAGCGAATCGTCGAGGATTCGGCGACGGTGTTAAAGGAGTTTTTGGACCTGCGCGTCAAGGGAATTCCCGCCGCACTGCTCGCCGAGGCGCACGGCGTGGCGATCATACCGGACGTAATCAAGGTTGGTTTCGTCGTCGGCGGGCAACGCGGCAAGGGGGTGGTCATCGTCCGCGAAAAGGACGGCAGCTGGCGCGCGCCGACCTTCGTGACGATCACCGGCGGCTCGATCGGCTGGCAGGCGGGCGCGCAGGCGAGCGATATCGTGCTGGTATTCAAAACGCAAAAGAGCGTCGATGGCCTGCTGACCGGCAAATTCACGATCGGGGCCGATGCGGCCGCCGCCGCGGGACCGGTGGGCCGGCGCGTCGAGGCGGCGACCGACGCCCAGTTGCGCGCCGAAATCTATTCGTATTCCCGCAGCCGGGGGCTGTTCGCCGGGGTTTCCATCGATGGCTCGGCCTTGCAAATCGACGACGAGGCGAACGCCGCCTATTACGGCAAGGCCGGCAAAGAGCGGGAAATCCCCCAGCCGGCGATGGAGCTGATCGAATTGATCGCCCGCGCCACCGCCGCCGCGGCTGCCGCCGCGGCTGCCGCCGAACCGGCCGTCACGCCGATCGAAACGCTGCCGATGCCTGGACCGACCCTCGCCCCCCCCGTTCAGCCAGGCACCATCGAGGCGGTGCCGCTGCGGGCCGATCTGGCCCGGCACTGGTCGCTGCTGGAGTCGCTCGTCGATGCCCGCTGGCGCGAGTATCTCGCCCCGCCGGCCGAAGTCCTCCGCGATGGCGCTCCGCCGAGCTACGAGTCGCTCAAGACCACGCTGAACCGCTTCGATGCCGTGGCGGCCGACCCGCAATATCGGACGCTCGCGGGCCGCGAGGAATTTCAAGCGACGCACGACCTGCTGAAGGCGTATGTCGATTCGCTCGCGCCCCCCGTGGGATCGCGGCTCGTGCTGCCGCCACCCCCAGGAACGCCGCGCTAGCGGGAAGATTTCTCGGCCAGTAGTTCCAGCGGAATCTCGGCCACCAGCGGCTGGCCGGCGCGCTCGGCGGTCGCTCGGATAAGCACGGGCATGTTGAAGGGGCCGGCGCTGTCGTCAATTTGCAGCAGCAGCGTGGCCTCGGTCGCCTCAGCCGGCGCAACAACCGGCTCGGCCGAGATTCCCCGCATGTGCGGCGGCACGACGAGCGCGAGGCGGACGAACGATTTCACCGCCGCGTCGCGCTTAATCGCCACCGCCACGGCCAGCTCGCCGCCGGCCGGAATGGCTACCACCGACTTCTCGAGCCCCAGTCGCAGCGCGGCGGGCGAAACCAGCGCGATGAGCTGCTCGTTTTGTTCCTTGGTGGTGTAGCACACTTTGTGCAGCTTGCCGGCGGCGTCCTTTAGCTCACCGGTCAGCATCAAATTCGTACGGCTAGTGCGGCCAAGTTCCATCCAGGGGGGGAGATAAAGGGGATAATCGAATTCGGTCGCGCCGGCCGGAATGGCCACTTCCGGCCCCGTCACTCCCTGCAGATGCCGCCCCTGCCGGTCGGCGAGACGGGCGACGAGGGGGCCTTCGAATCCATTCCGCTCGATGGTGTATTTTTTGTGCAGGACCGCGCCGCGAGCGGTATAGATGAAGCTGAACGGGGCGGTAAACTTGAACGGCGTGGGGAGCGTAATCGCCAGCCGCGTCGGAATCGCTTCTCCTTTGGCAAAGCCATCTTTTTGACCGGCACAGAGCGCGGTTCGCTCCAGCATCTGACCATTCACTTCGGCACGACCGGTGATGGTGACTGGCTGCGAAATCACCGCCGCGTCGGCGGCGCACTTGAAGACCAACGACCCCTTGGGGGCATTCGGCGGCACAGTCACATCCTCGCAAGTGACCCCCGCCGGCAAGCCCGCAACATGCAGCACCAGCGGCGTTTTCCAGTCGCCGCGGCGTTCGATGGTCACGTCGAGCTTTTTCTCCGCACCCACATCGACCGACACCAAATCGGGTGCCAGCAGGCGAAAATCAGCCGCCGGCTCGGAAATTTGCACGCGATAAGCAAATGCCGGCCCACCGCGGCGCGAAAACCGCTCGCTGATTTCGACGAGGTACGTTCCATCGGCTGGCGGATTGAACGTGAGCGAAACGTCGCCGGCCGCCACCGCGCTTCCATCGCCCTGCGCCAACTGCTTGCCGGTTTGGTCGCGCACCGTCAGCACCAGCGCCAGCGGCGAGCCCAGCCGCGTGACGCGCGCATCCAGCACGATCGGTTTTCCTTTGGCCAGCGCGAGCGACCAAAAATCGACATCCCCCGGCGACTGGATCCGGCCGTTGATTGTGGCCGGCAAGGCGATCGGAGCGGCCTTATCGGCACCGTCGTTCGGCTCCGCTTCGAGTAGCTCGGGCAGGTCGCCGAGGTCGAGCAAAATTGCGTTCGTGAGCGATTTTCCGACCGGCAGCGAGCGGCGGGCGATGCCAAGCGCCGCCTCTGACGAATTGAATTCCAGAACGCCGGGCAGGGCCTGGCCGACGGCGGAGAGCTTGATCGATTGTCCCTGGCGACCGCCGAGGGGATAGACATGATCGACCCACGGGCCGGTCGTGATCGTCAGCCGATAGACGAAGTGCTGCAAGCCGCCGCTGGCAACATCGCTGATGCGAACGCTGTATTTGCCATCTGCCGGGGGAACAAACCGGAGCCAGGCATCTCGATTTCCCGCGCCAATACTTTCGGCCAGCAGCTTGCCGGCGGCATCGCGAACCTCGATGCGGGCAACCAGCGGCGAACCGAGTTCAGCCGCCGCGACCGCCAGCGTAAGCGGCTGGCCGGCTGTGGCGTCGAAGGACCACAAATCGCTATCTTCGCGCGGGAAAATGCGGCCGTTGATCGTCACCGGCAAGGGGACCGCCACCGGCAGCGGCTCGCCATCGATCTCCTGCTCGACGATTTCCGGCAAGGCCCCCACCACGAATGGCAGCGGCGCGGTGACTCCCTGGGCATTCCAGCAGCGCCACCAACGATTGCCCAGCGGCGCATCGCCGGCAATCTGAATCGCCGCGCCGTAATCTTGCGGATAGTCTTCGGCCTGCTGGCTGGCGGGCAGCTTGACGAGCGGCCCCTCGAACCAGACGGTCGGCACGCGGCTGATCTCCACTGGCGCGGAAACGCCCGGCCCTAGCAGCTCGAACGGACTCTTCTCGTGCAAAAAGTGACCGCCGATCCGCACCTGCACCGTTTGCCCGCGCTGCCCACCGGCCGGGAAAATGTATGAAGCGTGCGGCGGCTCGGCAAATGCGATTGCCGCCAGCAGCAGGACCAGACCAGCAGCAAAAAGTGAGCGAAGCATCAGAGCAGCTCCCGAATCACTTTGCCGTCGTTGACCACTTTATTCGGCCGCCCCTCCGGCGTGTAAAACTCTTCCTGCGGGTCGATTCCCAAGAGGTGGGCCATCGTCGCGAAAAGGTCTTCCGGACCATGCGGCACCGAGGCCGGCCGCTCGGCCCGCTCGTCGCTCGAACCGATAACGCGGCCCCCCTTTACGCCGCCCCCCGCGACCAGCACGGTGAACGACGGTCCCCAATGGTCGCGGCCGGCATTTTTGTTGATCCGCGGCGTGCGGCCAAATTCGCCCGTCACCACCACCAGCGTCTTCTCGAGCAGCGACCGCTCGGCCAGGTCCGACAGCAGCGTTCCCAAAGCCGGATCGAGCTGCGGCAAGAGCTGGTCCTTTAGGCCGCGGAAATTGCCATCGTGCGTGTCCCAGTTGCTGTGCTCGACCGTTACGCACCGCACCCCCGCCTCGACCAGTCGGCGGGCCATCAGGCACGATTGCCCCAGCGTGTTGCGGCCATAAGCATCGCGGAGCTTGTCGCTTTCGGCATGAATGTTAAAGGCTTGCTTGGCGGCGGGAGAAAGCATCAGGTCGAAAGCCCGCTGGCGAAACACATCGACCGTCTTCGCCCGGCTGTTGGCCTCGATTTCGGCCGATTGCTGCAGCTGATCGACACGGCGGAGCAAATCGCGGCGGGCGGCGAGTCGATCGGCGGGCAAGCTCGGCGGCGGAGCCATGTCCGGGACCGCGAAATCGGGCGCTGCCGGATCGGCTTCGACGGCGAGCGGCGCGCAGGTCGCGCCAAGATAGGCGGGGCCCGAGCTATTCGGCGTTTGCGGCAAGGTGACGTACGCCGGCACGGCGGCAGCGCGGCGGGCAGCCCCCTGCGGGCCGAGCTTGCGGCTGACGATGGAACCCAGGCTCGGCCGCTGGTTGTTCGGCGTCAGATTCGGGTTGAACCCGGCCGCCGGGAAATAGCCGGTCAGCATGTAGTGGTCGGCCGGGCCGTGGTCGCTGTTTTTATGCCAGAAGCCACGCAGCAGGCTGGCTTTGTCCATTTGCCCAGCTAGTTTGGGCAGCAAATCGCAAATCTGAATGCCGGGGACATTGGTCGGGGCGGGATCGAACTCGCCGCGAAACTCGGCGGGAGCATTGGGCTTCATGTCCCAGGTGTCGATCGTGGAGAGGCCCCCTTTCAGGAAGACATAAATCACCGACACGCCGCGGTCTTTCACCGCTCGCTCGGGATGGCTCGCCTCGGCCCGCAGCAAATTTGGCAGCGACAGCGACGAACCAAACAGGCCCGTCAGGCCGAGCCGCAAAAAGTCGCGGCGGGCGGGGCCATCACAAAGGGGCATCGTGCTCATGGCGTTGGTTCCGAGGGAAGGGGCCGCTGCTAGTGATTGAACACAAACTCCAGCGAATTCAGCATTGTCCACAGCAAATCTTCGGCTTGCGAGCGCCGCCGGCCGGGGTCGGTTCCGGCGGCGGATAGATACTCGACCGCGGTTTGCCGTTCGGCGGGGGTCGGCAGGCGGGCGAACACAGTCAGATAAAGTTCCTCGGCAAGTTGGCCATTATCGGGCTCGCGGCGCACCAGTTCGGCGATCTTGCCGCCGTCATGTCGCAGCTTGCCGTCGATCCGGTCCGAATTGAGCAAATGCAGCACCTGGGCGACGCTCGGCTCGACGACCCGCTCGCAATCGCAGGCGGTTTGCCGCACCGGCCGGCCAAAGAGCCGCAGGAAATAGTGATCGACCTGGCTATCCCACAGTTCGACCGCCCGCGTGCCGGCCGGAGCGCCATCGAACTTTTCTCCCACCCCCGTGGTCTGGCACACCGCATCCAGCAGCACTTCCGCATCGAGCCGCTTGAGCAGGGCGCGGGAATAGTTTTGCTCGTCGCGCAGGTTGGTGGCGTTGGTTTTGGCCGAATGCTGATAGACGCGCGAGGCGCAGATCGAGCGGATCAAGGCCCGCAAATCGAACCGCTCATCGGTCAGTTTTTGGCCCAAGGCGTCGAGCAATTGCGGATTGCTCGGCGGATTGGTGGCTCGAAAATCATCGACCGGTTCGACCAGGCCGCGCCCCAGCAAATGGGCCCAGACGCGGTTGGCGATGTTTTTGGCGAAAAACGGGTTCCCCGGCGCGGTCATCCACGCGGCCAACTCGCGGCGGCGGTCTCCCGGCGGATTCTCGGCCGGCATCGGCTCGCCGAGGGGATGGGCCATGATCTTTTCGCCCGTGCGGGGGTGGGTCGTCGCCGGATCCCCCGTCGCGACCAGCACTTCGCCGAGCGGCGTGCTCTTCTTTTGCAATTGGGCAAAATAGGCCGTCATCCCGAAATAGTCGCCCTGGCTCCAGCGGTCGAACGGATGATGGTGACACTGGGCACATTCGATCCGCACGCCGAGAAACACCTGCGAAATCGTGCTCGCCGTTTTGCCGGGGTCTTTCGTCGCCGTGAACAGATTGGCGGCCGGAGATTCGGCCAGTGGCCCTTCGGCGGTGATGATCTCCCGGGCCATTTCGTCGAGCGGCTGGCCGGAGGAAATCGCCGCGTGAATCCAGCGATAGAAGCTGTAGGCGTTTTTGTGTCCTAGGGCGAGGCGATCGACGCGCAGCAGATCGGCCCATTTGAGGGTCCAATAGTTCGCGAATTCCGGCCGGCCGAGCAGCTCATCCACTAAGAGGGCCCGCTTGTTCGGTCGCCCGTCGGCCAGAAACTGGCGAGCCTCAGCGGCGGTCGGCAACGTGCCGATCAGATCGAGATAGACCCGCCGCAAGAACTCGGCATCGGTGCAAAGATCGGCGGGGACGATGTTTAACTGCTCGAGGCGGCGATAGACGTGCCCATCAATGAAGTTGTGCTGACTGACTGCCGGATACGGTTGCGGCTTCTCGCCGCGGGGAATGATGACGTGCAGCGTATCGACCGCGCCGAGATAGCTCGCCATGATCGCGACGACGCCGGGGGATTGGCCGGCGGTGACGCGCCCCGCTTCATCGACGCTCGCCAGCGCCTCGCTATTCGACTGGAAGCGGGCGAGGTTCGTCACCTCTTCGGTCCGGCCATCCGACCAGGTTGCCGTCACCCGCACTGGCACTTCCTGCCCCATCGCTAACTGCTGTTCGCGCGGCGTCAGTTCGATTTTGACCAGCGTCGGATCGGTGGGCTGGCCGAAGGGCATGCCGGTGCCAATCCAGCGGACGAGCGTGG
This sequence comes from Pirellulaceae bacterium, assembly GCA_033762315.1. Lineage (GTDB taxonomy): Bacteria > Planctomycetota > Planctomycetia > Pirellulales > Pirellulaceae > CAYLLN01. The sequence continues at coordinate 25,235 of JANRLS010000025.1, forward strand.
CATATTCGGGCCGCTCAGTTGGAATGCGCACCCCGCCGCCGTGGGGCATGCCACCGCTGGCCTTGAGTAGCAGCAGGCTCTTTTCGGGGGCGGCCGGAAAGACACGGCGCCCCTTCCCTTCGGCCGTGAGGGCCCGATGATCGGCCTTGGGATCGAACCCAAACACCGACAATTTAAAGCCGTTTTGCCCTTCCGCTTTGCCGTGGCAGCCGGAGGTGTTGCAGCCGAATTTGCTGAGAATCGGGACAATGTCGTTCTCGAAATTGAGGGGCCGCTCGTCGGCAGGGGCCGTGGCGCAGAGGAGTAGCACGGCGCAAAGCCAAAGCGGACCGAGATTTCGGCAACGAACAGTCATCGGCAGCAGGCGGGGTGTGGGTAAGGCGGGAAATTCAATCCACAAGCCGATCCATCAACGTATGTTAATGCAGGGCCCAGGAGGGAGCAAGCGAATTTGGCGGATACTCCGCCGCACTTCAGACCTGCTGTGTTGCACTTCAGCCACTTCGCAGGCTTTCCCAAACTGCCGGTGGCCAAGCATAGCTGCCGGGCTTGATGACGAAGAGCGGAGCGAACGGATGGTCGAGCGGGCGGAGCGCGCCAACGCCTTCGGCCAGCGGACCGACGACCGTGAGCCGTTGCCAGCCGAGGCGATGTGCCAGGGCCTCGGCGGTCGCGCCTCCTTCGGCGAGCAGCGTGGCGAGCGATGGCTTTACGACCTTCAGCACTTCGCTGGCTAGTTTCGCGAGCAGGTCGGCGGGCGTGCCCGCGGCGTCCTCGGCGATCCCCAGGGCGAGCACTCCCCGATCGATCGCAATCGCCTCGCTGCGGGGCCGGTCACCGACTTCGAAATAGGGAATTTCCATCGCCAAGCATTGACGCTTTCGCTCGTTCCATGCCTGCCGACTGCCGCAAACCAGAACGGCGGGAAGGTGAATGGCGGGAGCGCGGATGGGTGATGGGGAGGCTTGTTCGTGGGAACGCTCGGCCAACAGCGCCGCAAAAAAATCGGCCGCCCCGGCGGCGAGCGTGTCGGGGGGTAGATTCGCGGCGAAATGGCTGACGTCGGAAGAGGCCCGCACGTCGGGAACGTCGATCTGAGAGGGGGCCGATGTCGATCCCTCCAGCATATCCGCGATGAGGGCCGAGCGACGCGGAAACTCCGGATCGGCCGCGAAGCTCGTTGCCGAAAGCGGCACGCCGCCAACGAGGTAGCGGCCACCGACAATTGTTCGCCCACGCGAGGGATTGGCGGGAATGAGCATGGCTCGCGGTTGCCCGGTCGCGTGCAAAATCGCTTCGATTTCGGCCCGGACATTCCCCCGCAACACCGAATCGACTTTCTTGTAAATCCAGGCCGGCGCGATCGCCAGAACTTCGCGAGTCACTTCCGCGACTCGCGCGGCGGCTGAATCGACAGCGAGCGACCGAGAATCGGTATCGATGGCGATCACCTCCGCCATGCTGCCAGGCAGAAAGCCGCGTTGCACCTCGGCCGAATAGCCGCGAGCCACGGCAATGCCGGCCAATTCGGCCGCGCCGGAAAGATCGTCAGCCAGGACGACAATGGGGTTCATGGCGCGGCCTACATCGCCGCCAGGCGAATCGCGAGCCGCACCGCGTGAAAGATGCTGCTGGGGCTGGCTTTGCCCTGCCAGGCAATGTCGCAGGCGGTGCCATGATCGACGCTGGTCCGGATGATGGGGAGACCGAGCGTGGTGTTGACTGCCGAGTCGAACGCCAGGGCTTTGACCGGGATGTGTCCCTGGTCGTGGTACATGCAGACAAAAGCGTCGGTCGCCTTTCGCTTCCAAGGCAGAAACGCCGTATCCGGAGGCAGCGGGCCTTCGAGGGCGATCCCTTTGGCGCGGCCCGCTTCGATGGCCGGAATGATGATCCGCTCTTCTTCACGGTCGCCAAACAGGCCATGCTCACCGGCATGCGGGTTGAGGCCGCAGACGACGATTTTTGGCGGCTTGCCCCGCAGGCGAGCCAGGGCCTCAGCAGTCAACTCGATCACTTCCAGAATCCGCTCCTTGGTCAGCAGGCCCGGCACTTGCGAATAGCCCACGTGGACGGTGACGAAAGTACAAGTAATTTCCTCGGAATACTGCATCATGCACGAGCGGACGCTGTTGGTGCGGGCGGCGAAAATCTCGGTGTGGCCGGGGAAATTGACTCCTGCCGCGTGCAGCGCTTCCTTATTCAGCGGCGCGGTCGAAACGGCCGCCACCTGCCCAGCGATTGCCGCCTCGATGGCCCGCTCGACATAGGTAAAGCCCGCCCTGCCCGTTGCCGCGCTGACCACGCCCGCTTGTACGTCTTCCGAGCAAACGGCCCCACAGTCCAGAATTGTCGGCTGGCGAATCTCTTGCCAGCCGGCTTGCCACTGGGCAGGCGGGATGATCGGCGCGGCGAGCGGCAGCTTGGCGCTATCAGCCACGCGACGAAGGATCGCCGCATCGCCAAACACGACCGGCACACATTCGCGGGCGATTTGCTCATCGGCCAGCAAATGCAGGCAGACCTCCGGCCCGACCCCGGCTGGGTCCCCCATTGTCACGGCAATTCGGGACTTTGCAAAGGTCCTATCCGAGGGTTTCATAAAATCTCTTGCCACAATTCACTTCTCAAAGTCACTCAAAAAAACACAATTTGCAACCATCTGCTTGTGATACAAATTGTAATCATGGACGGCTATTTGCGGCAGACTGCAGAAAACCGGCCATACAATTCATCTGACTCGGAATAAATTGCCACTCGGCTAACTTCAACGAAGAGGTTAAAATTGGGAAAGTTCTCGCCATCTCTAGTTCGGAGAAAGACCCATCCGTTGCAGATGTCAACAGCAAAACGGGAGCCAGAGTCCCGCAATGCTTGCTGAACAATCCACAATGTCTCAACGCAAAGCATGCGCTCGTTCGTCACTTCAACACATATGCACCTGTCGTGATGCCACTCAGTGTCCAAAAAGAAGTCTGCATCCCCGTTCCCCTCATTCCACTTTTGTAGTAACGCTTTCCGAATTTGAAAAAGTACAGCATACCACTCAGCTTTATGCGTTGGCAGGTCGGCGACATTCAACACTGGATTGTAACCCTCGGCTATAATTTTGTCGCGTTCCTCGATACTAATGCGGAAGCAAAGCATTTCTGATGAACTCGAAGACAAGCAAAGTTTTGATTTTTCAGTCTCCATTTCGGCACTAAGCCCCCATAGATTATCTGCTCGACAATTGAAAAGAATCAGCTAAACCAGTCGCGAGCCATGAACCCCATTTACACGATCGGTAATGAGGAGTTCATCGTAGCCGACACCGGCGTCATGTGGTCGAATTATTCGACCAACAAGGAGATGCACTTTGTCTTCACCATCTAGTACCGAGTTTTCCTAGCTTGAAACACACTTGCGATGACATTAGGCAAGTTACCACCTACAATCCAGAAAACAAATTTGAGCTAAGTGCAATCGAAACTGTCACGCCGTTATTTTTGTCCAGTCGACTTTGGGCGGATCAATAAGTCGTTTGATAAATACCTTGATTCTCCCCCAGAACCAAAATGTCGGCTCCCTTTCTCCGGCCTTTAGGCCACTGTCATATACGGCGTCCGTGCCTCTATAGTGGACTCCCGAGCCAAGTTGCTCGTAATGATAGGTTCCGTGTTCGTCTCTGAAATAGTAAGTACCGTAGATAGTGCCAAGTGGGCTTTGAGCGGCGAGCAATTCGTCGTGTGCCATCTCGACCGTGTCAAGTGCATTTACGGCTGACAATGCCTTGACGCCAGCAACCCGAGCAACTTTTGCTCCGGCGTTAATTGCAGGGCGTAGCGTGCCGGCAATTGTGATAGGTGTTCCAAGACTTGGAGGCTTCAGCTTGCAACCCTTACTCTCCCACCACGTCTTTACTGCTTGATTTCCACCTTGCCGTACTGCTTCATTGTAACCTCCAATATATGTGTTCGTCGGCATTGACTCAATCTTCCTGAGAAATGTATTCGCAAAATCCTTCTGCTGTTGCACCGTCAATTTGCCGTCCACCGCATTTGCAGCAATATAGGCGCTCAACTCTTGACGCAAGAGAGCTTGGACGTGCCCCGTATAGCCGATTTTAGAGCCATGCTTACCATAGTTGTGACCTGCGCCATCGGGCTGGCAAATCCGCGCTCCAGCGTTATCCCAAATCTTAAATACTTCACCTTCAAAACCCGTCTCGCCCCATACCTCGACTGGAACTCGATGGTGACCACCGATGTCGAGCACCTCGTATCCGTTAACATTTCGCTCGACAAGTCCTGTTGGGTCAGTAAAGTTCAGTGGATCATTGCCAACAAATCGGCGAATGTTGGCATCGCCCGCAGCCAATCCGATTGGCTCAGAATACATGTTAAGCGCGGACATGATGACAAAGCGATGCGAGCGCTTCCGCGCGTCGTTTGATTGAGCAGGCGCGAATGAAGTCATTGGTTCACCTTGAGCGAGAAGAAGAACTCTTCCGCGGCTGCCGAGGCTATTTCCCCGTGTATGATTGGCGCGATACGCCGCTGGAAGTCCCCCGGTCGCACCATTTGATGCTTGTGGAGCGATTGCAGCATTCTGGCATAGCTGTTGGGATGTCCCTGTTCATCCGGATCGAACAGGTTGTCGCCAAACATGGTCGCGATCGCCAAGTGGTTCTTGTAGATGCCACGGTTTTTCGGAAACAAGTGCCGAGCGAGGAGCCAGTCGGGCTCCGTCGCAACAACGAGGTCGTCGGCGTTCTGTGCTTTTCCAACGTCCGCGCAGTGCCGCGCTCGCAGTGCGACAAAGGCCCCCAGCACTTCGCGCGGACGGAGCGCCCGCAAATCAGAACCGCACGTAATCGCAATTGCTGGCAGTTCAAATTCCTTCATTAGAAAATCGTCGGGATCGGACTTAAATCCTCCTTTCCCCGTGGGGGTGGCGTCCGTGTTGTAGTGTACGGTGCCGTCGTCAAACCGACAGATGAAATGGTTGTTGACACAGGCGAGCGAAACGGGCCACTGCAAGCGCCAGGCCATCGCCACATGCAACGCGGCCATGTTGCCGCAAGTTCCCTGGCGCGTGTCTACCAGCCCGTTGAGGAATAGGTCGCTGGGATTGATGTACCAAATATGCTCAGCGTTCCGCTGATCGCGGTTGTATTCAATCCCGATTTCCAGTTCAAGATAACGTTGGATCATTCCCAAGCGAAAAAACCGAATGTCGTTTTCGAACGTCTGTGGGTCGCGGTGAAAATACTTCTCTACACTTGGCAGGTAGCGCCGTGAAAAGTCCACGACTAAAGCGTTGACTCGAACTTGGTAGCGGGCAATATTCAATTCGGAAAGCGCCGGTATGCCCTTGGCGACGATCAAGTTCATCGCCAAAGGATCCACGGTTGCAAGTTGCTCGTCGGTCATTCCGACCAAGCTACACAGAGTCATTCGCGAATAGTCGCGATTCCAATCGACTTGCTTCGGGACTAGCACCGGGCAAGTCAGCCCTTGAAGTGGTTTTGCGATCGAGGACGGAATAGCCATCGTCTTGATCCGCTAGAATACGGAATCAACCCCCCGAAAGGGTAGTGGGCCTCCACCGATTTGTCAATCATGCGAATTCGTGAATTTTGCTTGTGTCATGCCAAAATTTCCTTCACCACGCGGGCGTGTTCCACACCGGTCAGCTTGGCGTCCAGCCCCTGGAACTTGTACGTGAGCCGCTGGTGATCGAGGCCGAGGCAATGCAGGATCGTGGCGTGCAGGTCGCGGACGTGAACGCGGTCTTTCGTGGCGTTGAAGCCAAAGTCGTCGCTTTCGCCGAGCGTGATGCCGGGTTTCGTGCCGCCACCCGCGAGCCAATAGGTGAAGGCGTTGGGATGGTGGTCGCGGCCATCGTTGCCACCTTGCACCATCGGCGTGCGGCCGAATTCGCCTCCCCAGACGACAAGCGTTTGATCCAAGAGGCCCCGCTGCTTCAGGTCCTTCAGCAGGGCCACGCACGGCTTATCCGTGTCTTGGCAGTTCCTTTTCAGATCGGCGACCAGATTGCCGTGCTGGTCCCAGGCTTCGTGGAACAGTTGCACGTAGCGGACGCCGCGCTCGACCAAGCGGCGAGCGAGGAGGCAATTGTTGGCGAACGACGACTTGCCCGGCTCGGCTCCGTACATTTCCAGGGTGTCTTTCGACTCGCCCGACAGGTCCATCAGGTCTGGGGCGCTGGCCTGCATGCGGAAGGCCATTTCGAAGGCCGACGTGCGGGTGGCGATTTCCGGGTCGCCGACCTGGGCCAGGCGATGCTGGTTCAGCGTGCGGATCGTGTCGAGCGAATCCTGCTGCAACTGCCGATCGACGCCGCGGGGATTATCGAGATACAGCACCGGCTCGCCGCCGCCGCGGAACTGCACCCCCTGATAGACGGTCGGCAGAAAACCGCTTCCCCAGTTCGAGTTGCCGCCGCTCGGTCCCTTCTTGCCGCTCGAAAAGACAACGAAGGCCGGCAAATCCTGCGTTTCGCACCCCAGGCCATAGGTGACCCAGGCCCCCATGCTCGGCCGGCCGAACTGCTGATTGCCGGTGTTCATCAAAATCTGGGCTGGGGCGTGGTTGAAGGCATCAGTGACCATCGACTTGACGATCGTGATGTCGTCGGCCACCGTCGCCAGGTGCGGCAACAGTTCGGAAAGCTCGGCCCCCGATTTGCCATGCCGGGCGAACTTGAATTTCGGCCCCAGGAGCTTGCTATTCGGATTGATGAACGCCGCCCGGTAGCCCTGTAAGAGGTCCGCCGGCGGCAGCTTGCCATCCCACTTCGCCAGTTCCGGCTTGTTGTCGAACAGCTCCAAGTGGCTCGGCGCGCCCGCCATGAACAGGTAAATGACGCTCTTGGCCTTGGCCGGGAAGTGGCTGGGCTTGGCAGCCAGCGGATTGACCGGCGGAGCGGCCACGGCTGAGCCTTGCTGCAGGAGTTCCGCAAAGGCAGCCGCGCCCAAGCCGACGGCACAATCTTTGAGGAACCAGCGGCGGGCGAGGGAGGCTGCAGCAGTGAAATCCAACGATGCCGCTTTGAGGTTCATGTGAGTCATTTTGAATTTATCGAAATCGCAAAAGCTTAGGACCTCAGCAGGATCGCGCCTCACCTCACCCCGCCTAATTTCCGAGTCAATGACCACTCACTGGCTTACAAAACGAACAATCCTTCACGGGAAGCTTTGTTTTCATTGCATAACTCTTTGCTACCGAATAAGAGGAGTGTGATTTGTAACCACCGCGTCCGTGCTTATTTGCTCCTCCATTCTTTTTCAGTTGACCACATCCTGCTGTGTGAATCGTTACATGAGCATTCCAGCTGTTTTCATAGGTTATGAAATTCATTGTTTTACTCCAAAACGAAACTAAGAAATTTGCCCGAAGCACTCATAACAACTCCAGCACATGCTCGCCGCCATGCGCCGGGTTTCCGGTCAGGGTGCGAGCCATGGGATTCACCACCAGGTCCAATATCTCCAGTGGAATCTGGCCGACAAGCGCCGGGGTAATATCAGGAACCTCTATGACTTCCACCAGGCAGTCGCGGTTCATAATGGTCAAGCGAACGGCATCGTAAATGGCTGCCACTTTCAAGCCGGCGGTAGTGACTACACTTCGCTCGCGCCGTTTGACCAGACCGAGCTGCTGAATGTAACGCGTCGGAAGCGCGAACATCGTCGAGCCAGTATC
>JANRLS010000026.1:0-11088 GCA_033762315.1 Pirellulaceae bacterium
TCCGCCCAGGTTGCCAATTGCGCCTGCCTGTAGCACACCGCCGGCGATGTTGAGCGGACCGGTGAACGTGTTTGTGGCCCCAAAGGTGACGGTGCCGGCACCGGTCTTCGTGATGTCGGTTCCCGTGATAACGCTGCTGACGGTCAGCACGCCAGCAGCATCGCTGACATTGATCGCGCCGGTCGTGCCAGTGGTGGTGATTCCACGATTGACGTTGAAAGTCATCGTGGCGGCCGCGGTGGCGCGCAGCGTGCCCGCCAAAGTGATATGGTTGGCCACTACCGCGCCGGGATTCGGTGTTAGTTGCGTTTCAGCGGAGAAACTCAAGGTGGAGCCGCTGCCGATATTCCATTTGGAAGTGTTGGCCAGGGCGCTTGTCTGAGTAAGCGCGACGACGCCGCTGCCTGTGATGCTGACCACAGCGCTAGCGCCGCCACCCGTCAAGTCGCTGGCACCATCGCCCAGAGTGAGCAAGTCGCTCGTTGAACCCCCCGTGCCAATTGTCACTGCCGCATTGGCGACCGTGATCGTGCCGTTCGCGACCGCGCTACCGCCGACGCCGCGGAGCGTGCCACCGGAATTGAGCGCCACCGCTGCATCGTGCGTGACGCCGTTGATTTCGAATACCCCTCCACTGTTGATCGCGACCGCACCCGCCGCGGCATTGTTGGTGTTGATCGAAAGCGTGCCCCCGCCAATCGTGGCCAGACCAAGCGTATTCGCGCCCGAAAGCGTGAGGGTGCCGCCGTTGACCGTGACGGTGCCGCCACCAATGAGATTGGAACTGACGGCATTGGCCCCCGCGGAGTTGGTGGTGTTGGTTCCAACCGTGAGCGTGGAACCGGTTACGTTGAAGCCGGTCGCGGTCCCTGAGAATGAGAGGTTTGTCAGGCTGATCGGCCCGCTCAACGTTGGACTGAGCTGATTCGAGACGGTGTTGAATTGGGCGTCATCACCCGCGTCAGGAATGCCAATGGTGCCGTTGTCCACGCCACTTGTGAGCGTCCAGTTTGCCGGATTGTTCCAATTGTTGTCGGCGGCAACCGCGTTCCAGGCGAATACCGCCAGCAGGCTGCGGTCTTCGAGCCGTTCAAAAAAAACGCGGCGGCGACGGAGGCGGGCAGTGCGCGAGACTGCGATGCGAGAACGTGCCGCGCGCGAACGAAAATTGAGAGACATCGGGGGAGAGGCTCCGAAGGCTCGAAAGCGAGCTCAAATTGTGAAAACGTGTGGCCCGAGGTACTTCAGGGTGGCGGGAATCGGGGCGTCCGTTGCAACGACACCGATCGATCAACCGTGCAGGTTGGGCAGGCTCTGCAAGTTGTAGCGACACCCCGTAGCTTAATTAGGGGAGCTACGAGGGCTAGCGGTTGGCAGAGATTCCCGCGAAATTCTCCGACAAATTCTCGCCCAAGGGCTCGTCTTTTGCGGGAATTCGCAAGGATTTCAACGGTTTTTTCCTTGCAGCCTCGTTCAGCTCCGAGGGGCTAAGCTCGTTTCGCGCCTTCCTTCGTACCTGCGCCGGGCGGCAGCGGCTCGAAGGTGAACTCGTCGCTGGCGTAGTCGATCCGAACGCCGCCATGCTCGGGGATGCGGCCACGCAACAGTTCGGTGGCGAGCGGGTTCTGGATGCGCTGCTGGATGACGCGCTTTAGCGGGCGTGCACCATAAAGCGGGTCGTATCCCTCGGCGGCGATGGCCTGCTTGGCGGCAGTGGTTACTTCCAATCGCACGTCCTGCTCGGCCAGCAGCTTCTCCAGCCGTACTAGCTGCAAATCGACAATCTTGCCGATATGCTCGCGCAACAGCGGATGGAAAATGATCGTCTCGTCGATCCGGTTCAGGAATTCCGGCAGGAACTTTTCGCGTAGGATCTCCTTGATCGCTCCGCGCATCTCTTCGTTGCTGCCACCCTCGCGAGTGATTTCCTGAATCACCTGGCTGCCGATGTTGCTGGTCATCACGACGATCGTGTTCGTGAAGTCGATCGTGCGGCCCTGGCCATCGGTTAGGCGGCCGTCGTCGAGCACTTGCAGCAGCACGTTGAATACGTCGCGGTGGGCTTTTTCGATTTCGTCGAGCAGCACCACGCTATACGGCCGGCGGCGAACCGCTTCGGTCAGCTTGCCACCTTCTTCGTAGCCGACGTAACCCGGCGGGGCCCCAATCAATCGGCTGACGTTGTGCTTCTCGCCGAATTCGCTCATATCGACCCGCACGACAGCGTTGTCGTCGTCGAACAGCACCTCGGCCAGGGCTTTGCACAACTCGGTTTTACCCACGCCGGTCGGCCCCAGGAAAATGAACGAGCCAATCGGCCGGCTGGCGTCTTGCAGGCCGCTGCGGCTGCGGCGCACGGCATTGGCCACGGCAATTACCGCTTCGTCTTGGCCGATCACCCGCTGGTGCAGTCGCTCTTCGAGCACGAGCAGCTTGTGCTTCTCGGTCTCCATCATGCGGCTGACAGGGATGCCGGTCCAACTGCTGACCACCTCGGCAATTTCCTCCTCGGTCACCTCCTGGCGCAGCAGGCGGCGATCCGAAGGCTTCTCTTCGACCTCGTCGTCCGATGCGGCAATCTGCTTTTCCAGCGTCTGCCGCTGGTTATAGAGCTTGAGCAGCTTCTGATAGTCGTCTTCGCTCGGTGGAATGCCGGCGGACTGCTTCTCTTTGATGGCCGCATCCAACTGGCTGTATTCGAGCTGGATGCGGTCGAGGTCCTTGCGCAGTTTTTGCACATCGCCGACCCCCAGCTTCTCGGCCTCCCACTGTTCTTTCAGGCTGGCGAGTTTGCGCTTTTGCTCGGCGATTTCGGCCTCGATTTCGGCCCGCCGCTCGACGGCCGATTCCTCGGTCTCTTCGGCTAGTTGCCGGCTGGCGAGCTCCAATTGCCGGACGCGGCGTTGCACTTCGTCGATCTCGGTCGGCACGCTTTGCAGCTCCATTGCCAGCTTGCTGGCGGCCTCATCGACCAGGTCGATTGCCTTGTCGGGCAGGAAGCGGTCGGTGATGTAACGCTGCGACAGCTTCGCCGCCGCGACGAGCGCGCCGTCTTTGATCTTCACGCCGTGATGAGCTTCGTAACGTGGCTTCAGGCCGCGGAGGATCGCGATCGTGTCCTCGACGTTCGGCTCGCCAACGAAAACCGGCTGGAAGCGGCGTTCCAGGGCGGCGTCTTTTTCGACGTGCTTGCGATATTCGTCGAGCGTCGTCGCCCCGATGCACCGCAGCTCGCCGCGGGCCAAAGCCGGCTTGAGCAGGTTGGCCGCATCGGCCGCCCCCTCGGCAGCCCCGGCACCGACAACGGTGTGCAGTTCGTCGATGAACAGGATGATCTGGCCGTCGGACGCTTGCACTTCGCGCAGGACCGCTTTCAAGCGCTCTTCGAATTCGCCGCGAAACTTGGCTCCGGCGATCAAGAGGCCCATGTCGAGCGTGATGACGCGGCGGTTTTTCAAGCTTTGCGGCACATCCCCTTGCACGATCCGCAGGGCCAGCCCCTCGACAATCGCCGTCTTGCCGACGCCCGGCTCGCCGATCAGCACAGGGTTGTTCTTGGTGCGCCGCGACAAGACCTGAATCACGCGGCGGATTTCGTTGTCGCGGCCGATTACCGGGTCGAGCTTGCCGGCCTGGGCCTTTTCGACCAGATCAATGCCGTACTTTTTGAGGGCCTGATACTGCCCTTCGGGGTTCTGGTCGGTAACGCGCGCGCTGCCGCGCACGCTTTTGAGCGCTTCCAAAATGTCCTTCTCGCGAACGCCGTTAATCTGCAGCAGGTTTCTGGCGGCCGAATCGTGCTTCGTCAGCGAGAGGAGCAAATGCTCGACCGAGACGAACTCGTCCTTCATCGCTGCCGCTTCTTTGGCTGACCCTTCGAGGACCGCCATCAGTTGCCGACTGGGCTGCGGTTGCGACCCGCCGCTGGTCTGCGGCTTGCGGTCGAGTTCGGCCGCTACTTGCCTTTGCAATTGCGGCACTTTGACGCCGATTTTTTCGAGCACTGGCCGGGCGACCCCTTCGCCGTCGTCGAGCATCGCTGCCAAAAGGTGCAGCGGGTCGATCTCCGGGTGCCCCTTTTCGGCCGCCAGCGACTGGGCGTTTTGCACCCCTTCTTGGGCCTTAATCGTCAGTTTATCCATTCGAAAAGCCATAGCATGTCCCTTCCATTTTGGCCGACTTTTGCCAGCCTTTTGGGAAGATAGGCAAACCGTGGGCCAATCGCTCCCACCACCCACCCGCGCACTTAGCAAGTCACCCGAATGGGGGTTGCTGGACCGGGCAATTAGTTATCTTTCCGCTTTTTGCGGAGAAATGATTGGAGCACAACTCCTTTACCAGTATGGATTTATAACAAAACTTGCCGATTAGCGCGATAAGCGCTCTTAATACGGGCCCCCTGCGTTTATTTCCACCGGCCAACGCCGCCTTATGCCTCCCCTGTAATTAGATGCGCATGGTGTACATTTTATTCCTTGTGCCAACTTAGGCAAGGGAATTTTTTCGGGGGTCATGGCGGATCACAATTGGCTGTGAGGTTCGCTATGGCTGCGGGGTTTCCGTAGGCCGTTCAAACGGTTGCGAAGCACTGTGAGGAAGTCGGACGTGGCTCGTTGTGAGCCATCCGACCGTCAGCAAAAGCCAGACCACCACCGGAAACAACCCAAAGAGTGAACCCGCGAGCCAGCCCGTTCGGCGATTAGAAATGCTCGTGACGATGCATCCCAAGAGAAAGCCGCACAACTCCAGTGAATAGAAGAGCCCCAGAGGTGGCAGAAAGATCATCGCCGCGGGCGAATGCGTTTCGCACAAGCAGCCAGTTCCGCCAAGTAGTACGATTGGCCCGATGATTGCGACATCCAGGCCTGGAATAGAACACGAGAGCTGACTCCTGAGCTGTACTTGGATGACATGATCCGGTGCCACGAATCTACCGCTCAACGTCCATCCCCGCCTCAATCACCATTTCCACCCGGTAACCAGGTGATAAACCTGCCTGCACGCAGGCTCGAACAGGCGGATGAGCTGGAGCGACCCAGGCGTCCCATTCGGCATTCAGGGAGGGGGCGTCGGAAAGGTCGGCCAGGTAGATGACGATCTGCAAAAGGCGGGTCTTGTCGCTCGCCAGGCGGGCCAGCGTGGCGTCGATCTGGGCCAGGACCTGCCGGACCTGGCTGCGGGCATCTTGCGAGGGGTCGTCGGCCACTTCCACCCAGCGGGCGACGCCAGCGTAGATCACCACGTCGGCCCAACGCCGCGATTCGCCTAGTCGCACGATGTCGCTCATTCCCGCATCGTAGCGACTGCCACCGCCGGGCTCAAATCGTGGCGGGAAGCTCCGCCAGTCCTTGCCGCAGAGTGTCGATTTGGCGGGTCAGGGCGTCGAGGGCGGGACGGGCGGAATCGAAATCCCCTGCCTGGCCGAGCAATTCCACCTGGTGAGCCGCTTCATAGGCATCCTGGGCGGCGAAATAGCCGCACGAACCCTTGAGCGAATGGCCGGCTCGGCGCAAGCGCGGGGCGTCGCCGGCGGCCAGCGCCTGGCGGGCTTCGTCGAGCATTTTGGGGCTTTCGCTGAGAAACACGTCGATCATTGTTTGCAGCAGGTCGCGATCTCCGCCGGTATGCACCAAAGCCGCTTCCCAATCGATTCCCGCCGTCGTTCCCGTCGCGGTTGCCACTAACGACGCGATGGCGTCCGCGGGGCCGGCCTTCCTAGTCAATCCACTCGGTTCCGAATTTCGTGCCGAGACCACCTGATCGATCGTGGCATACAGCTCCTGCGGGATGATCGGCTTGCTGACATACCCATCCATGCCGGCGGCTAGGCACCGCTCGCGATCCCCCTTCATCGCGTGGGCGGTCATGGCGACGATCGGCACATGGCCGCCGTGCGCCGCTTCGTGGCGGCGAATTTCGTCCACCGCGGCGAAGCCATCGAGCACGGGCATTTGCACGTCCATCAGCACGACGTCGAACTTCTCGGCCAGCGCCCTTGTCACCGCTTGCCGCCCGTCATCGACCACCGTCACCTTGTGCTTGCGCTTTTCGAGCAGCAGCACCGCCAGCTTTTGGTTGACCGCGTTGTCTTCGGCCAGCAAGATCGAGAGCCCCTGCAAGCCAATGGGCTTGGCGGCGGCGGCTGGCTTGGCGGGTGCTCGGCCCGCCGGCGAATCGGGGGCATATTGCATCTCGACCTGAAACTTAAACGTGGACCCCTTGCCGAGCTCGCTTTCGGCCCAGATTTTGCCCCCCATCAGCTCAACCAGGCGCTGCGAAATCGATAGCCCGAGCCCCGTGCCGCCGTATTTGCGGGTGGTCGAGCCATCGACCTGCTCGAAGGCGTCGAACACCTTTTCCAGCCGATCCGGTGGAATGCCGATCCCCGTGTCATGCACCGATACATCGAGCCGCACTTTGCCGCGGGCTTTGGTGCCCGCCTGAATCCAAACCACCACCTCCCCCTGCTCGGTGAACTTGATCGCATTGCCGACCAGATTGGTAATCACCTGTCGCAGCCGGACCGGATCGCCAATCAACCGGCCGGGAACATCGGGCGCGACCTGATCGCCCAGCTCCAAACCCTTGGCCCGCGCGCGAAAAGCCAGCGGTCGCAGGAGGTCGTCCAGCGTTTGCCGCAGGTCGAATTCGATCTGTTCCAGATCGAGCTTGCCGGCTTCGATTTTGGAGAAATCGAGAATGTCGTTGATGACCGCCAGCAGCCAATCGGCCGAGCTTTTGACCAGTTCGACATACTCGCGCTGCTCGGGGGCCAGCTCCGTTTCAAGTAGAATTCCCGTCATGCCCAGGATGCCGTTCATGGGCGTGCGAATTTCATGGCTCATGTTGGCCAGGAAGCTGCTTTTGGCCCGATTGGCGGCGTCGGCCTGCTCTTTTTGCTCCTGAATTTTGGCGTTGGCCATGGCCAGCAAACGCGACTGGGCGAGTAGCAGCACCTCGGTGCCGAGCAGCCGCACGTCGCCATCGGGCATGCGCACCACGATCGGCTCATAGACCATCTTTCGCTGGCGGGCGAGGGCTTGCGAGGCGGCCTCATCAATGCCGAGCGACGATTGCAGCTCCAAGGGATGCGACTCAATCTGCCCCGCCATCACCTCGATCGGCCGCTTCATATAGACTTCGAGCGCGAACGGCTTGCTGAGGTGCTCCAAGAATTTTTCGCGCGAGATGACGCTGAGCAGCTCTTCCTGTTTGAAAATGAGGACGCCCGGCAGTTCGGGGCAGCGGTCGAACTCGGCCGCGATCCGGTTCCCCCAGGTGTCGTGCGACACGCGGAAATTGTGCATCGGCAGATCGACCAGGGTCGAATCGTGCCGCAGGTCTTCCAGAGGCTGAAACAGCACGGCCAGTCTCCTGGCGGCGGGCTACTGAGCGCCCGGCCGCTTGACGAGGACGATCGACTTGCCGTCGGGAGCGAAGCGGACCTCGTCGAGAAAGGCTCGCATGAGGATCAAGCTGCGCTCCAGCGGGTCTTCCAGAAGAGGATTGCTTTGGGGAGGGGCTTCGTGAATGGCGAGCGGCGGCCCGTCGTGCGCAAGTTCGATCCGGGCTTCGGCTGGCGCGATCTGAACATGCACCCGCACCTTGCGGCCCGCATACGGAGCGGTAGCGGCCCGCTGGGCGAGCGTTCCTTCGGTGTCGTCGCGATGATGGGCCACCGCCCGCAGCAAATCGGCCGGCAATTCCAAGTTGCCCCGCAAAATGACGAGCCGAAACGCCTCTTCCAAAGCCATTCCCAGCCGCACTTCCCCCCCGGTATCGCACACGCCAACGCTGGCTGCCAATTGACGCACCAGCTCGACCAGGCGGTCGGTGGTGGCGAAGTCGTTTTTGGCCTGAAAGCGAAACTCGGCATATTGCATCGCCTCGGCCAGGGCTTCGTAGCCGTGGTTATCGCGGGCCAGTTCCAGCACCTGATCGACGGCCGGCAGCAGGTTGGCCGCCAGTTGCGATTTAGGGACATACGAGGCCGCCCCCTGCTCCAGCGCCCGCACCGCCAGCTCTTCGCTGCCATGCGCCGTAATGAGCAGCACGGGGATGCGTGGATAGTGAATCCGCAGCGCGGTGACCAGTTGCAGCCCGTCCATTTCGGGCATTTGCAAATCAGTGACAACCACATCCGGAGCCTGTCGGGCAATCTGCTCCAGGGCATCGGCCCCGCTGCCGGCCGGCCGGACGCGCATCCGTGGGTCTTTCTTGAGCAGCCCTTCGATGAGCACGCGATCAATGGGGGAATCATCGACCACCAGAACGTTCGGCATGATTAGCTCCAAAAGCGCCACCAGGCGCGGCTATCGGTCGGTTGCTTGGAAGAAATCGCGGGAGTGGCGGTGGCGACCCCCATTTGCTGCTTGCTGAGTTGCACCAGCTTGCGCTGCAGCGGCGTGAGCGTGGAACCCACCACTTTCGCGTTGGCCAGCTTGATGCCATCAAGCACCGCGCCGGCGAGGTCGGCATCGCGAATATCGGCCCCGCGTAAATCGGCCCCCGTGAGATTCGCGCCGGCAAACGAGCCGCTGATGATCGCCATGCTGAGGTTCGCCCCTCGCAAATCGGCCTTGGAAAACACGCCCCCCGTAATGCGGGCGTAGCGAAAGCTCGCTGCCGTCAGGTCGCAGCCGACGAACGTCACATCGACGAGCGCCGCTTCCGTGAAATCGGCCCGCGCCAGCTTCGCCGAATCGAACTTTACCTGCGTCAGCAAGGCGTTGCCGAACTGCGCCCCTTCGAGCGTCGCCGCCGAAAAATCAGCGGCGGGGAGCGCGGCGTAGCAAAAGTCGGCCTGCGAGAGGTGGAGCTTGGCGAAATCAGCTTGACTCAGGCGCAGACCGCGAAACTTCTCCCCCACCAGGGTGTCGGAACGAACCGTCAGCAAGGTCGTGCCGGATTGGCGGCTGCGAATTTCAATCATGCGGCCTCGCCCTCGAAGCGTTGCCTGCCAGCAGACCGCGCGACTGACTACTGGCCACCCGTGCTGGGCGCGGCAATACTCACGACACAGCATGGCACGGCGACGGTTAAAAAATTGTTAACCGACGATGAAGCTCCGTGGTGCATTGTGCAGGTGTTATTTCTCCCAGGCAGGCTGCGGCATGAAACTCGGACTCATCAATTCGGCCTGGGTGCAGGCCAACCAGCCCACTGTCTATGGCCTGCGGAAAACGAAAGAAATCGGCTTCGACACGGTCGATATTTTCGTCGATCCGCTGGACATCGACATTCGCGAGCGGCGGCAAATCAAGGAAGAGTGCGATCGACTCGACCTGCCAATCGTGTCGATTGCGTGCGTGGCGGTGGGGCTAGTCGATTTCAACCCCAGCGTACGGCGGTTTCACATCGAACGGGTGAAAAAATATCTCGACCTGGCCTACGAGTATCAAGCAAAAAACGTGCTGCTCGTGCTGGGCGAATACATTTGGAATCAGGAGGTGATTCCCCCCGCCGAGCAATGGCAAACCGGAGTGGCCGCCTGCCGGCAACTGGGGGATTACGCAGCCGATTTGGGCGTACAAATTGCTTTGGAACTCGAACCATTTCACTTGTCGCTGGTCAACTCGGTCGATTCGATGGTCCGCTTTCTGGACGACGTAAACCATCCTGCCGTGCGAGCGAATATCGACGTCTCGCACCTGCTCTTGGCGAAGGTCGAACCGGTGGAGCTACGGCGGCTGGCGGGGAAGGCGATTCACGTTCACATCAGCGATTGCGACGGCCAGAAGCACGGCGACCTTCCCCCCGGTCGCGGCGTGGTCCCCTTCGATCCGTACTTGCGAGAGATCAAGGCATTGAATATCGACGGGGCCGTCTCCATCGAGCTGGAATATTCCCCCGAGCCAGGCAGGATCGCCGAGTGGGTGGCCGAAGCCTATCACACAACGAACAAGCTGATGCAAGCGGCCGGACTGCGCGATTGAAACCATCGTTCCCCACGCGCGGTAGTATTTGTGGCATTCCCTGCTGATTGGAGTCGCTCGATGCCAAAGCCATTGTCAATCTTCGCCTCCTTACTGCTAACGTTGGCGACAGCGATCACCCAGGGGGTGTCTCACTGCGCCGAGCCCCAGCCAGGCAGTTTCCCCTCCGAGAAGATCGAGTTGAAAGGCGAGCCACGCGAGTATCGCTTGGTGGTTCCCAGATCAATCGATCTGACCCATCCGGCGCCGCTGGTGTTTGCGTTTCACGGCATGGGGATCGATAGCAAGGATCTGATGCCGGTCTATACGAAGCTCGATGAGACCGCCGAGAAACACGCTTTTCTGCTCGTCTATCCGGCCGCCAAGGGGCGCAGTTGGGGCCTCGTGCCCGACAAATTGAAGAGCGACCTCGCCTTTTTCGATGCCTTGCTTGCGAAATTGCAGGCCGAATACAAGGTCGATGCCGAGCGGATCTATCTCGTCGGCATGTCGAACGGCGGGTACTTCGCCCATTTGGTAGGCAAAGAGCGGTCGAAGATTGTCGCGGCCGTCGCCTCGCATTCCGGCCCACTGGGCTTGCAAACGCTGTTGGGCGTACGTGCCGAGCGTAAGTTCCCGGTGCTGATTATCCACGGCGACCAGGACCGGCTCTTGTCGGTCGAGTTCGCCCGCGAAAACCGGGACAAATACCAGCGCGAGGGGCACGAAGTGCGGTACGTCGAGGTGGCCGGCCTCGGGCATTCGTGGGCCGAAACGGCGAACATCAACGAGACGATCTGGGAGTTTTTCGCCGACCATCCGCTGCCAAAGGGGCAGAAGTAGTAGTCTCGCGGCTTTGGCTCAGGCTGCCCGGGCCGGAGCCTGCTTGCAAGCCTCGGAATAAGCCCAATCGCGGGCCGCTTGCAGGCGGGCCCGCACCCAGCGATTGCCGGTCATCGGCAACAGTCGCAGCGCGGCGGCACCGATGCGGCCGGTGATCGCCCGGCGGGCTACTTTGCGGCGCTTGCGGCGAATGGTGCGAGGAACGCGCCCCTCGACCACTTCGTGCTGGAAGTCGGTCTTTCCCATGCCATCGAAAAAGCGAATCAGATAGGGCAGGTTGATCCGCTCCGGCGGGATGTAGTGTTGCACGCTGGCGGTGGGAATCCACAGG
>JANRLS010000027.1:0-30886 GCA_033762315.1 Pirellulaceae bacterium
TGCCGCGTGCAGCAGATCGCCGCGCATCGCTGGGGCTCGAAGCCGGGCCGCACCTATCCATCGGTTCCGGGCGCGGCTTGGGCCGCCTGCGCGCCGGTGGTCTGCGATGTAGAGACCGACGGCGAATTTGCGATCTATCTTTCCGGCTCGACCGCGCCGGCCAGCAATCCGGGGGAGCCGCTGGCCCTGCCCGAAGATCATCTGGCGCTCTTGGCCGTGGTAGCGTGCATCGTGCAATCGGTTCGCAAACTGCATGATCTCAAGCATTGCCGCAGCGGGATGCAAGAGTTTTTTCCCAAGCCGATTCGCGATTTGATCTTGCGGCATGGCCCGGCCGAGGTCTTCAAAACCGAGCAGGCGCAAGCGGCGGTGCTGTTTTGCGATTTGCGGGGCTCGTCGAAATTCGCCGAGAAGCAGGCGGGCGATCTCCTGTCCGCCTGGGAGCGGATCAAGGCCGCGCTCAGCGTGATGACCGAGGCGATCACCAACCAGTATGGCAGCATCGGCGATTTCCAAGGGGATGCCGCCATGGGCTTTTGGGGCTGGCCCCATCCCGATCAGAGCGGCGGCCGGCTGGCCGATTCGGTCAAGGCGGCGTGTCAGGCGGCCGATACGCTCCGCGAGCGATTCCTGCAAAAGTCGCTAGGGCACGGCCCGCTCGCCGATTTCGCCTGCGGCATCGGCATCGCGGCGGGACCGGTGGTCGCGGGGATGCTGGGGACCGACGATCAGCGAAAAATCGGCGTGTTTGGGCCGGTGGTCAATCTGGCGGCCCGACTCGAATCGATGACCAAGCAAATTGGCGCTTCGATTCTGCTCGACCAGCGCTGCTACGACGTGCTGGCCGAAACTGAAAGCCCGCTGGCCGACCGGATTCGCTTCATCGCCGCGATTCAGCCCGCCGGCATGGGACAGGCCGTACGGGTGTATGAACTGATGCTTCCCGCCAGCAATTCCAAATCGCTGCCGGGCAATTTGGTGAAGCTATACGAAGTGGCGCAAGAGGCGTTTGTGCGCGGCGATTGGCGGGAAGCGCGAAAGGCGCTGCAAAAGCCCTGCCAGGCGGACGATGGCCCGGCGAAGTTCTTGCTCAAGCACATCGAAGAACGGCAAACGCCCCCCGCCAATTGGGATGGGCGCGTCGTGCTGACGAGCAAATAGCGTCGCGAATTGGCGGATGCGGCCGGGCGGCGGGCAGTTTCGCGGCCAGCAACGCTACGACCATTGCTGCACGTCGAGCGTGAGGTTTGCTCGTTCATTCTGGGCGATTTCGCGAATGTCCTCGCGGGCCGAGAAGTACGCCGCGATCACTTCGGGATCCCACTGCTTGCCGCCGCCGGCCTTGAAGATTTCGTCCACCTTTTCGACCGGCATCCCCTGGCGATAGGGGCGGTCGCTGGTCATGGCGTCGTAGGCGTCGGCCACCGCCACGATCCGGGCGATGAGCGGAATTTGCTCGGCCTGCAAGCGGAACGGATAGCCCCGGCCATCCCACTGTTCGTGGTGATGCAGTACGGCGGGGAGCACGGCGGCGAGCTGCGACATGTCGGCCAAAATGCGATACCCCAGCTCGGGATGTTGCTTGATGTGCTGAAACTCGGCGTCGGTTAGCTTGCCCGGCTTGCGAAGGACGGAATCGTCGATGCCGATCTTGCCGACGTCGTGTAGCAGGCCCGCCATGTAGAGCGTATGCAACAGTTCCGGATCGCAGCCCATCTCCTTGGCGAGGCGGACGGCGATGCGGGCCACGCGGTCGCTATGGCCGCAGGTGTAGGGATCCTTGGCGTCGATCGCCGAGCTAAAGGCCCGCACGACACTGGCCAAGAATTCCGACTGCTGGCGATAAAGATCGCGATTGGCGCTATGGATGCCGAGCATCGCCCCAATCGAATTCAGCAGGCTTGCCTCGACCGTGCCAAATTCGCCGTCGCGACTATGATTGACCAGCGCCAGCCAGCCGAAAACCCGCTCCCCTTCGGCCATCGGCACGATGACCACCTGCCGCACTTCGGGCATGGGCCAACCGGGTCGGCTGGTGACGTGGTCATTGGCGACCAGCGGCCCGCAGCCGGCTTCGAGGTTCAAGTGCTCCATCAAACGCGAGAACTGCTGATTATTGAGCGGGCACTGGCCGGCGGTCATCAACACGCTTTTGGTGCGGGCCTTATAGGTGATCTGCCCATCCTTGGCGACCGGCAGCAGTTGAATGACCGCCGCCTGGGCCGGCAGGCAATCGAGCAGCCAATTCAGCACCATGGTGCAGAATTGCTCTTCGTCGCTTTGGATGCGGAGGTTCTGCGTCAGCCCGTGCAGCAGGCAGATTTCTTCGTAGGTGGTGGCGAGGTTGTTCGAGAGCTTTTCGACTTCGCCCGTAAGCTGCTCCGCCCGCAATTCGGCCGCGATTTGCGCCTGGGCTGCCGTCGCCAGCCGGAGCAAGGCATCGGCCGACCAGCAAGTTTGCCGCCGCAGCCAGGCCGCCGCCTTGGTTTCGTCGAGTCCCAAAAGTGCCGCCGCGCCGGCGGGCGACTCCCCATCGGTCAGTGGGCGCGTCGCGAACGCCCCGGTCGCCACCACCGGCGCGAGGCCCGGCGCGGCGAGCGGAATCGCCAAGAGGAGCAGACAATCTTCGTCGGCAATGAATTGCGCTTCGCCGCCATGCGCCGCGCGAGCGAGTTGCCCCCGCAGCGGATCATTGCTGCCGGGCTGCTGCACGGAGGCGTGCAAAATTTCGCCGCTGGCGGCATCCCACAGCGTGAAGGCCACGCCAAAAGCGTTGCGCAGCGCGGCCGCCAGCCGAGCCAGGCTAGCGGCATGGCTTTCCACGGGCGGCGCCACGGTGAAGTGGGCGATCCCGGCGCCGTCGAGAGTGGAGAGTTGCGTCACGATGATTCCGCCTGGAAACGAAGAGACCCGCGACAACCTTACGTTGCCCGCCACCGCGGGCAATTGCCGAAACGTACCAGGCCGAGCAAAGTGGCGCGAAAATTCTTGCCCGTGCGACCTAGCCACCGGATTGGCGCGCCAGATCGTATATCCCCGCCAACCCGCACAACCCTCCTGACTCGGCCCAACGGCGCGATCCGCACCCCTTGTTGGCCAGACCATCAGCCAACGTTGATCGTTTCAAGGGGAATTGGCGGCCCTTCCGATACTGGATAACGACTTGCTGCCGACTCGCCCGAACCTTGGCGGCCGGGCCAACCTCTCACGGCGGCAAGCGAAGACCGCGGACATGCCATGCCCTTCCTCGCCGAAAACTGGCCGCTGATTTCCTTCGCCGCGCTGGCGCTAGTGGTCGTCATCGGGGCGATGCTCGCGCTGCGCGATGGGCCGCCGCCCTATGAACGCCGCGGCATCCTGCTCACCCCCCCCGAAATCAACTTCCTCCGCACGCTCGAATCGGCCGTGCGCGAGGACTGGCTGATTTTCTCGAAGATTCGCCTCTCGGACATCATCAAGGTGCGGCCGCGAACCCGCAAGTTCCAGTCGTGGCAAAGCCGCATCCAGGGGGTGCATCTCGATTTCGTGCTCTGCGACTACGAAACGCTGGAAGTGAAGCTGGCGATCGAGCTCGAAGATGGCCAGTCGCACCTCACTCGCCCCGGCCGCGCCCGGTTCGTGAATCTCGCTCTCACGGCCGCCGGGCTGCCGCTCCTCAGGGTCAAGGTGATGGAGAAATACGAAACGACCGCGCTCCGCAAAGACATCGAAGACGCGCTCGGCATTTTGCGCAAGAAGAAGCGGGCCTAATCCCGGCGGGACTGATGCCAGCGCGCCTGGTTCAATCGCGCTCGACCAGCCGATACTTGGGCCAGCGACTCACGGAAAAATGGAACATTTGCAGCGGCAGCTCGGCCGACGAGTGATAGACCGCCTCTCCGCGGTCGCCATGCAAATCGGCCACCAGAATCGGCAACTCCATCCCCGCCAGATCGTAGCTGCCATCGGCCCGGCGATGCTGCTCGGCGATTCCCAGGCCGCGCCACGGAAGGCGGATCTCGCCGGTGAATCCGGTGTCTTCGTCGTCAGATTGGTTGATCGTCGAGGGGCTGCCGTCGGCCTTGGGGAGTAAGGCCACGGCGCGGGCGAGGGTTGCCCCGCCGTCGTCCCCCACATACCGCTCGCGGTCGAATTTCACGTCGCCATAGCGGGCCTTCCCCTGGGCGGCCCAAGTTTCGGTCGGAGGAACCTGGCACCAGCTATTATTCAGCTGATTCCCCGCGGCATGATGAATTTCCCAGAACTCCTCCCGGCTGCCGAGGGAAACAAAGAGCTCGACCAGATCGAGCCGCTTTTCGGGCAAATATTCCTCGCTCGTCGGGCGGCGATTGCCGGGCGGACCTGCTTCGCGACCCGTCGGCACGACGATCAGATCCCGGTCGCGAACTTCGTAGCCGAAGTAGAGATAGCGCTCGTCCCACGCCAGCCGAGCCACCAGCGGGGGCGGATTGGTCAGCACCCCCGCCTTTCCATGTCGATGATTGACGACAATCGGCTGGGCTGCTTGCCAAACGGCATCGTCGAGCCGGCCATCGATGACTATCGGCGCGGCGGCCTTGTCGAGCGGAAGGGCGGCGCTGGCATTGGCGGTGGTGGCGAAGAACCGCCCCACCCGGTCGAGCGCGCTGAACAGATGCCGCGCCACCGAATAGTGCCCGCCGGGATACCAAACGATTTCCGGCTCGCCAAACGACCGCCACAGCGACAACGTGCAAGCCCGCGGAATGACTTCGTCATCGGTCGCGTTCAAGAGCAAGATCCGCTTGCCGCGAGCCCCGGCACCGTAGGTAATCGGATCGACCACCGCCAGTTGCTTCGCCAGCTCTTGCTTGTCGGGAAAATCAATCGGCAGCTTGCCGCGCACCTTCCGCAGTTCGGGCGAATCGAGTGGCACCTGGCTGAAGTCGCCACCGGCCAGCAGCAGGCAAACGTTTTGCAGCCGGGGCTCGATCGCCGCCGCGAGGGCTCCGGTGATTCCCCCCAGACTGATGCCAAAGATGCCGAGTTGCTCGCGATCGACTTCGTCGCGGGCGGCGAGCCAGGCGGTGGCCCGGCGAATGTCGAGTACCGCCTGCGTCATGCCGGCGACTGATTCATCGGGGTGAATCGAGATCATTCGCCGCGGACTCGCCGGATCGCGCCGCGGGCCGTAGTACGGCATTTTCACGAATAGCGCCGCCACGCCATGTTGGGCAAAATAGTTGCAGAACGCCCGCGATAATGGAAAATCACCCCCGAGAATGTGCAGCACAATGACCGCCGGCCGCTGTCCACCCCGCTTCGGGCGATAGTATTCGGCGTGTACCGTATTGTTGCGAGCCTCGGCCGTGACGACGGGCGAGGGAAAGGTGACTTCCCACACTTCCACTGTCGGGGAATCGGCGGCGACCCGCTCGGCACGCCATTCAAAGGAGTGCGCCGCCAGGCGAAACCGCTCGGCGATGATTGCTTCGCCGGCGGTCGGCCCGAAACGCACGACTCCCGACTCGACGATTCCAGCGGCGGATAAGTGGCTATTCGAGGCCACCGCGGCGAGCCACAGGGCGGCCAGCGGCCAACATCGAAGCGCGTGCGCCAGCATTTCGACCTCGCCCGTTAGTAGCGAATCACCCGTTTCAGCAAGAAGATGCCGATGCCGGCCAGCAGCAAGTTGGCCGCCCAAACCGAATAGGGTGGCATCGCGCCCGCCTTGGCCCGGTCCATTGCCCCAATGAGCAGCGGATAATAGACGAACAAAATCGGCCCAAAACAGAGGCCAAAGGTGCTCATCACGTCCGCCTTGCGCCACAGCATGGCCAGCGGCGCCCCAACCATCACGAAGCACAGGCAACTAAAGCCGCTGGCCCAGCGGCGATATGGTTCGGTCCGCAGGCGGGCGAGGCGGGTCTTGGCGTCGGCCAGCGTTTTGCGGCGGCCTCTCCAGATTTCCTCGTCGAGCGCGGGCAAATCCCCCGTGACCAACGACATTGCCGTTTCGGCCGCCAGGGCCTGCTCCAATTGGCGAATCGTCGCCTCCTGGGCCGGAATTTCGGCCCGAAAGCGCCACATCGGCAAGTGGGCCGGGCTGTCTTCCTTCAGTTGTTTGGTCGAGGCATAGTGCAGCGGAATTTCTTGCACCGTCGTGCCGGGCAGCACGCTCCGCAGGCCATCGCCGGTGTCGATTTCGCAGTCTTCCAGAATGAGCATCAGCACATTGCGCTCGAGGTCCGATTTCAGCTCCGCCTCGTGGGCCGAGAGGGTGAACGCCGGCATTTCGTTGTTGGGCTGAAAATTCATGATCGGGCGGACGAGCTTGCGCCCGACGACCTCTTTCACGATGATCGAGAATCGCGGGTTCGCATACGACCGCTGCGTGCGGAGCATCCCATAGGCGATCTCTTCGACCGATTGCAGCACTACCCGCTGCACGCCGGCATGACCCCAGGAGAAGGCGACGTCGTTCAGCACCACGGAGACGGCAGAGAGCAAAAACGCCAGCATCATCGCCGGCCACAGCAGCGACAGCGGGTGAATGCCCAGCGATTTGGCCGCGATCACTTCGTTGTCGGCACTCATCCGTCCATACACGAGGCAGACGGTGAACAGGATCGTCCCCGGCACGGCGAACACCAGCGCTTGCGGCACGACGAACGGAATCAGCCGCAGCGTGGGCATGAGGCCGAGATTCATCCGCCAGGCTTCGCTGCCGACGAGGATGACGACCATCAGCACGGTCAGCCCCACGACCAACAGCGTGAACCAGATCAGGAGGTCGTGCAGGATGTAGCGCGGAATCGTGCCCATCAAAGCGGTCCGCAGGAAGCGAAATCGATTATCCATGCCAACACTCGGCAACTTGCCCCGCCTAGCTTATCAGGTTGGCGGAAGTCCCCCAATTTCAATTTGCCGCGGCATCCCGTTCCTGCCGGGGGAGCAATTCCGGGAAAAATCGCGACGGAGGGGGAATAATTTCAGTACGCCATGCATCTATACATTTGAGTCTATCCGGCGGCGTGCCGCGATGTCGCTGCGCTGTGAAGCGGCAGCGGGAAACGGGAGCCGAAATATGAAGAAGACTTATCAGCCCAAGCGGGGGGTATTATGACGCAAGTGCAATTCAGAGAACGAGTTACGATGATTTTTGCGAGCGCACAACGGGCGCAAAAAGCTGATAAGAATAGTAATAGAAAGCCCAGAAGATCGATGGCAATTTGCCGCCGGCTGGGCTTCGAGCTAGCGGAAGTGCTCGGCCACGGTGGCAGAGAGGCTGGGGATGCGCCGGCGCAATCGGCGACTGAGGGGGCCGATGTCGCCGCCGTCGGCGAGGTCGGCAAGATAGCTGCGCAGCTCGTCGCGGGCGGCGGGTGGACCGTGCAACATCCAGTGAATCCAGGCCCAGGCGTCGCGATATTCGTCGCGCCCCATTTGCTCGATGTCGGTCAGCGATTCGAGCTCTTCGAGGCGTGGCAATTGGCCGGAGCGAACAAGCGCCCGGGTTGTCTCCAGATGCGGATTTTGTCCCACGCGCGCGTCGCGCGGGGCCTCAAAGTATTCGGCCAGCCCCTCGTCGAGCCAAAGGGGGACGGTCGGCAACCACCCATGCAGCAGGGCGTGCGTGCATTCGTGCCGCACGTCGATTTCGAAATCCTCCCCCTGAAAAGCGAACACCATGCCCGGCCCGCGGGCCTTGATGTAGAGCGCTCGGCGATAGGGGACGCGGGGAAAGTACTGCCGCAGGTAGCCTTGGTAGGTCGCCTTGGTTTGAAACAGAAACAGGTGGACCGGCTCGCGCGTTCGCCGTGCGCCGAGAACCTCCTGCAGGTCGGCTTGCAGCAAGGTCAGCTCGTCGAGGAGCGGCTCCTGCCCGGCGAGCGAAAAATCGGCATGACACCAGAGGGGCCCCGCCTGGCGCTCGTCGGGCCAGCGGGCTTGCCCGCGCGCGAGCGCGGCGCTGCTGGCCAAGACGAGGATCGCGAGCAGGCAGAAAGACAAACGCACCGCCGCATCCTTGGGGAGATGTCGGGACAGCCGGGTAGATGGAAGCGGCGGACTATAGCGGCGGCGTGCTATCGGAACAAGGGAGTTCGGCCGCCGGCGGAAGGGGGCCAACCGCGGGCACCGCCTGGCCGGCCGCTGCTAGCAAGCGCCGGGGCGTGGCGGTGGAGGCTCTCAGTTCACGCCGCGCATGAACCGCAGAAACTCGGCTTCGAGACGAGCCAGATCGTCGCCAAAATGGGCCTGAAAGTGCTTGATTCGCTCGGCGGGTTCGACCGTCACCAGCGGCTTGTGGCCGGCGATGAACTGGAGGTATTTGGAGTATTCGGCGGAGCGCGTTTGCAGCAGGAAGTAGTTGAGAGCCCAGGCCTGGGCGTAGGCATCGGCCGCGGTCGTGGGGTCGCGAAATTGCTTGTCGTCGGCCAGCAGCGTGGCGAAGGCGTCGGCTCGGCGCGTGGGGAGCCCCTTGCGAAAATTCAGCAGATTGACGGTGTTGACCGCGCCGATCCGCCGCCACCCCTTGGTGCTGCCCAGATCGGGAGACTCGAAATAGATCGCCAGCCCCTCGCTGACCCAGAAGGGAATGTCGGCGAAACGGGCCTGCAGGCCGCTGTTGAAGGCCAACTGGTGGGTCGCTTCGTGAACGATGGTGGCCACCGTTCGCTCGGCGGCGGGCTGCGAGAGAATGGCGTTGATCCGGGCGGTCGTGCTGCCGCGATCGCCGACGATCTTCAGCTCCTCGAAGCCGGTGAGGTCGTACATGATCATCCGGTTCGAGCGGAGGCTGTAATAGCCGATGATCGACTGGCCGGCATCGCCGAGCTCATGCCGCGAGAAGGCGGCGTAGGCCTCGCGGCTGTCAAAGACGATGGCGACCAGCGGAAACTTGGGAGGAGAGAGCTCGATCCCCTTGCGCGACCAGAAGTTGTAAAACCCTGCAAACAGCCGCTCGTAGAGCCCGCCGACCCACTGGGCATAGACCGAGGAGGTGTTGTAGCAGAGGAGGTAGTTCTTGGTGTGATGCACCTTGAAGCCGGCGGGCAATTCGGCAAGCAGGGCGGCCGAAAGTTCGTCGCGGCTAAGCGGGGCAAAGGGGAGCTCGTCCTTGCGGCGGCCCAGGAGTTCTTCCTTGGGAACGGGCCACAGCACTCCATCGCGCGCGAGAAGCATGACGCCGCCATCCTCGGCCTCGACCTCGATCTGCCCGGCGATTTCGGTCTTGCGACCGGCCTGATCGATGGTGATGTAGTCGAGCGCCGCGGCGGGGGCTATCCAGGCAAACACCAGCAGGGGGACAAGCAGTGGGCGCGGCGGCATGAGCGGTCTCGCGAGAAGTGCCCCAAAACAATCAGTATAGCCGGCGCCAGCCGGCGGATGAACCACGATTTTCGGCGGGTTTCTTGGGCCAAGGCGACGAGATCGCCGCGGTGGCAGTCGCTAGGCCAATAGTTCGCCGATGATGGTGCCATCCCGGTTGATTTCGACGGGGCGGCCGTCGGGGGTGTGCAGGGTGGCGCGCGGGTCGATGCCGAGGAGGGTGAAGATAGTGGCGGCGAGGTCGGCGGGAGTGATCGAGCGATCGCGGGGACTTTCGCCGGTGGCGTCGCTCGCACCAATCACCTGGCCGCCGCGGATGCCGCCGCCGGCAAGGAGGACGCTGAAGACCCTGGGCCAATGGTCGCGCCCGGCGGTGGTGTTGAGCTTGGGTGTCCGACCGAACTCTCCCATGACGACGACGAGCGTTTCCGCGAGCAGGCCGCTCGCCGCGAGATCGTCGAGCAGGGCGGAGAGGGCCAGATCGAGCGAGGGAATGAGGCCCACCGGCGTTTTTGCGCCGGTGAATCCGGCCGCCAGCGCGACATCCAGATTTTGATGCGTGTCCCAGCCGGGGTAGTTGATCGTCACGAATGGCACGCCGGCCTCCATCAGCCGGCGGGCGACGAGGGCGCTTTGGCCGATGGCGCGGGGGCCATAGCGGGCGCGGGTTTCGTCGGACTCGCGCGACAAATCAAAGGCCTCTTTCGCGGC
This sequence comes from Pirellulaceae bacterium, assembly GCA_033762315.1. GTDB lineage: Bacteria > Planctomycetota > Planctomycetia > Pirellulales > Pirellulaceae > CAYLLN01. The sequence continues at coordinate 10,003 of JANRLS010000027.1, forward strand.
GGGAGAGGCGAGCAGCTGGTACGCCTGCTCGAACGGGCCGCCCGGTGGGGAAGAGGCGGTTTCGACCGAGCGGCTAAACGATTCGAGCGCGGTGAGATACTTTTGGCGGCGCGCGAGGCGCGTGTCGGAAAGGCCGGGGAACGCGGTCAAATCGCGAATCTGAAAATCGGGGCGAGTCGAGTCGCCTCCCACCTCGAACGGCCGCGTGGCGAGGGGGAGATAGCCATTGCCGCCGAAGCGTTGCCCGCCGACCTCGAAATTGGGGACCGCGATGTGCCGCGGTAGGGGGAGCTTTCGCTGGTCGAGATGAGCGACGACGCTTCCGAGGCTCGGATATTCGAGAGCCGGCGTCGGCGGATAGCCGGTGAGGAGATAGCGCGCTCCCAGGTTGTGCTCCCCCAAGGGGGAAGTGACCGAGCGGAGGATCGCCGCGTGTTGCATGCGCTGGGCGAGACTGGGAAAGTGCTCGCCGATTTCGATGCCGGGAACGTTGGTGCGAATCGGGCGGAAAGGTCCGCGAACCTCGCTGGGAGCGGCGGGCTTGAGATCGAACGTTTCGAGATGACTCGGTCCTCCGTCGAGCCAGATCAAGATACAGCGTCGGGCTTTGGCTGCTGGCTTCGCGCCGCTCTCGCCCGCGCGGCCGCGCAGCGCAAGCCACTGCGACAAGCCCAGACCCAACGCCGACAAGCCGCCGACGCGCAGAAACGTGCGACGCGAAGTTTGGGTGGATTCGAGCATGTTGAGTTCCTCCGTGGATCGCGGCGACTAGTGATTGCTGACAAACTCCCGACTGCCGAGCAGGCTCCAGGCGAAATCTTCGCATTTCTTTTCGCGGCCCGTGCCGGCGAGCTCGGCGTGCCAGAATTTCGCCTCGGCCGCGCTCGGCAGCCGCGATAGGGTGCGGAGGTAGTATTCCTCGATGAGCTTTTTGGTCGAAATCGGGCTGGCGGCCAGTTGGTGAAAAGCGTTGGCTCGGTCCGCCAGCTTGGCGTTCACCAGTGGGCCATTCAGCCAGTGCAGTTGCACGGCCAGATCATCGAGTGTCGGGGGGATATCGGCACCGGAGCAGCGAGCGGGATTGGTACATCCAGCGAGCGGACCGAGCGCTTCGGCGGCGAGTTGCGGCGTGTAGAGCGCGATCGCCCGCGTTCCGGCCGGCTGGGGCGAAGCGGGCTCGCGGCGGAGGGCCGAAATCGAGTCGCGAAACTGGCTGGGAATTCCCGTCGCATCGCTGATCGCGTCGAGCAGCACTTCGGCTGGCAGGGGCTTGGCGAGGGCGTGCGAGTGGAAGCGGTCGTCGTGTTCGGCGCCTTTCGGCGGGCTCGCGCTGCGTTGATACGCCTCAGACAACAGGATTTCTTGCAGGAGGGGGCGGAGGCGGAAATCGTGCGCGGCGAAGGATCGCGCCAGTTTCGCGATGAGCGCGGGGTGCGAGGCGGGATTGGTCGGGCGGAGGTCGTCGCTCGGCTCGACCAGCCCGCGCCCCAGCAACGATTGCCACAGCCGATTGGCCCAGGCCTGCGCGAAATAGGGATTAGCCGGATCAGCGACCCAATCGGCGAGGAAGGCTTGCCGGCCGGCCATTTCGGGTGGCAAATCGCGGTCGCCGGGAATGCGAGGAATCGCCGGCTCACCGGTGAGGGGATGGATCACGTCGCCGGTCGAGCGAATCGACACCACCGGGCCGCGGTCGAGGCGGGCGAAGATCGCGGCCAGGCCGTGATAGTCGTCCTGCGTCCAGCGGTCGAGCGGATGATTGTGGCAATTCGCGCACCGCAACCGAATCGCCAACAGCGACTCGGCCACATGCTCGGCTTCGGCGCGGGCATCGCCAACCGTGCGATGGAAGCTCGCCGGGCCGACTTCGCGCGTCGGGCCGGTAGCGGTGAGCAGCTCGGCCGCCAGCTTGTTCAGTGGCTGGTCGCGGCGAACTTGGGCGTGAAGCCAGGCGTGATACACGCGGGTGGACTCCTCATCATTGGGGCCAGTCCGGACGCGCAGCCAGCGAGCCAGCTGGTAGGTCCAGTATTCGCTGAACTCGGCCGACGCGAGGAGCCGCCGCGCTTCGGCGGCGAATTTATCCGGATCGCCGTCGTTCAAATAGCCCCGCACGCGGTCGGGCGCGGGGAGGCGGCCAGTCAGGTCGAGCGTGATGCGCCGCAGCAGGGTGGCGTCGTCGGCCCGCGGCGCACGTGGCAGGCGCAGTTCGGCCAGCGTGGTATCGATCTCGCGGTCGATCCAGTGCGAAGCGGTCGCCGGAGGATCGCGAGCAGGCCCAGCGAGCGGAAAAGGGGCCGTGATTTGGATCGCTTGAACGTCCGTCAAAAAGCGAACCACCACGGCATGGCGGCCGGGTCGTTGCACCGAAATCTCGCCCAGATCGCTGACGCGGGTCGCAGCAGGATCGGCGGGCACATAGACCGCGAGGTGAGTGACGTCGCGTTCCGAACCATCGTCGAAATGGGCACTCACTTGCAGCTTCAGCTCGGCGGGCGGATTGGGGACGACCGCCGTCGAGGGCTCGATTTCCACGCGCGACAGCCTGCGCGACAGCCCGCGCGGCGCGCCGGCGGCGATCCAATCGCTCAGCAGCCGGGCGAAGGGGCTATTCTCGGAAAAGCGTTCTCCCCCTTCGTGATCGACGAGGAGGGTTGGTTTTTGCAGTAGCAGACTGCGATGAGGATGGGCGAGGTTGACGCGGCGGCCTTCCAGCTCTTGCACGATCGCCCGCCAATCGGCGGCCGGATCACCACCGAAGAGCGACAGCTTGAAGCCTCCGCGCCCCGCCGCCGCGCCGTGGCACGCCCCCGCATTGCACCCCCCCTTGGTCAGCACTGGGAGCACTTCCGTGTCGAAATCGACCGGACCGGCCGCGAATACGAGCGTGAGGACGAATGCCATCACCGGAATCGCCCGATGAGAACGCGGTTAGCGGTCGCCGACTTTCCGCAAGTACTCCGAGACCCGCCCTTGCAGATCGAGCAAGGCTTGCCACTGGCGGACATCGAGGACGACCTTCTCCGCTTTACCTTCAACCTGCACGGCCCCAATCAGGTTTCGCAGCCGCAGGTGCAAAAATTCGAGCAACTCGGCCAATTGAGCCGCCTGGCCGGGGGACATCCGTTCGGGCAGCTCCGGTGGCTCGAGAGCGCGAATCGTGGCCTGCACGTCGCAGTCGTCGCTCCAATTGAGCTCGAAATCGAGCGACGAAACCTGGGCCACGCGCTCCAAATGTTCCGGATCGGCGGTGCGGCTCGCTTCGTTTTCGTCGCTCCGCAAGTGGGCCAGCCGCTGGGCGATTTGCTCGCGCGAGCCGAACAGCAGCACGCTGCGGCCGACGGCGATCATGTCGCCATAGCGCAAGATGCGCAGCTGCACGTCTTCGCCGTTGACCTTGGTGCCGTTGGTGCTTTCGAGGTCGGTGATGACGAGGCGGTTGTGGTCTTCCTGAATCTTGATGTGAAACCGGCTGACGCGCTCGTCATTCAGCTGGATCGTATTTCCCTCTTCGCGTCCGACCGTAATCGGCGCGCTGAGGTTTTGAAAAACGCGGCCGCGGTCAGCGCCGTCGAGAATACGAATGGTGATGCCGGTCATCGCCCGCGGTTGCCAATCACTAACGGAGCTCATCGAGCGCCCTTTCCGCTGGCACGCACCGACGGCGTCGGCCAGGTGGATGAATATCCAGGCCCGGCAACGGACGCTCGAATGACTGTTCCTAAGAGCGCTTATAACATCCCACACAAAGCGGGGTCAAGGCGCGCGAGGGGAGGAAGCTGGGAGGGCCATCGCGATTCCGGCCGAAATGCTTTCTTTTGGGGTGGGGGGTGGTAGAAAACCGGTACTCCTCTCCTGCTCCTAATGAGGGGGCCGGATTTCGCCCGAAGAATGCCTCAATTGCGGGAGTCTAAGGGTGTCGCAGCTTTTCTTATTCTGCCCGGCCTGCAAGTCGCACTTGCCGGTTCGGTATGTTCCGGCGGCAGGGACGCCGGTTCGCTGCCCAAAATGCAGCCATATTTTTGGGGCACAGCAAGTCGCCCCGCCACCGGCGGCAGCCCCGGCCGCACCCACGCCGCGCCCGCATCCGGCGGCCCCTGCTCCGCAAATGCCGGTGGCGAAACCACTGCCGCAGTACGCCCCACGGCAGTCCGCCCCACAGCCGCAGTTTGTCCCGCCGGCGCAGGCCGCCGCACCATTTCGCCAGCCCGCCCAATATGCTCCCCAGCCGGGGCCAGTTGCCGCCACTGCCCCACCCGTCGCGCCGGGCGAGGCGCGGATGAACGGTCTTGTGTTTGGCATCGTGGCGGTGGCGGGGGGCGCGATCGTGCTCGTCGTCATCATGATCATCACGCTCTCGCTGGGGAAGAAAGACCCGGAGCCCGTCGCCCAAGTCCCGGCGGCCGCCGCACCGAATTCGACACCGGTGGCGAATCCCTCCACCTCCACGAAGCCAGCGAGTTTGTTGCCGACCTTCAGCAACCCCTTTTCCGCCGCTCCCCCCGCCGGCGGAGCCAATGTCGCCAGCCTCCCCCCGGTCAGCAGCCAGACGTCGCTGGCCTATGGCTGGCAAGTGGGAAAGAGCTATCAGTATCGGTTCTCCGCGCGGCGCGATGGCGGAAGTTCCTTCTCGACCGGTTCCGTCACTTATAGCCTCAACCCGGCCGCCACCGCCCGCGCCGCTACCGCCGACGCGGCCGAAGGGGACCGCGAAGGTTCGGGGACCGGCTTCGTCGTGCATAGTCAGGGGCTCTTGGTCACATGTGCCCACTGTGTCGAAGGGGTTTCCAAGATCGAGGTCGAATTGGGGGGCCGCACCTACCCCGGCACGGTGGTCGGGCTCGACTCGCGCCGCGACCTGGCTTTGGTTCGCATCCCGGCGACTGGCCTGCCGGCTTTGCACTTGGCAAATTCCGACGCCGTGCAACTGGCCGAGGAAGTGCGGGCGGTCGGCTATCCGCTGTCGGATGTGCTGGGAACCAGCGTCAAAATCACCCGCGGCAGCATCGCCGGCGTGATGACCAAAGGGGGCGACAAAATCCTGCAGGTCGATGCCAGCATCAACCCCGGCAATAGTGGCGGTCCGCTCGTGAACAGCCGGGGAGACGTGGTGGGGGTGGTCAGCTCGGGGCTCTTCGGCGAATCGATCTCCGAAGTGGGATTCACCGTTCCCGCGAACGACGCCCGCCGCCTGCTCGAAAGTAAGGGGGTCGTCAATACAGCCGGGGTGTCGGCGGTCGAGCTTTCTGGTCCCGATTTGGCCCGGAAAGTGACCCCGTCCGTCGCTTATCTCAAGCTGTCCATGTCCGGTCCAGAAGATGGCGGCAAAAGCGTGCTCTCGTTCGCGGGCAATTGGTCAGGGACCGGCGGCACCGGCTCGGCGAACGGGCAGGTCATTGCGACCACCTCGGGACAGGTCGTCTCGGAAGAGGGGGACGACGACGCGAAAATCCCGACCACGTCGCTCGCCGCGCTCGTCTTCGAGCGGCTGCCGATGGAAAACAAGGATAGTTGGGAGGTGCGGCGAATCGCCTCGGTTTCGATTCCGGTGGGCGGTTCGGCGGGTGGTCCCGCCGGTTTGCCGGGGTTTCGCCGCCCCGGATACGGCCGGATTAGCCCCTCGCAGCTGCAACAGGTGGTGACGATTCCGATCATCGAGCAATGCGAATACCGAATCACGCGGCGCGACAGCAGCACGATCAACATCGAGAAGAAGTATGAACTGGCGGCTGCTCCTCGGCCGGGCGAACCGGCTTTGCTGACGATTTCAGGGACGGGAACTTGGGCGTTCGATGCCACGCAGCGCGTGCCCAAGTCGATGCGGCTGCGACTGACGCTGAAATCGTCAGTCGGCGATGCTCCGGAAACGTCCACCTCAAACCTCGAATACGATCTGCAAGGAATCTCGGATGGGGCGTTGGCGGCCCGGCCGCCGAGCACGTTGCCCTCCAGTTCCGCGCCACCAAGCTCCGCACCCTCGTCGTTGCCGCGGCCACCTGCGCCGACCAACCCGTTCATTCCAGGAAATTTCGGCGATCCACCACCGGCTGGCTCTCCCGCGTCGGGCGCGGGAAGCGACCGCTTGGACGGTATCATCGCGGTGCTGCGGTCGGGAGATACCTCGTTCGGCAAGCTGTTTGTTCCGCTGCATGAGCTTTCCCGCCTGGAGCCGGTTGCCGCGAGGCGCGATGAGGTCGCCGGGCTGCTCGACCCGCTGCTCACGACCGGGAATTCGTCGGTCCGCTCGGCGGCGATGCGGGCCGTCGAAAAATGGGGGACGGCCCAGAATCTGGCGACGCTCTACAAGATTCTTGATTCATCCGACAGCAGCGCCCGCCGCGACGCGATGAACGCCCTGGGGGGAATTGGCGGCAAGGAAGCGGCCGGCAAACTGGCCGCGCTCATGGGAAAGGACGACGACCGTTCCTGGGCTAGCCGCGGCCTGAAACGGATGGGCTCCGCCGCGGAGGAGGAGGTCATTCCGCTGCTAAGGCATGCCAACGAGCAAACGCGCTGGGAAGCAACCCGCATCCTGGCCGACATAGGAACGCAGAAGAGCGTCGCCGCGCTGCAGGCGATGATTCGGGGCGAGAAAAACCCCTTCACCAAGGCGGGAGCCGAGCTGGCCCTCCGCCAACTCCAAGATCGCCTGGCGGCCAAACGCTGAAGGGATTCGCTCCGGCTACGGTTTTGCGACGATCTCGATTTGCTCGGGGTCTTCTATCTTGATCTGCGGCTTGTCCTTGAACAGCATCACGGTTCCGGCGACGCGGATCGTCTTGCCGCGAAAGTGGGTGGCGACGTCGTCGATTTGGGCCTCCTTGAATCTCTTGAGCGCGCTGGTCGGAATGAAGACGGTGAAGTTCTTAGCATCCTTGAAATCGGCCGCGGAGTTAAGAAAGCCGGCCTCCGCCTGGCGGGCCGATTTCACCTCGAATTCGACGACGACCTTCTCGTGGATTTTCTCCGCCGCCTCGGCGGGTGTCAGAACCGGGGCCGGCTCTTGGGTGATGGCGAGAGTACAAAACCCAATCCCAGCGATCAGGCAAACAAACGCGCGCATGGCATGCTCCAGCATTCGCTGCAGAAGACTCTTGACAGGTGCGCCCAAACTATGCCGCGCCGCGCGCAGCTGTCAACAGGCGCTCCCAACCTCTTCCTCTGCAGACAGTGGCGCGCCGCCGGGAGCACTAGGGGCGAAAAATCCGCGCATTAGACTCTTGACAAATAACGGTTTATATAGTATATTTTGGTTCAGTTGCATGGTGCGAGTGAGGTCGCGCACTGAATGAGTGACCGATTACTCGAGCACGGGCTTGGAGTGCCTTTCCGTCCGTTCCGTCGTGGGTGGGGCGGGAATGCCGGGGCCCACACCTCGAAAATTTGAAGTGCCAATCCCACGGAACGTGGGGGTGTTTGGGGGAAAAACTGGCACGCTCACCTGGGGCCTGAGACCCAGCACCCAACACGAAAACCGGGACTCGACGGAGCACGGAGGCTTACAGAAATACAGAAATGATGAACAACATGGGGGGCGGGAATATGAAGATCGCTTATCGCCCGTCCCGCGATTAAATCGCTGCAAGTCGTTGAATCACAAACACTTAGGGGCGGTAAACGGGGGGAAAATTGCCTTGAAAAGTGCCTATTTATAACTAATTGAACCGCCGTTTCACCCATTAGGGTGGGTTCCCATTCGCCTGGTGCCTGGCCGACTACGCCAGCAATTCGCGGATCACGTGCCCATGCACGTCGGTCAGGCGGCGGTCGATGCCGTTGTGGCGGACGGCAAGCTGGGTGTGGTCGATTCCCAAGAGGTGCAAGATCGTGGCGTGGATGTCGTACACCTGCGTGGGATGCTCGCGGTCGGCCGGCTTGTAGCCCCACTGGTCGCTGAGTCCGTGCGTGATGCCCCCCCGAATGCCGCCACCGCAGAGCCAGTTGGTGAAGCAATACGGATTGTGATCGCGTCCCTTGCCGCCTTGCGACGAGGGCATCCGGCCGAACTCGGTCGTCCAGAGGATGATTGTGTCGTCGAGCAGGCCGCGCTGGGCGAGATCTTGAATGAGCGCCGACGCTCCGCGGGCCATGCCGGTGGCTAGTGGGCCGTGGTCGCGGCGAATGTCTTCGTGCGAATCCCAGTTGCGACGGGGAAAGCCGTTGTCGTTGCCCGACCAGATTTGCACGAATCGCACCCCGCGCTCCAAGAGCCGGCGAGCGACCAGGCACTTGCGCGAGAAGTGGATTGTCTCTTCGCGGGCGTTGATTTCGCGATCAAAGGTGGTCGGAACATGATCGAGTCCATACAGCTTCAAGATGTGCTCGGGTTCGTCGGCCAGGCTCAACGCTTCCGGGGCCGCGAGTTGCATTTTGGCGGCGAGCTCGTAGCTGCGAATGCGGGCCTCCAGGCGGGAATCCCCCGCGCGCGCGGCGGCATGGTCGCCATTCAGGCGGCTCAACAGCGCGTGCGCCGCCGCTTCGCTGGCGGGAGTGACATAGTCTCCCCGCTGGTGCGGAAAGAGATCGGCAATCGGCGTGGGAGTGCCGGGATAGATCACCGTGCCGCTGTGCTGCGCGGGCAGAAAGGCGGCATCCCAGTTCTTCGTGCCGTTGCTGGCGAGGCCCCGATGATCGGGCAGGACCACGAACGTCGGCAGGTTGTCGTTCAGGCTTCCCAGGCCATAGCTGACCCACGAGCCCATGCCGGGAAAGCCGGGCAACTGAAAGCCCGTGTTATGCAGCAGGGTGGCCTGGCTATGCACCCCCGTTTTGCCGACGACGTTATGCACGAACGCCAGCCGGTCGGCGACCGTTCCCAGGTCGGCGACGGGCTCCGACAGCAGCTTGCCGCACTGGCCGTGGGGACGAAAATCCCACAACGGCTTGAGCCACGGACCAAGGCCATTCTGAAAGGCCTCGACCGGCTCGCCGAAATCGCTGTCTTGCCCGTGCCGTTTGACGAGTTCGGGCTTGAAATCGAACAGATCGACGTGGCTCGCCGCGCCAGCCATGAAGAGCTGCACGACGCGCTTGGCCTTGGCGGGATGATGCAACTTTGGCAGCGCGCCCCCCGCCCCGAGAGTCGGCGGTGCGGCGGCAGACGCACCGTCTTGGCCCAGCAAGGCCGCCAGGGCGAGGGAGCCAAAACCCTGGCCAACCGAGGCCAACAGTTCGCGGCGAGTGAAAGGGGCATTCATTGATGGTTCTCCAATCAGTCCACGAAGGCAAATTCGCTCAGATTCAGTACCAGCCGGCAGGCATTGGGAAGTCCGTGCTGGTCGATGTAGAAGGCGAGCGCGGCTTGTTCGTCGCGCGCTGGCTCGCGCGACAAGGCGAGCGCGAACAGCAACCGAGCTTGCTCGCTCGGGTCGCCAGCTTCCGCCGCGATTCGCTCGGCCACCTGCCGGCTCATGGTGACCATGAAGCCATTGTTCAAGAGCGCGAGCGCCTGCAAGGGGGAAAGCGATTCGTTGCGCTTATCGACGCGGAGCGAGGGATCGGCGCAGTCGAGCGTCGTCATGAAGGGTTGCGGCTGCGAGCGAACCAGAAAGCGATAAATGCTGCGGCGATGCGACTTCGGATCGCTGGGATCATGCAAATGATATTGATAGTGGGGGGAATGCGTCGGCTGCTCGATGACGAAATCCCGGAAGCTCGGCCCACCCATTGTTGGATCAAGATTGCCGCTGATGGCCAGCACCGCGTCGCGCACCGCTTCGGCTTCCAGACGGCGGCGATTGGCCCGCCAGAGGTAGCGATTGTCGGCGTCGATCCGCGCGGGATCCGAACCGGCGGTCGGCGGGGCGGGAATGAGCGAAGTTTGCCGATAGGTGGCGCTCATCACCATCCGTTTGTGCAACTGCTTGAGCGATTGCCCGCCGTCGCGCAGCTCGCAGGCCAGCCAATCGAGCAGCTCCGGATGAGTGGGCAGGCTGCCCATACGACCAAAATCGCTCGGCGTATCGACGATGCCGCGGCCAAAATGATGTTGCCAAAGCCGATTGACGATGCTCCGCCACGTCAGCGGATTGCGCGGATCGGCCAGCCACCGGGCGAGGGCCGCTCGGCGATCCCCCTCGGCATGATTGGGAGGGAGATCGAATGTCGCCGAGAATCGTTCCAACGGAGTAGCGGGGAGCAAACTTGCTCCCGGGTCGCTCGCGTCGGCCAGAGGATTCAGAGGACCGGAACCAGATTTGGTCCCGGCTATTGGAAGGTCGAGGCAACTGAGCGCCCCCGGCAGCACGGCATCGCCGGGCTGCGTGACGTTACCCCGATTCAAAACGAAGATGGGCCGCGGCTGGCCGCCGGTGCCCCTGAAGTTTCCGCTGCCTCGATGGGCCGTTCCCGCATAGACAATCTGCTGGGGGGGAAGGGATTTCAGCTCGCGCTCGGCCTGGGCGATGTCCGCCGCCAACTTGTCGAACCGCGCCCGCAGGGGGGGATCGAACCGGCTCGCCAGGAGGACATCGCGCTGGGTTTTCAGCCGAGACAGTTCGTCGGCGATACCGCTGGCCTGACCGAAATAGTGCCCATCGACCAGATTCGACTTCCGCCAGCGAATAGGTGCTTCGACCGAGTCGAGCGCCGTCACCGCCGCGCCGAGCGCGACATTCGTGCCTTCGGGGGTGAAGACCGAGAGTTCGGCGAGCGCGAGATTAAAATCGGTCGGCAGGCGGGGGGCCAGCTTCGTGGCGGTGAAGCGGACGTAGCGGCCGGCAACGTCCGCCAGCTCCACCTGGTGCGGCACGATCCCCGGATTGGCCGCGTCGTCGGCCGTTCGGTCCAGGGCCAGTTTCACCCCCGCCTGAAACTGCGGATCGTCGCTGACTTCGATCTTGTACCGAACCGGAAAGCCGAAGCCGGCCCCGATGCTGTTGAAATTGTCATGGCAGCCGACCACGACGAGTCGGGCGAGCGAGTGCGATTTGCCGAGGTCGATTTGCACCCACTTGATCGTGTCCTGCTTGTCGGAAATCTGGCTGTGATAGCCAAATTCAGGCCGTTCGGGAGACCGCTGCTTGATGGCGAGTTCGGCGAGGCGGTCGTCGATGATTCGCAGCTGGGCGCCGCCCACCTTCGCCAGCTCGGCATCGAGCGATTGACGCGCTTCACCCAGCCGGGCCAGCTCGGCCCGCAGCTCGCTTCGCCGCCGCGCGACGAGGGGATCGCGGTCGTAGGGCTTATCGGCGCGATCCACGGCCGCGAACACCGCTTGCAACCGGTAATAGTCGGCCTGCGGAATCGGATCGAACTTGTGATTGTGGCACTGGGCGCAACCCACCGTGAGGCTGCCAAAGGTGCCGATGGTATTGGCCACCATGTCGTCGCGATCCAGATGCCGAGCGACCTTGCCGTCGATCTTGGTTTCGGGCACTTCGACATGGCCGATAAAATCCCACGGTCCGGCGGCGATGAAACCGAGGGCTTCGACGCCATCGACGGTTCCCGGATAGAGCACATCTCCCGCGATTTGCTCCTCGATGAATCGGCCGTAGGGCTTGTCGCTATTGAAGGCCCGGATGACGTAGTCGCGATACGGCCAGGCATGGGGACGTGGCTGGTCCTTGTCGTAGCCGTGCGTTTCGCCGAAATGAACCACATCGAGCCAATGCCTGGCCCAGCGCTCGCCAAAATGGGGCGATGCGAGCAATTCATCCACCAGCCGCTCGTACGCATTCTCGGCGGGGTCATTCACGAAGGCTTGCACGGCCGTCGGCGTGGGTGGGAGCCCGAGCAGATCGAAATAGAGCCGGCGAATGAGGGTGCGGCGATCGGCGGCCGGAGACGGGGAGAGTCCATTCTCCGCGAGCTTGGCTCTAATGAAGGCATCGATCGGATTACCGCCGGCGGCTGGCGGGTCGCCGCTTGCGGGAACCGGAGGACGAACGAGGGGGCGCAGCGACCACCAATTGGCATCGGCAAGGCTGCGGTCGCGCAGCTTGGTCTCGACCGGCCACTTCGCTCCGGCGGCAATCCACGCCCGAATGGCCTCGATCTCGTCCGCCGCGAGTGGCGGCCCGCTCTTGGGCATCGCCGGTTTGTCGCCCATCACATAGTCCAGCAGCAGGCTCTCGGCCGGCTTGGCGGCGACAATTGCCGGGCCACTTTCGCCTCCCGCGAGCGCATCCGTGCTCTCGGCCAGCGAGAGGCCCCCCTGCCTCTGGTCGCGGCTATGGCAACTGAGGCAACGCTTCTCGAAGATGCCCGCGACCCGCTCAAAGGACTTTTCCTCGGCCAAAAGCGGACCGCACCAACCCAGGGCGATGGCCAAAGCAAGCAACAAATGGCGGCACATGGCGACCTCGATTGCAAAACTTATCATACAAGTGCAATTACTTTAGACTTCCGCAATTTAAATGTCAATTGACGACAAACGAATTTCTTATACGATAAGTTAAGGAGACCATGCCGATGCAGCTTTCCGCCGCGACCCCGCTGCTGAGCGACAACTTGGTGGACGAGGTGGTGGGCCGGCTCAAGGCACATATCGTGTCGGGGCAATTGGCCGCCGAAGCTCCGTTGCCGTCCGAGGGGCGACTGGCCGAGTCGTTCCGCGTATCGCGAACGGTCGTACGCGAGGCGATGCGCATCTTGCGGACGCAAGGGCTCGTCGAAATCACGCAAGGTCGGCGGCCGCGTGTCAAGCGCGCCGATCCGCAGGCCACGATCGAGAGCCTCGACGCCCTCTTAAGCCGAAGTACCGGATCGCTGGCTCATTTGACGGAAGCCCGCCGCCCGCTAGAGATCGAGATCGCGGGATTGGCGGCCGAAAGGGCGACGGCGGAGCAGCTGGAATCGCTTGCCGGGGCCAATCGCGAACTCGCGGCGGCAACCAGCTTGGAACAGGCCGTCATCGGCGATGTGCGGTTCCATCGGCTGCTGGCCGAGGCGACGGGGAATCCGATCTTCGTGCTGGTGCTGGAGACGATCGCCCAGCTGTTGCTCGAATCGCGGAGGAGAACGATTGCCGCTTCGGGGCAAGCCCTCGCCCTCGAAGAGCATCAGAAGATATTGGCGACGATCGTCGCTCGCGATGCTCTCGCCGCCCGCGCGGCGATGGCCCAGCACATGCGGCTGATTGAGCGCGATTTGGCGGGGGCCGGCCAAGCGCCAAGCCCCTAATCGTTTCGACGAAGAATCTCGCCAAAGGTTGCGGCAAACGCCCTACAGGCCGGCGGGAATCTTCAGCAGCTTCCCTTGCTTTGGTGCATTCTCGTCGTCCTTTTTCGGTCCGACGACCGTGATGTAGAGCGTGCCATCGGGAGCGAATGCCAGGGCGGTGGGTTTGTCGAGGCTCGCTACCTTCACCGTCTTCACCGCGGCACCGCTGTTCTTCATTTCCGAATCGAGCCGAAACAGCCCGCCATCGCCGGTGGACATCCAAGCGAAGTCGGTGGCATAGAGCAGGCCCGTTTTCGGCGAGTAGGCGAGGCCCGTGATGTCGTACAGACCCGTTTCGAGATTCAGAATCTTCATGCCGGTCTTGGCGCTATAAAAGGTCAGCAAGCTATCGTTGGGCTTGTTGATCTCGCCCATTTGGCCGACGACGATGTCGCCCCGCGGGCTGATGGTGATGCCGACGGGAGCATCGACTTCGACCGCTTCCTTGGTGGGAATGTGACGTTCGAGCTTGCCGAATTTGGTGCCGTTGATGTCGGCCTTGGAAACCCACCCTTTGGTGTCGTCGCCGTTGCAGGTGACGTAGATCGCGGCTTTGGTGGCCGCCACGGCGTAGAGATTGCCTTCGGGCTTGATGTCGTCGGTGCCGGTCAGCGGGCCGAGTTTGGCTTTGGCGTCTTTTTCGTGGTCGAGGGCCGGCTTGCCGGCGGCGGGGACGGTGTAAATGCGGACGTACTCCTCGCCGTCCTTGTAGCCGCCATCGCCGACCACGAGCGTGTCTTTGTCGAGGAAGGTGAGGCCCAAGGGTCCAATGTCGTACATCGGACCCTTGCCATAGACATCCTTCGGAAAGCCGACGATCACGTCTTCGGGCTTGCCATCGACGACGCGAATGACCCGGCCGGCCGCGCTATCGGAAACGAACACGTGCCCGGTTTCGGGCTGCACGGCGACGCCGCAGGGATTGCTAAGACCCCCCAGCACTTCTTCGACTTTGCTTTCGTCCGCCGCGACAGCCAGCCCGATGCCGGCCGCCAGGGCGAACAGAATTCCAGAAAACACGCGAATCATGGGGAAATTCTCCGAGGTAAGGCAAGCGTTGTGGAGAGAGGAACGCGAATCCGGCGGACTCGCGACTTAGGGGAGCATGGGGGGAGCGATATCGGGGTACGACGGACTCGACAGCCCCTCGACCAGGAACTTCACGAGGTCGTCTTTCTCTTGGGCGGTCAGCTTGAGTGGGAAGATCTCTTCATCGAGCCAAGGGTTTTCGTGTCCCCCCTTGTTGTAATACTCCACCACTTCGGCCAGCGTCTTCTGGCTGCCGTCGTGCATGTAAGGCGCGGTGCGGGCGATCTCGCGGAGGGTTGGTGTCTTGAAGCTACCCTTGTCTCCCACGACTTTCGTGATGCCGTAGCGGCCATGATCGGGCGCGTCTTTGTCCATGCCGACGCCGATGTTGTGAAACGCGAAATCACTGAAGCTGTGGCCAGTGTGGCAGGCCGAGCAATGCCCCTTGCCGAAAAAGACCTTCAATCCCCGCTGGGCCGCTTCGCTCAGGGCGGCCGGATCGCCCGCCTTGAAACGGTCGTACGGAGCGTCGCCCGAAAGGACCGTCCGCTCGAACGCCGCAATCGCCTTGGCAATGCCGTCCGCCGTGACATCGGTGTTAAAAACCTTGCGAAATGCTGCCTTGTAGCCGTCAATCTTGTTGAGCTTCGCCACCGCCTCTTCAATGGGGAGGTCCATTTCGATCGGGTTGCCAATCGGTCCGAGCGCCTGCCCTTCGAGCAGTCGCGCGCGGCCATCCCAGAATTGCAACTCGGAATAGGCGGAGTTAATGATCGTCGGAGCGCTGCGTCCCCCGACTTGCCCACGAACGCCCGTGGCGAAAGCACTGCCGTTCGACCAGCCTTGCTTCGGATCGTGGCAAGAGGCGCAGCTCACCGTGTCGTCGCGCGAGAGCCGTTTGTCGAAGTAAAGCTGTTTACCCAGTTCCACCTTTTCGGCGGTCAGCGGATTATCAGCCGGAACGGCGAGGGGCTTGAGGCCAGCGGGAACCTTGCTGAAATCGGCGTCGGCCGCGCTGGCCGCCGCGGCCAGTGTGAGGGCGGCGGTCGAGGCAACGAACCAGAGACAAACACGCATGGCGGGAGTTCCTTGCAATCCGCCGGATGGCGGCGAAGCGGTGGGATTTCACCGCATTCTTGCGGACGGCATGGCCGACGGCAAGTAGGAAACAACCGGATTCAGCAACGCTGCGGGGAAATATCGGGCGACGGCAGGCTATTCCGCTACCCGTTCCAAAATGAACTTCACTTCCGGGTTGGCCACCGCGTTTTTCGCCGAGAGGAATTGCTTGGCATAGCGTTGCGGGGCTCGCTCTTCGGGAATCTTGAAGTTGTCCCCTTTTTGCAGGATCGGCCGATCCTCAACCATGCTGCCAAATTGCCGCTCCGCCCCCGCCGCCTGGCAGGGAAACCAAGCGCCGCGTCCCTGCGCGTCTTGCAAGTAGAATTCGGGATAGGTATGCCCCGGAACCCACACCGCTCGGGCCGGAATCTTGCTCGCCCGGCAGAGCGCGATAAAGAGGGACGACAACTCCTCACAGTCTCCTACACCATCCCGCAGCGCCTCGACCGCGGGCTTGATTTGCTCGGCGAACTCGTATTTCACGTTGGTCCGCGTCCAGTCGAACAGCGCGGCTGCCTGCTCCCAACCGGCGGTTCTGCCGGCGGAAATCTCAGCCGCCAACTTCTTGACTTGCGGGTCCGCGCTCTCGATGTAGGGACTGGCAAGCAGAAACTTCGCCAGTTCGCGGCTCGGCTTCGGCGGCGTAAGCCCAGCGGATTGCAACGGTTCCAAAATCTGGCTCTTTTGAACCTCGAAGGTAACGATTGCTGCTGCCTCTTCGCCCGCCGCCAGCTTGCCAATACTGACGATCATCTGTTTGACGCCCCCATCGAGCACGCGATAGCTCAGCCGATCGACATTCGCCGACTTTTCCTCGGCGACGACGGTCACTTTCTGCTCGGGCCAGTCCATGGGGACAGCGCTGGTCGCGAGGATGCCCGTCACCGCGCCGGCCGGCGCGCGAACAACTACGCCGATACGCCAGCGCGACGTTTTCGTCTCGCCGAGGCGAATCGCCGTCTCCGATTCGGCGGCGGTGCAGCAAGCGGCCAGTAGCAGGATTTGAGCAAGCGCGAGCAGGCGAGTCGTCATGCTTTCAGTGTTTCTCGCCGAGCTGGCGGCGTCAAACTGCGCTCCGAACAGGGGGTGGAAAAAATCTGCGAAAAAGTTGACTTCCCCCCTGCAATCAGTAAACTTTCCGCCGTCGGTAAGAATCCCCCTCACATTCCTTATTGGGAGTTGCATCATGTCTCTTGCGAGGAAATTGCTGGTAATTGGCCTGGCCCTGCCCTTGGCGTCTGCCGCCATCGGCCATTTGCAGGTGGGCGTGGCCCAGGAAAAACCCGCTGCCAAGAAGGAGGCGAAGGCCCCGAAAGGTCGCCTGCCTGCCTATTATGCGAGTGTCGTCACCGAAGAGCAGCGAACAAAAATCTACGAGATTCAGGCCAAGCACCAAAAGGCCATCGACGCCCTGAAAGAGCAACTCGAAGCCGCCGGCAAGGCGCTCGAAGCCGAGATCGAGGCGGTCCTTTCGGCCGAGCAAAAAGCCAAAGTCGAAGCGGCTCGCGAAGCCGCGAACTCCAAGAAGAAAAAGGCTGCCGACACGGAAAAGAAGCCCGAGGACAAGTAGCATTGCGGCCGCCGCGATAATCTGCTTTCAACGGGCTGCCAAAGTTGTGCTAACGGTCCGCTCGACACTCGGTCAGGTCGGACATTTGGTAGCGCGATTCAACTGAATTCCCCGGCTCAGGCTCACTCCCAATCCCGGAATGCGCCTGAGTCCGGATTCGGTTGACAATATCCGCTGGAGGCTGCGCATCTTCAGTACGCTGGTCGTGTCCGACCACTAGGCGTCGCTCCCCATCAGGGGGACCTACGGATCGAGGGGGTTGTTTATGTCCGTTTTTTTGCGGCGAGGCGTGGTTGTGGTCGCGGTTTGGGCGACGACTAGCCTCCCCGTTGGCGCACCAACGGCCAGGGCGGATGCTGATGCGTTCCCCGCTACGGTTGCCCCGTTTCTCAAGCAGCATTGCTTGGAATGCCACGGTGCCGCCAAGGCCGAAGGGGAGTTGAAGCTCGATAACCTCGTCGCCACGGCCAAACCCGGCGGGGGCGATCCCGCCATTTGGGGAAAAATCCTCGAACGGCTGCTGGCGGGCGACATGCCGCCGGAAGAAAAACCCCGTCCAGCGGCCGAAGCGCGGGAAGCCGTGGTAGCCTGGCTGCGCGGCGAGATGGCTCGCTTGGGGCAGAAGCCCCCAGCCTTCAGCGATCGTGATTTTCCGCGCAAGGGGAATCTCGTTCCGCACGAATTGCTCTTTCCCGCCGCTTCGGCTCCGCCCGCGTCAGGCTCCCCTGCTTTGCCAGCGGCAACGCCCGCGCGGCTCTGGCGGATCAGCCCGTTTGCCTATCGCACGCTAGTGGACGAGCAAACTCGGGGTTTCGTCGGTATCCTGCGGGGTAAGGTCGAAGCGCGCGGCAGCCCGCTCGTGGCACCACCATTTGGCCTCACGAGCGACCACGAATTTCGCGACTACGCCTTTCGTTACCAGGTGAGTGCCTCGGAAACGGAGCAACTCGCCCTGAATGCTCGCAAAACACTAGAACTCATGCTCCAATCCCGCGGCCCACGCAAGCCGCCGAGGGAACTCGCGAGCATCGCCGAAGCAAGTGTGCCGCCAACCGCCGATCAAATCGAACGGGTCGTTGTGCTGCTCTTTGCCCAAGTATTGCGGCGCGATCCGACTGGCGACGAGCTAGCGCGATACACCGGATTCCTAAGCCGCAATATCGAGAAGTTGGGGAATCGCCAAGGGCTGATCGTCGGCCTGTCGCCCGTCTTTTTGCATCCCGAAACGGTCTTTCGGTTGGAACTTGGCCAAGGTCGCCCCGACGATAGCGGCCGCGCGCTGCTGGCCCCGCTCGAATTGGCGATGGGAATTTCGTATGCCCTGACCGACCGCCGGCCTGATTCGGCATTGACGACCGCCGCTCAGCAAGGACGCCTGCAATCTCGCGATGACGTTTGCTGCGAAGTCGTCCGTTTGCTGGATGATCCCGCCATCGACAAGCCGCGCATCTTGCGATTTTTTCAAGAGTATTTTGGCTACACGCTGGCACCCGAGGTGTTCAAGGACGACGCCGTCTCACGAGCCGCCGGCTTTCCGAAGTATCGTCCCGAGAGCTTGGTGGAAGACACCGACCGGCTCGTGCTGCACATTCTGGAGCGAGACCGCGACGTGCTTCGCGACCTGCTTACCACCAACCTGACCTTCGTCGATAGCAGCGGCTTGCCGAATTGGCTCAAGTTTGCCGATCGTCGCCAAAAGGCCGCCGCGGCCGCGGGAACTCAAGCCCCCACCCATCCATTCGGCAAGGACAACCGCCTCCACCTGCACTACAACTTCGATCCCGCCCGCTGGTCGTCGGTAATGCCGCTGCAATTGCCGCCGACCGAGCGGGCTGGCATCCTCACGCAGCCAGCCTGGCTGATTGCCCATTCGGCCAATACCGACAATCACGCGATTTTGCGCGGCAAATGGATTCGCGAGCGGCTGCTGGGTGGTGCCATTCCCGATACACCGATTACGGTAGAGGCGAAGCTGCCGGAAGAGCCGAATACCACGCTGCGTCACCGGATGCGCGTCACGCGCGAGGAGTACTGCTGGAAATGCCACCAGCGAATGGATCCCTTGGGTTTGCCGTTTGAGATGTACGACCATTTTGGACAATACCGCACGCTCGAACTGGGGCAGCCGGTGGATGTTTCCGGGGCAATCGTCGCCAGCGGCGATTCGCGGCTGGACGGCCCAGTAACCGGCGCTTTGGAGCTCATTCGCAGGCTGGCGGATTCTGAGCGGGTCCAGCAGGTTTTCGTGCGGCATGCCTTCCGCTATTGGCTCGGACGCAACGAAACGCCTGCCGACGCCGCGGTGCTGCAAGCGGCCAATCGCGAATATGCGGCAAGCGGTGGCTCATTTCGGGCGCTGTTGGTGTCGCTGCTCACGTCGGATGCTTTTTTGTATCGAACCGTGGAATTGTCGGTTGCCACGCTCAGAACCGAGGAGCCCTCTCGATGACGCTTGATCGTCGCACCGTGCTCAAAGGATTGGCCGGGGGAGCCGCCGCCGGGTCGTTTTCCTGGCCCTGCCTCGTGCGCGGCGATGCTGTCGCCAGCCCGCCGCGCCGCGTGATCTTCTTCCTGCAAAACCACGGTTTTTGCCCGGCCCACGCTCAGCCGCTGGGAATCGACCTGGTTCCGAGCGCTCCGGGCGATGGTGACGCGGGGCGAGTGCAACTTGATCGCGTGCTCGATGTTCCCCTCGCCGACCATCGCTTACCCCGCTGGATTGATCCGCTTGAATCGATCAAGGATCGCGTGACGATTTTACAGGGGCTCAATGGGAAGCACGTCGCTCCCTATCACGGCGCTCCCTATGGAGCTTTGGGTGGATTCAAAAAGTCCCCCAGCCAGCCCCGGGGTGAAACCATCGATTGCGCGCTCGCCGCCGCTTTGCCGGCGGTCGTGCCGCTGTTGGCCTTCGGCTGGGAAAAGCTCGAAACGATGCGGGCTACGCCGATTCACTATGCCTCCTCGGCCTGGGGAGCCAACGTGCCCGCCCCAATGTATTGCAGTCCCCTATTGGCGTTCGACAATTTGTTCGGAGTTGCCCAGGCCGGCACGGCCCGCGCCGAATTCGAGGCTCAGACCGCCGTGTTCGAGTTTGCTCGCGAGGATTCCGCCCGGCTCGACGGGCGTCTGGGTGCCACCGAACGCCCCAAATTTGCTCCATACCTGGAGAGCTTCGAGACGATCGCCCGCCAGCGACAGCGGCTCTTAGCGATGGCCGACACGTTGCAAAAGAACAAGCCGTCAATTACCGATCAATTCACCAAGCCCCGCTTCGAGACGGTTTGGTGGGAGGCAATGCTCGAAGTGGGGCTGGCGGCGCTCATCGCTGGAGTTACCAACGTCCTCACGTTGTCGTCGGGTTGCTGCACGGCGGGGGGGAGCTGGCTCGGGCTCGGGCTCGCCCACCAGGGGCATTCGCTCGGCCACACCAGCCAGCAAGAAGAGGACGACTGGCTCAAGCTCCGCCGCTACAACATGGAATTGGTTCTGCGAATGGTGCGAACCTTGGAAAAGGTGCCTGAAGGAGCCGGCTCGATGATGGACAATACCGTCATTGTCTATACGAGTTGCCACGGCGAATCGCAGCACTCGAGCGGAGATCGCTGGCCGTACATCCTGGTGGGAAATTTCGGCGGTACCCTGCGAACCGGCCGCTACCTGCACTACCCAATCTTTCCTCACGCCGGCAACCGGTCGATCAACGCCTTGTATGCTACCTTGCTGCGGGGGGCCGGTGCTCCACGCGAACGGTTCAATCTCGACGGGCCGCTCAAGGAGATCGACCAGCCCGGGCCGATCGAAGAGTTGCTGGCCTAGCGGCGGCTAGTCCGCGTCCCTTTTTTGGCGACCACAAGAAAAAAGAAAGGGCCGCGAGGGAGCGGGATTCCCTTGCGGCCCTATCCAGGCGGGAAAAAATTTTCGGGCGGGAATCTTGCCGCGACTCTACCCAATCGCGGCAAAGATGAACCACCGTGGCCCGTTCAGGCGGGTGGCTGG
>JANRLS010000028.1:0-6165 GCA_033762315.1 Pirellulaceae bacterium
GTGCAGCGCGTGAAGCGATTGGAGCAGAGACGATGAGTATCGTGACTGCCACTTTGGCGATGATCGACGTTTTAGAAAAGTTGCAAGTGCAGTATGTCTTGGTTGGTTCGCTCGCCGCCGTCAACTATGGCCTGACGCGTAGCACGACCGACGCCGACTTTATCCTGGTTCTCGGCCCTCGTAAGTTGTCCGAAGTAGTTCGCCTGCTGGGCGCGGGTTACCAACTGGTTCCGCAGGCGGGATTCGAGCTGCTTACTGGGCGGCGCTTGGATGTCATTCAGGTGCTGGGAACGCCATTTACCATCGACGTATTTGCCCTGGCTGACGATCCATTCGACCAGGAGCAGTTCAGTCGCCGCCGAAAGCAGCCCCTGGAAGGGCGTGAAATCGTCGTTCCCACAGCCGAAGACATTGTCATCCAAAAACTCCGCTGGCAACGCGCCAAGGATTTGGAGGACGTTCGCAATGTCCTGGCCGTGCAAGGCGACCTTCTCGATTGGGGGTATATCGCAAGCTGGTGCGACCGACATGGAACCCGCGCGGTGCTGGAACGCCTGCGCGGCGAGATTCCGCCGCTCTGATGTCTCGGCGGAGTAGAACGCCCGTATGATCGGAGACGAAGGGATCTCGAGTTCCCATGAGCAAGGGTGCCCCGCAAGCCGCTTTGCCGACGGAACCCGCCCCCTTCCAGCCGGGGCAACTCGCTTTGCGCCATTTGCTCGGAGCGATGACGGTCGTCGGCATCATCGCGGGATTGTCGGCCGCTCAAATTCGTGGCGCGGACCGGCAGCGAGCCTGGGAAATCGCGCTGCACTGGATCCTCGTGACCGGCATTGCCGGAGGGACTTTTCTGTGGTCGGGGATCGCCCTTCGCCGCTGGCGAGTCGCGGCGGGGCCGCTGCTGTTGCGCTGTGGTAGCGTGCCGCAGTCCTCGCAGCGTCGGCGAAACATCGCGGCGCTGCTGACGAGCCTGGTCATACTGGATGGCGTTTTCATGAGTGCCTTCGCCTTGCCGGCGGGGGCGTTCTCGATGGCGTGGAGTACCGCACCACACATCGCCGTACTGATGCTATTTGGGCAAGGGCTGCTCTTCGCCAATTGCTGGAGCCACTGGGTAGCCGACGTGTTCTGGGTCGAGTTTCGGTGGCAGGGGATCGTCTTGCCGCGGGAGTATCTGCCTTGGACCGGGGTATCACGGGCCGTCTGGTCTCCCACTTTTCACCATCGCCTGGTCGTGCTCCACCGGGGGAGATATCACGAGCTGGCGATCGATCCCGCCGCGGCCGCCGAAGTGACCGCCGTGCTCGATCGCTTGCTGCCGCGTGAATCTCGCGTCGCAAGCTGAGCGCTGCCGTGCGGGAGACATGAATTTGCCCTAGAATGCGGGAGCAAATCGATCTTTGTCCCTCCTTTCCGCGAAGTCCTCCATGCACCGCTCCCCCCTGACTTGGATCCTCTTCCTCGCGATTCTGGCACCTTTGCTTCTCGCCGATGCGCTGTTCGCTCAGCGCAATCTCAAGGACATTCCCGATCCCGACCCGGAACTGGAACGCAAGACGTTCATCCTGCCGGAAGGGCTGGAGGTGAATCTGTGGGCCGGCGATCCGCAGATTCACAAGCCGATTCAGATGAATTTCGATGCCCAGGGCCGCCTGTGGGTGGCATCGAGCGAGGTCTATCCGCAGATCAAGCCGGGGCAGGCGGCGACGGATAAAATTCTCGTCCTCGAAGACACCAACTTCGACGGCGCGGCGGATAAGACCCACGTCTTTGCCGATGGGCTGCTGATCCCAACGGGCGTCATTCCCGACGATCGAGGGGGCTGCTATGTCGCGGCCAGCACGGAGTTACTGCACTTCCAAGACACCAACGGCGACCTGAAGGCCGACACGCGGCGGATCGTCCTCGCAGGCTTCGGCACCGAAGACACGCACCACCTGCTGCACACGCTGCGCTGGGGGCCGGACGGCTGCCTGTATATGAATCAGTCGATCTATATCCATAGCCACATCGAAACTCCTTACGGCGTGAAGCGGCTCAACGGCGGGGGCATCTGGCGGTTCCGCCCGGAAACGCTGGAACTGGAGGTGCTTTGCTCCGGGTTCGTCAATCCGTGGGGGCACCACATCGACCGGTGGGGGCAATCGTTCGCCACCGACGGAGCGTTCGGCGAGGGGATCAACTATGTCTTCCCCGGCGCGGTCTTTTGCACGGCACCTGGCGCGAAGCGAATCGTCGCCGGCCTCAACCCCGGCAGCCCCAAGCATTGCGGCCTCGAAATTGTCAGCGGCCGCCATCTGCCTCCCGAATGGGATGGCAGCATGATCACCAGCGACTTCCGCGCCCACCGCGTTTGCCGCTTCACCGTCACCGAAGACGGCAGCGGCTACGCTTCGCGGCAGGAAGTTGAAGTGATTAAGTCAGCCCATCCCGCCTTCCGCCCGATCGACGCCAAAATGGGGCCCGACGGCGCCCTCTACATTGCCGACTGGTACAACCCGATCATCCAGCACGGCGAGGTCGATTTCCGCGACGAGCGCCGCGACCACACCCACGGCCGCATCTGGCGCGTCACCGCCAAAGGCCGCCCAACGCTCGATACGCGGATCAAGGCGGATGCATCCATCGACGAACTGGTCGCGCTACTCAAATCGCACGAAGAGTGGGTGCGGCAACATGCGAAGAACATGCTCAAGGGGCGTGACGAAGGCGAGGTCATCGCGGCGGTCGAGAAGATTCGTCCCAGTCGGGAGTCCACCGACGAGCGGAGTCAGCAACTCAAGCTGGAATGCCTGTGGACTCACGAGACCATGAATGAAGTAAGCACTTCGTATCTGGCCGAGCTGAGTCAATCGCCCGACCACCGCGTGCGGGCCGCGGCAGTGCGAACTGCATCCCATTGGGCCAACACACTTTACGACCCGCAAACCTATTTCCGCCGCGGCATCGTGGACGACCATCCGCGCGTCCGGCTCGAAGCGGTGCGGGCCTGGTCGCAAGTGCCCAAGTTCGAGCGCTCGCCAACGCTCTTCATCGACGCGCCACAGCAAGCCGCCTTGGCTCTCGACAAACCCCTCGATCGCTGGCTCGACTTTGCTCTTTGGCAGACGATGCGCGACCTGGCACCCGTCTGGCTGCCAGAGGTAAAGGCCGGTAAGTTCGATTTCCGCGGCAACGTGAATCATTTGATCTTTGCGCTGAAAGCCGCCGAATCGCCTGACGCCGTGCAGCCGCTGGTGGCCTTGATCGAGCAGGACAAAATCCCGGCAGACAGGGTGCAGAGCGTGCTGGAACTGATTGCCACGCTCGGCGGGCCAAGGGAAATGGGAACGATCTTCGGCATGATCGTCGCGCCCGATACCAAGCTGACCGACGCTCGCAAAGCGGCCTTGCTGGCGGCACTGGTCGAAACCAGCAAACTGCGCAAGGCCAACCCGGCTGGGGACTTGTCGCGTTTGACGGTCCTGTTTGCCTCGGCGGACGAGAATGTCCGGGCCGCGGCGATCCGCGCGGCGGGGGCTTGGAAGCTGGAGCAGACACGCAACGAACTAACGAAACTGGCCAGCGACGCCGGAACAGGTACGCCACTTGCCAAACATGCGGCCATCGAAGCCCTGGCCTCGCTCGGCGGGCCGGAAAGCGCCAAAACGCTGGCCGGTCTGGCGGCATCGAGCGCTCCGCTGGCCGACCGTCTGGCGGCGCTCGCCGCCCTCTCGTCGCTCGATGTGCCGCAAGCGGCGGAGCTGACGGTGAAGCTGCTCGCCGAAGCCCCGGCCGATTTCGATCCGGCCATCGCCATCGCAGCCCTGGTCGCTCGCAAGCAGGGTTCTGAAGCGCTGGCCAAGGCACTTTCCACGAGGAAGCTCCATCCCGACACTGCCAAGCTGGTGCTGCGCGTGGTTCGCTCCGCGCCGCAGCCCTCGGCCGAGTTGGTCGCCGCCGTGCAATCGGCAGGTGGCCTGAGCGAAGCGGTTTGGAAGCTGACTCCGGAACTTGTTCTAGAACTAATGAAAGAAGTGCAGGCCAAGGGGGATCCGGCTCGCGGCGAGGCGATCTTCCGCACGGCTGGCCTGCAATGCCTCAAGTGCCACGCTATCGGCGGGGCCGGCGGTCAGGTCGGTCCCGACATGAGCAGCCTCGGCGCGGCGGCGCAGGTCGATTACCTCGTCGAGTCGCTCATCGCTCCGGCCGCCAAGGTGAAGGAGAACTTCCATTCCAAGGTGGTGCTCGATGGCGACGGTCGCGTCACCAGCGGCATTCCGGTCCGCGAAAATGGTCAAGAGATCGTCCTTCGCGATGCCGAGGACAAGCTGGTCACCATCGCCAGGAACAACATCGAGAACATCAAGGACGGCCGCTCGCTGATGCCCGACGGCACCGTCGATTCGCTCACGCGGGTAGAACTGGTCGATCTCGTCGCGTTCCTGTCGCAACTCGGCAAAGTCGGCGGCAACTACACGATTGGCCCGGCCCGCATCGTTCGCCGCTGGCAGGTGCTGACGAACACGCCCGAAGCCCACCGCAAGCTCAACCGTACCAGCTTCGATACCGCCGCCAGCGACGATGGCGACCTCGTCTGGGCGAGCGCCTACAGCCGCGTCGCTGGCGATCTGCCGCTGGCCGATCTGCCGACGCTCAAGCCGCACGCCAATTTGGACCCGACCACGTTCGTGCGATTTGAGGTCGAAGTGACGCAGCCCGGCCCCGTGCAATTGCTGGTCGGTCCCGCGACGGGCCTCGCCCTCTGGCTCGACGGCAAGCCGACGCCGCTGGCCGATGCGACGACGCTCGACCTGGCCACCGGCAAGCACCGCTTCACGCTGGCCATCAACCGCCAGCTGCGATCCGATTCGCTCCGCGTCGAGCTGGCTGACGTGCAGGATTCCCCCGCGCGGGTGCAGGTGGTTGGCGGAAAATAGCGAGCTGTCGTCGTCCATCCTCACGATCCTCCGCATGGCCACCATCTCCACCCGCTCTCTGATCCAGCTTTGCCAGCGCGTCGGCACGTCGCTGCGGGCCGGAATCGATGTGCGCAAAGTGTGGGAAATGGAAACCCGGCACGCGAGCGGCACCCTCAAGCTGGAGCTCGACCGGATTCGCCTACGAGTCGCTCAAGGGGACCCCGTCTTCGAGGCGATGAAAACCGCGGGAGGCTATTTCCCGCCAATGTTTGTGCAAATGGTCGAAGTCGGCGAGCAGACCGGCAAGCTCGACGAAGTGCTGCTGCGCCTGGCTGAGCACTACGAGCATCAGGCCCAGATGCGGCGGTCGTTCTGGTTTGGCATCGCCTGGCCCCTCTTCGAGCTGGCGTTTGCCGTGCTGATCATCGGATTCTTGATCTTCATTCTTGGCGTCGTCTCCGGCATGCGCGGCGGCGAGCCGGTCGATGTGCTGGGGATTGGCCTCGTCGGCACGCGGGGAGCGATTCTATGGTTCACTGGCTGTGGCATCCTCGCGGGGGGCGTCGCCTGGCTGGCACTCGCCATTAGCCGCGGCTGGCTCGGTCCCAAGCCGATGCTGATTGCGATGCGCATTCCGCTCTTGGGTCAGTGCCTGGAGTCGCTCGCCCTGGCTCGGCTCACCTGGTCGCTGGCGATGTCGCTCGACAGCGAAATGAGCGCCCGCCGGGCCGTCGAGCTCTCGATCCGGGCCGCCCAAAATCCGTACTACGAAGCGGCCCTTCGCCGAGTTACCGATGGCATCCGCCAGAACATGCAGTTCCACGAGAGCTTTCGCTTAGCCGGCGTTTTCCCCGACGAATTCCTCCACGCCCTCGAAGCGGCCGAACTCGCCGGCGCGACGCACGAAGCGCTCCTCCGCCTCGCCGCCCTCTACGAAGACAAAAGCCGCACCGCGATGCGGATGCTCACCGGCATCGCCACGGTGGCGGTGATGCTGCTGGTGTTTGGAGTGCTGATCTTCGCGATCTTCATGCTCGCCTGGCAGGTCTATCTGAAGCCCATCTACGAGACGCTCGACATGATCGAGTCGGGGCGGATTTAATGGGCCATGCGGACCCAGCGGGCGCCGGAGTACCGGCGACCCTGGGCTGGGAAGTGGCACCGCGTTGTGGTGGAAAAAAGGAACGGAATCGCGGTGAAAACAAACCGCCACCTACTTCGCCACCTTCAAGCTCTCGACCAGCGAACGGAATCCCTTTTCGCT
>JANRLS010000029.1:0-4958 GCA_033762315.1 Pirellulaceae bacterium
CGTCTGCTATGATCGATTCAGTTCCCACCTGATAACGGCTCCCTCCACCAATCACCACGCACTCCTCCATGAAGCTCGCGTACCTCGATTGTCCGTCCGGCATCAGCGGCGATATGACGCTGGGGGCCCTCGTCGATGCGGGGATCGAACTGGCGGCGATTCAGGCCGGCATCGATTCGCTCGGTTTCCCGAATATCAAGCTCGTCGCCGAGGAGACCAAACGCAAAGGCTTTCGGGCCTGCAAGGTGAAGGTCGTCCATGAGCCGGAACATGCCCATCGGCACCTGCACCACATCACCGAGAAGATCGACGCCAGCACGGTGCTTTCGCCGCCGCAGAAGGATCTGGCCAAGCGCATCTTCACCTGCATCGGCGAGGCCGAGGCGAAGGTGCATGGCACGACGCTCCGCAAGGTTCACTTTCACGAGGTCGGGGCGGTCGATTCGATTGCCGACATCGTCGGGGCCGCGGTGGGGCTATCGCTCTTGGGCGTGGACCGGATCGTTTGCTCGCCGGTGCCGACGGGAACAGGCTACATCGAGATCGAGCATGGCCGGGTGAGTGTGCCGGCCCCGGCGACGGCCGAGATTTTGCGCGGCGTGCCGCTCGCGCCGTCGGTGGTGGCGTGCGAATTGACGACGCCGACCGGCGCGGCAATCGTAAAGACCGTCGCCGACGAGTTCGGTCCGCTGCCGGCGATGACCATCGACACCATCGGCCTCGGCGCGGGCGACCGCGATATGAAAGAGCAAGCGAACATCTTGCGGCTCATCGTCGGCCGGGCGGGAGATGGCCTCGTCAGCGATCAGATTTGGGTGCTCGAAACGAATCTCGACGACATCAGCGGCGAAGTGATCGGCCACACCACCGGCCGCCTCTTCGAGGCCGGCGCGCTCGACGTGTACACCACCAGCATTCAGATGAAAAAGAACCGGCCGGGGGTGCTGCTCTCGGTCCTCTGCCCGGTCGAGTTGATCGCCAAACTGGAGAAAATCATCTTCAAGGAAACCAGCACACTCGGCATCCGTCGCTGGCAGGCGTGCCGGCACAAGCTCGACCGGCGGCCGTATAAAGTCGAATCGGCACACGGCCCGATCGAGGGGAAGCTGGCGGTGCTGCCCGATGGTAGCGTCAGCTTCTCGCCCGAATTCGAGGCGTGCCGCAAGATAGCGACCGAGAAGAACGTGCCGCTGAAGGATGTGTACGAAGCGGCAGTGCGGGCGTTTGGCGAAGGGACGGGGAGCTGAATTCGCGGAGCAGGCGTCTCCGCCTGCCGCGAGCTTGCCGGGGCAATAAGCTACCGCAGCGCCCCCACCACCACCGACGCATTGTGCCCGCCGAAGCCAAAGCTGTTGCTCATGGCGTAACTGAACTTGCGCTCCCGCGGCTGATTGGGAGTGTAGTCGAGATCGCAATCGGGGTCGGGATTGGTCAGGTTGATCGTCGGGGGAATCACGCTGTGGGCCAGAGCCTTGATCGTCGTGACTAGTTCGATGCCGCCGCTGGCCCCCAGCGTGTGGCCAATCGAGCTTTTGGTGCTGCTGACGCTGACCGACTTGGCGCACTCGCCAAACACCCGCTTGATTGCTTGCGTTTCGGCCTTGTCGCCGAGGGGTGTGCTGGTGCCGTGCGCGTTGATATAGCCGATGTCGGCCGGATTGAGCCGGGCATCTTGCAGGGCGTCGCTCATCGCGCGGCCGGCGCCGGTCCCTTGTTCGTCGGGGGCGGTGATGTGCCCGGCATCGGCGCTGGCTCCGAAGCCCAGCACCTCGCAATAGATTTTCGCGCCGCGAGCTTTCGCGTGTTCCAGTTCTTCCAGAATCAAGAGCCCCGCTCCTTCGCTGAGCACAAAGCCATCCCGCTCGGCATCGAACGGGCGGCTGGCGCGGGGCGGGTCGTCGTTGCGGGTCGAAAGGGCCTTCATGTTTTGAAAGCCCGACAGGCCCATACGCGTGATCGCAGATTCCGTGCCGCCGGTAATGACGACATCGGCGATGTTGTGCTGAATGGCGTGCATCGCGTCGCCGATGGCGTTATTCGCGCTGGCACAAGCGGTGGCGACCGAATAGTTGATTCCCCGCAAGCCGTGGCGAATCGAGAGGTTGCCGCCGGCCGCGTTGAGCATCATTTTGGGAACGACAAACGGGCTGACTCGGTCGGGTCCCTTGCCGAAGAGCTTTTCGCACTGCTCTTCAATTTCGTGCAAGCCGCCAATGCCGCTCCCCATGATGACGCCGCAGCGGAAGGGGTCTTCCTTCGCGAAATCAAGTCCCGATTGCTGCACGGCCTCCCAGCCGGCGACCATCGCGAACTGCGAGAAGCGGTCGAGCCGTTTGATCTCTTTTTTCTCGGTGAAGCCATCGGGCTGGGCGAGAAAGGCCAAGGGCCAGGCTTCGGGGGTCCAGTCGTAAACGTCGCCGCCGAATTTGACCTTGAATTCCTTCGTGTCGAGGATGCGCAGCGCATGCACGCCGCTCTCGCCCGCGAGCAGGCGCTGCCAAAAATCCTCAACCGCGGTGGCCAGGCTCGTGACAATGCCCAGCCCCGTGACGACCACGCGACGCTTCATGGTTCCGCCGAAACCCTACGAGTTTTGCGCTTCCTCGATGAACTTGATGGCCTGCCCCACCGTTTGGATTTTCTCGGCGGCGTCGTCCGGAATGTTGATGTCGAACTCTTCCTCCAGTTCCATCACCAACTCGACCGTGTCGAGCGAGTCGGCACCGAGGTCGTTGACGAACGAGGTTTCCGGCGTGATTTTTTCTTTATCGACGCCAAGCTGCTCGGCGACGATGTCGATGACGCGTTCTGCGACGGATGCCACTGCTACCGTCCTCCTAATAAGGGAACCGCGGCCAAAGGCCGGGCGATGTGTGCGACCCCAGCGTACACGACGCTGTACACTACTCGCGTCGCTGGCCAATCATGGGAATCCAACAAGATAGAGGAAATCCGCAAGACGGGTCAAGATAGGCTCGCCTGCGATTCGAGGCCAAACACCGGCGGCTCCCCCACGTTGTCCGGTTTTTCTGGCTTGCCAGCTTGAACTTGTAACGCCTTGCCTGCACGAGACCAATGGAAAGGAAGAGATGGGCAGGTGCCGCTTGCTTTACCACCCCACGGGCCAGGATTAAACTGAAGAGTTCGTCGGAATGGGATGTCGGCAGCGGTTCGGGCAAGCGGACCGCTGCCCCCGCCCGGCGAACGAGCGACACGGGGTCAAGGCAAGCACTTGGGGCAGGGGATTCGCGGATATGCGTCAGCAAGTCTTTTCGTTCGCCGCGGCGGTTCTCGCCGGCTGGCTGGGGGTATTCGTGGCGTCGGGCCGGGCCCAAGAGAAGCCGGCCGAACCAAAGTCGGACCCCGCCGCCGCGCGAATCTATCAAGATGCCGCCAATGCCCAAAACGGCATGGCGTTTGAAATCGCCGAAGAGGGGTGGCGCAAGCTGCTCAAGGATTTTCCCAAGGATCCGCTGGCGGCCAAGGCGCAGCACTATCTCGGCGTGTGCCTTTTGCAGCAAAAGAAGCTCCCCGAGGCGGTGGCCGCGTTTTCCG
Organism: Pirellulaceae bacterium; assembly: GCA_033762315.1. Classification (GTDB taxonomy): domain Bacteria; phylum Planctomycetota; class Planctomycetia; order Pirellulales; family Pirellulaceae; genus CAYLLN01. The sequence continues at coordinate 3,556 of JANRLS010000029.1, forward strand.
CCGTGGTGAAGGACCATCCCAATTTCGAGTTTCTGGAAGATGCCCTGCTCAACCTCGCCAGCACCCAATACACCCTCGCGGCCGGCGGCAAGAAGGAGCTTTATCCCGCCGCGGCCGATTCGTTTGCCGCGCTGCTCAAGCAGTTCCCCAAGGGGAAGTATGTCGAAGAGGCGCTCTATCTGCAGGGGGAATCGCTCTATGCCCAAGAGACCCCCGAAAAGAAAACGGCCGCCGTCGCCGCCTATGAGAAGCTCGTCAAGGAGCATCCCAAGGCGACCCGCCGGGCCGATGCCCTCTATGCTCTCGGCTTCACGCTCGAAGAGCTCGGCAAGTACCCCGAAGCCGGGAACGCTTTTGACGACTTCCTCGCGGAGTTTCCCGATCATGCCCTGAAAACCGAAGTGCAAATGCACAAAGGAGAAACGGTCTTCCAGGCCGGCGACTATGCCGCCGCCGAGAAGCTGTTCACCACGGTCGCCGCGGTCAAGGGGTTTGCCTCGGCCGATCATGCGCTACTGCGGCAGGCGCAGTGTCTGGCGAAGCAAAAGAAGCTGGCCGAAGCGGGGGCGATCTTCGCCAAAATTCCGACCGACTTTCCGCAATCGGTCTATAAGGCCGACGCGACGATCGCTGCCGGACGCAGCTATTACGCGGCCGAAAAGCTGGCCGAAGCCGCGCCTTGGCTCGAAAGAGCAGTCGCCGCCAAGGATGCCGCCTCGCCGGAAGCCGCGCACCTTTTGTGTCGCACACTCATTCGCACCGGCAAGCCGCAAGAGGCAGCCGATCTGGCCGCGGCGCAGCTGAAGGCTGGCGGCGACAGCCCGTTTCTGGTCGATCTGGCCCTCGATCAGGCCGACGCGCTCTATGAAATTCCGGCCAAGCGGGCCGAGTCGCTGCCGCTTTATGTCCAGCTCGCGACCGCCGAGCCGCCGAGCAAGGTGGCCCCGCTCGCCCGCTACTATGCCGCCTTCACGGCGCTGGAGTTGAAGCAAGACGACGCAGCCCTGAAGCATGCCGAGGCGTTCATCGCGGCTCATCCCAAAGACGACCTGCTGGCCGAGGTGAAATACATCGCCGCCGAAAGCAACCGCCGCCTCGGCAAGCTGCCCGAAGCGGAAAAGGGCTTCGCCGACCTCGTCGCCACTCATGCCGACAAGGGGGAGATCGACCTGTGGCGGCTGCGGCTCGCGCTGGTGCTCAATCAGCAAAAGAAGTTCGCCGAAACGGTCGCCCTGCTGACGCCGCTGGCCAGCAAGTTCAAAAAGCCTGAGGGAAAGGCCGAGGCGCAGTTTCGCCTGGCCGCCGCGCAGCTTGCCCTGAACAAGCCCGCCGAAGCCGAAGCGGCCGCGGCAGCCTCGCTGGCGGCCTCGAAAGATTGGGACTTTGCCGACGAGGCGCTGCTG
>JANRLS010000030.1:0-10649 GCA_033762315.1 Pirellulaceae bacterium
GACAGCATCGTCGAGCGTGTCGCGGCCGGCGAAGGTGAGCGAGTTGACGTTGTCGTCCAGGCCGAACCACTCGAACTCGGGGCTGACCGCCCCGATCGATGAGCCGTGGACGTAGATCATTTCGTTGCCATCGACTTGCACCAGCTGGACATCGACCACGCGGTAATCGACCACGTCGTTCGCGGCCATTCCTTCCAGGTCGAACACGTGGTTGACCTTGCCGGCCAGGGCCGTCGTGTTCTCGATCTCGACGTAGTTGATCGTGCCGAACCCGGCGAACATGATGTTCCCCGCCCCGTTCCCCAGGTGGGTTTCGGTCGGAATGCCGCCGACAGGGAGAGCCGAGAAGTCGATCGTCAGCACATCGAGCGGTGCCGGGCCGGCATCGGTCGGATCGTCCCCATCGACGAAGTATTCGTTGTCCGCCAAGGCCGAATCGACCAGCATGCGGATGAAGAACTGATCTCCTTCGTCCGTGTCGTCGCCGGGGTTCCCGGAATTCGGGCCATTCGTGCTGTCGCGGCCGCGGAGGCGAATCTGGTCGGCCAAGAGCGTCGCGCCGTTGGCTCCCGAGAAGAGGCGGATGATGTCCTGACCCGCTCCCGCGTCGATCGTAATCGTGTCCGCCGTCGGGGCCACGTCCCCCGTCGCCACATCGATACTCGCCGTATTCACGATCGCATTAAACTGGTCCGCCCCCCCATTCAACGTAATCTGCACATCGCCGCTGCCGCCAGCCACGAGCGAACCGGTGAGGGTAACGATGTCCGCTTCGTTGCCGGTGGTGATGGTCAGGTTGCCATTGGCGGCGGTGACACTGCCGGCGAGGTTGACTGTCGAGCCGCTGCCATCGATGCCGACCGGATCGACGTTGATATCGACGGTCGTGGCGGCGATCACGATGCTAGTAGCGGCAAAGCTGAGATTGTCGCCGGCATTGAGGGTGAGGCTGGCGGTCGTGTCTTGCACGGTAACGCCGGCATTGATGGTCAGGGTGTCTTCCTCGGTGGCGGCCGGAGCATCGGTCGCATCGTCAAAGGCGGTGTAGGTCATGCCGCCGCTAGTGATGGCATTAGCGGCGATGGTCAGCGGGCTGGCAGCCCGAATTTCGCCGGCACCAGCGACGCCATCCACCGAGTTCGGGCCGCTGATGTTGGTCAGCGTGAGGCCATCGTCCAAATCGGCGATGAAGATCGAGCCGCTGGCCGAGTTGGTCACGTCGAGCTGGGCGACGACCGTTTCGAGCACGCGGCCTGAGCTCGCTGTGCCCGTATCGCCTATGCCAGTGGCCGCCGTCAGCAAGGCGGCGAAGGCGGTGATATTGACGAGCGCGTCGTCGGCGGCGTCGCTGATTTCGCCGCCGTCGGCGTCGTTTACCCCGTCATCGACGGCGATTGTCACGCGGCCCGCCGTGGTTCCGGCCGAAATAGCCCGCAGGGCCGCGTTGCCCGTGCCGCCGGTCGCAGTATTGACGGTGATGGCGACGGCGGCGGTGGTATTGTTGGTGGTCGCGATCGAGGAGCCAGTATTCATAAGCAGACCCTGGGCACCGGTCCCGTCCTGATTGGCCAGGATCGTGATGGTATCAGCGGACGCATCGAGCGCGGCGTTCATCGTCACGTTGTTGCGGGCAGTCCAGGAGATGGGGCCGGTGGCGAGGATCGCAGCGGCAGCATTCTGGGTGATGTCATCGGCGATGACGACAGTCAGGTCCCCCACGTCCACGAACGTCGCCAGCATGATGGCACCAGTGAACGACACATCACCACGAGTTCCGCCAGCGTTGGCATTGATCGTGAGGTCGTTGACGAAATTACCACCCGCGCTGTTGAAGGCGGCCAGCGTGACATTGCCGCCATTGGAGCCACCGCCGGTATTGGACGTATCGATCGACAAATCAACGCCGGTATTCGTTGCTGATACGGCCGAAGTGCCGAACTGGACGCCACCCTGGTTCGTGACGCTGCCGGGAGTGCCGTTCTGCGTATCGATGGTCAGCGTCGCGTTAGCCGCCACATTGAGGATGATGTTTCCCCCCCCAACGACACTCAGCAGGGCTGCGTCGCCAGTGCCGTTATTGCTGAGCGAGATATTTCCGTTCAGAGTGATCGCACCATTCCCACCCGGGCCGGCAGAATTGATCGTCACATCATTGACGAACACAGATCCATTGGCGGAAATCGGTCCCAGCGTGACATTGCCGCCGGCCAAGCCCGCGGCGGTCGTGCTGGTATCGATCGAAATGTCATTGTTGCCGGCGGAGTTGCTTTGCAGAGGGGAAACGCCGAAATTGATCGGTCCACCAGGATTGTCATTGCCGCTTTCGGTATCAAAAACGCGCGGCGGAAAGTCCATCCTCAGAATGCCGCTCCCCAGAACGGTAAAGCTGGCCGGGTCGGCATTGGTGTTGGCGTCCAAGCTGAAGTTACGGAGGGTCATCAAGGCCCCTTGCGAATCGATCGTCACATCATTCAGGAATGCGCCGCCGGCGTTGCCCATGGCGGGAATCTCAATCGTCCCGCCGGTGCCATTACCCGAACTGTCAATCACCAAATCTCGGCCCGCCACCGTGGCCGTGAACTGGACATTTCCGGTGCCATTCGTGCTGAAGGTGCCGCCAGCGGCGTTTGCTCCCTGCTCGAGGTCAATCGTCAAAGAAGTATTCAGGCGAACTTGCGTCGTGCCACCGCCGCCCCCGGTCCCGAAGATCGTCATGCTCGCCAGGTCGCCGCCATTATTGTCGAGCGAGATATCGCCGCTGAGGGTGATAATCCCGTGGGTGGCACCGGTGGCCGATTTACGCGGATCCAGAACGAGGTCATTGATGTAGAATCCGCCTCCGATGTTGCCAAGCGTGCCCAGGACGATATCACCGCCATTCACCGCGCTGGCGCTGGCCGAGTCGCCCGTGTTCAGGGTCAAATCGCGTCCAGCAGCGTTCCCAGAGATGGTCGAAGTGCCCACGTTAACGGTGCCGCCGTTGCCCGTGGCCGATTGCTTCGTGTCGATAGTGACCGAGGCAGCCAAGATGATGTTGCCGGCCCCCGACACCGTAAAGTCACCGGTGTTCGCACCGTTGTTCTCCAGCAGGATGTTGCCCGCGAGCGTGGTTGCGCCGGCGGTGCCACCCACGCCTGGAGTCGTGTCGATGCTGAGGTCGTTGACGAACGCCGCGCCCGGCGTGGCATTGCTGAACGCCGCCAAGTTGACGTTGCCGCCGTTGCCGCCGACAAAGCCGGTGCTGGTATTGATCGTCAGGCTGCGGCCCACGGCATCGGCCGAGACCGTGGCGCCACCTAGATCGACGTTGCCGCCGTTCGAAGTTGAACCCTGCTCCGTATCGATAGTGACGGAGGCGGACAAGAGGATGTTTCCGCCCCCCGACACCGTAAAGTCACCGGTATCCGCACCGTTGGTCTCCAGCAGGATGTTGCCTGCGAGCGTGGTTGTTCCGGCTGTTCCGCCGCTGGAAGTCGTGTTGATGGTGACATCGTTGACGAAGCTGCCACCGGGGGCGGCATTGCTGAAGACCGCCAAGCTGACCGCGCCGCCGTTGTTGCCCGCGCCGGTGACCGAGGTGTTGATGGTCAGGTCGCGGGACGCTCCATTCGCGGAGACGGTAGCCCCACCGAGATTGACGCTGCCGGCGCTATTGTTGTTTCCTTGCTCGGTGTCGAGGATGACCGTGGCACCTACCACGAGGTTTTCCACGCCGCTGAGCGTGAAACTGCCGTCAAGATTCAGGTTGCCGTTCAGGTTGACCACGTCCGCACCGCCGCCGGTGTTGATCGCCAGGCTGCCGTTGCCGTGGGCGCCGGTGGTGGTGTTGATGGTGATCGTGTCGGCGAAGCCCGCGCCGTCGTTGGTGGCGGCATCGATGACGACGATGGGGGTGTTGCGGACGTTGGCCAGTTCGAATGGCGTGCCGCCGCTGTTGCCGGAGATGGTCATTGCGGCCAGGGCACCGACGATCGTCGTCCCGTCGGCGATGGTGATCGTGTCGGCATTGTTGGCGAGGTTGGCGGTGAGCAGCGTAAAACTGGGAGCGCCGATCACATCCATCGGCTCGATTTGCGCGAAGAAGATGGAGCCGCTGCCGACGATGTCGAGGCGGCCGTCGTTGTCGAGCGTGGCGTTGATCAGGGCATCGGGAGTGTAGGTGACCGCGCCGCTGGGGTTGAGCAGGACCAGGGCATCGCCAGGGCCGGTCGAGGTGTGGGCATTGCCGTTGTAGAAAATGCCCTGGCCGCCGCCGCCGGTGCCGGGGATTGCGTCGCCATTGGCATAGTCCACGGTGAGCAAGTCGTTGCCGCCGTTGCCGTTGAAGGTGAAGCTGGTGATGGGGCCGAGGTTGATCCAGTTTGCGCCGTCATCCGAGGAATACCGGAATTGGCCCGACGAACTCGGAATTTGCTGCAGAATAATTTTGTCAATGCCCGTGGTGCCGTTGATGATCGGGTTGGTATTCAGCACGACATCGTTGCCATCGCCACCGTTGTAGGTGATGAACAGCGTTTTCATGTTGAACGCGATCGGCGAACCTTCGGGTAGTCCTAGGAAGAAGCCGGTGGTGTCGGCACTGCCGTCGTTGTCGATGATGACAAAGTCGTCGCCCGACGCGGGCACATAGGTGCCGGCCAAGACGAGCGTGGCAACCCCCTCCCCCAAGGCAACCGTATTGGCGACGTTGAGCTGATCGTGGTCGGTGGCGGTATTGCCGGCCGCGGCCCCGCCGATTTCGACGGTGTAGTTGCCACCCGTGAAGCTGACACTGCCCACATTCAGGATGCCGGGGCTGGTGCCGGGCGCGATATTGGAACCGGTGGTGCCGCGGACCGCGCCGCTGACGGTGCCGGTGCCGCTAAGCGTTTGGCCCGAGGCCAGATCTAGCCGTCCGGCATTGATGCCGGTGCCGAGGCCGGTGACGTCGAGCGTGGCTCCCCCACCGACGATGATCGTGCTCGACGAGCCGATATTATTGTTGGTCGTGGAGTTGGCCAGGGCGAGCGTGCCGTTGGAAACGGTGGTCGTACCGCTGTAGGTGTTGCTGGCGTTTGTGAGCGTGACGATTTCGCCGCCGGTTTTGGCGACGCTCTGCAGGCTGCCGCTGATCGCGCCGCTGAGGGTGGTGCCCCCCGTGTTGAGGCCGCTAATGGTCAGGTCGTCGCCGAGCGTGACCGTGCCGCTGAAGGTGGCGAGGCCGCCGGCAAAGGCCGTGGTGCCCAGGATGGCCGGTGTGCCGGCATCGGTGCCAACGATCAGGTTATTGGCCAAGTTGATCGCTCCGCCGAGACGCAGGGCAGCGCCGGCGGCGGTGGTGAGGCTGTCGTTAAGCGTCACCGCGGCGGAACCGAGGGAGCTGGCGCTCGTGGCGAGGATGGTTCCGAGGCGAATCGTCGTAGCGCCGCTGTAGCCAGTATTCGCGCCGTCGATTTGCAGCGTGCCAGTGCCTTGTTTGATCAGCCCGCCGCTGCCGGTGATAAGTCCGGCGAGGGTGGTGCTGGTGGCGTCGCCGATGGTTAGCGTTCCGAGAGAGTCGATCTGCAGCGTCGTTCCGCTGACGGAGGCCAGAGAATCGATGATCACGCTTTGAGCCGCATCGGGGCCGGTGATGCGCAAGATGCGCGTTCCCGCCAGACTGACCGCTTCGGCATAGGTGCCGCCATTGACGACGACGGTGCTATTGGCGGCCGAGGCGGCGAGAGCAGCACCAATAGTGGTGAAGGCGTTAATCCCGAAAATCGCGGATTCGTTGCCGGTGGTTCCCAGGTCCGCATTGCTGATGACCTGACCGGGGTTGACGGCGAACGAATCGTCCACGTAAGAGATGGCGGTGGGCGATGTCTCGCCGAGCACGACGTTGTTGCCGTCGCCGCCGTTATAGAAAAGCTTGAAGCTCCTGCTGCCGATGGTGACGGAACTGCCCTGCGCGGGGCTGGCGCTGGGGGTTGTCGCGCCGCCCGAGGTCTTGCTGATCAACGTCAGCAGCGAATTGGCCGTTGGGGCGAGCGTGTCGTCGTTATTGGTGAAAGTCAGCGTGGCGGCACTGAGATCGACGTCACCGCCGACGATGTACTGATCGTAGTCGGTTCCGGCGACCGCGTAGCCGCTGTTGACCTCAAAATTGACGGTGCCGGACGGCGTGAAATTGCCGGTGATGTTCATCGTGCCGGGGCTGTTACCGGGCGAGAAGTTGCCGGTGCCCAGAACATTGCCGGTGACCGTGCCAATGCCATTGAGCGTCGCCGGAGTGTTGACGGTGACGTTGCTGGTGACGCTGCCATCGACGACGAGTGTGCCGCCGGTGGCAGTGGTGACGCCGGTATAGGAATTCGTTCCGTTTAGGGTCAGCTTGCCGGAGCCCATCTTGGCGAGGCTATTGTCGGCATTGAACGTGCGCGGCGTGGTTTCTCGCACGAGCACGGCCAGGTTCTTAATCGTGTAGGACGTGGAAGCAACGCCCGTGGTGCCCGCAAAGGTCCAGTCGGGGTTGTAGGTGGTGCGACCGGTGTTTGGATCGTTGCCGATGCCGATGGCAGCCGCGCCGCTAGTGCCAGCGTTCCAGTTGTTGAACGCCAAGAGAGTCTGTCCCGCAGTTCCTGCCCCTGCGCCGTCGATGTCGAAGTTATGGATTTGCATCGAGCCGTGGCCGCCGGGAGTGGCGCTTGCGCCACTGTCGCCGAAGTCAAGCAGCGTAGCGCTGGCGTTGGCGGGGCTGGGAGTGCGATCGGGAGGGGAGTTGGTCGCGCTCAGGGCAGCGGAATAATTGCTGGGCCAGAACTCGATGTTGCCGGTGGCGATACCCGTGCCGGTCACCACGCCGGCGACATTGGAGGCGACGTTCATGTTCGACACCAGCCGCTGAAAGATCGCGGCCCGCGGCACGCCGACGTTGGCGTCGTTGCTGGTGTATGCATCCATCGAAACGTACACGTATTGCGTGGCACCAGTGCCGGACTGCAGTTCCAGGTAATAGGCGATGCGATCGAACGGCGCGGTGAACGCGGCACTGTTATTGATCGAATAGGGAACCGAGGAGCTGAAATTGGCCGCATTCGGAATAGGCAGCTCGTATAGCAAGGTATAAGCGCTCGCCTCCGCGACGTTTGCAAACACCTGCGTGGTAGAGGCATAGTTCTCGGGAGAAATGCCCGTTCCCGACATTCCGACTCCGACAATGTCGCCATTGACAAGAATCTCGCCCGCACCATCCACGCTGAGTTTGGAATAGCGGAGGTCGATGTCGGAATCGATAGTGAACGTCCCGGCTAGCGACGCCAGCCGAATTTCGCCGAGGCTAATATCCTGGGCGGCGAGCGTGCTGGTGGCGTCAATCGAGTTGTTACCGCTGATGCTGACGAGAGCGCCCGATTGGCCGGCAGCGCCAACGCCGTTAAGAATGAGCTCTTCGTTGGCAATGACCGCGCCCCCATCGAGGGCGAGGGTCGCGCCGCTATCGACGATCGTGCCACCGCTGGCGTCGCCCAGCGAAGCAGTTGGGCCGGAGACGATCAGCGTTCCCGCTCGCACCCGCGTGGCACCCGAATAGGTTTGGGTGCCAGAAAGCGTGAGTGTTCCGATGGTGGTCTTTACGAGATCGGCACCATTGTTGATCTGGCCGACATTTTCGAGCTTTCCGGAGTTAAGGTTAAGCGTATTTATCAGCCGCGTTCCACCAAGTTTAAAGCCCGCGAGGTCGAGTGTGCCGCCGTCAAGGGTTACGGTCGCAGATGACGATCCGGTTGCAGAACCCTTAACGATATCTCCTGCAACGGTAATTTTCCCGCCAGTCATCGACAGGGTGCCATTTGCGGTCAGACCTGTGGCGACGGAGTTCGTACCTAATCTGATTGCCCCGCCCAGAGTCGCTGAATTCGCGACGGACACTGTGCCGCCGCTGACATTGACGTTTCCTGAGATTACATCGGTGCCGGTTACTGCCGTGGTACCATTGGCGATGTCTAAACCGCCAGAACCAATAATGACTGTTCCACCACCGATGTTTAGATTCGCCGTCCAAGTGCTGTTCGCGGCAGTCGTGTTGGCCGTACCGACATTGGTGCCGACAACCACTGCGGTGACGTCGAGAATACTGTCTCCCGAATTGAGGATAAACGTGTCAGTTCGGGGAGTGTTGCGGTTTTGACTTCCAATTGTCAGGTTGGAAAGCAGCAGGTCGGCTTTGTGCCCTGTGAAATCGACTAGATTTCCAGTGCCTACAGATACCCCTGTATTGGCGTTCCCAGTGCCGATATTCCAAGCGGCTCGACCGGTGGTGTTTGCGGCGCGGACTACCAGCGATCCGGTGGTCACGAGCGGATCCCATCCGATCGATCCGACGTCGCGTCCGCCGGTGCCGACATTTAGCGTGTCAGCGTTGATGGTGGTGACGCCACTGCCAAGCTTCACAATATTGGTTAAGGGCGCGGTGCCCCCGTTGCTGCCGCCGTCGCCGACTGAGAACGTTTTGACGGTAATTGTGGCATCGCCGTCTCCGGTGGTGGGCATCAGCAAGGTTGATACATTGTTGTTGACGTTAGTCCCCGAAGTATTGTTGACACGAAACACGCCATTTGTTGTATTCAACGAAGCAGTGAAGGCGTTCAGGCCGGTGAGGTCGAGCGTCGCCCGATTCGCGCTATTAGCGGTGTTCTGAGTTAAGCCAATTTGAATGGTGGAAGCGGAAGCCGTGTTGTTGACCGACATGGCCCCACCGCCGGTGACCGTCAAGTTTGTTGTGGTAGAGGTACCCGTGTTATTGGGACCGATCGTGACGTTGCCGCCGATCGTCAGCGTTCGTCCATTGGCGACCGTGATGGTGTTCGCGGTTGCGGAGTTCGTTTGAACCAGCAAAGCACCGCCGAACGAAGCGTTAGCGGCGCTTAGGTCGAGTGCCCCCACGGTTGTCGCGCTAGCTGTCAGGCCGAATGTGAGTCCGCCGGTAAAGGCGTGATCGAGGGCTAAGGCCAGAGTGCCGCCACCACCGATGGTGGTAGTGCCGGAATAAGTCTTGGCAACACCGTCGAAGGTGAGTACTCCAATACCCGCTTGAGTTACGCCGCCAGTGCCGCTGATGGCATTGGCGACGCTGATGGCGTTGGTCCGGTTGAACGCCAGCGTGGCGTTGTTGACGACCGGGCCAGTTCCGAGCGTTCCGGTGGTGCCGGCATTGCCGATTTGCAGTGTGCCAGCGCTCACGGTGGTGGTGCCCGAGTAGGTGTTGGCGGCGGTGAGCGCTAGCGTGCCCGCGCCAAGCTTCGTCAGATTGAGGATGTTTGCGCCCCCGTTGGGGTTGTCGATGGCGGATCCGTGAACAAACGTGCCACCGGCATTCGCGGTGTCGAGTGCGAGAAATGACCCTGAATTAAAGCCGCCAGCGACGGTTCCCAAGGCCGTGAGCATGGCGATGTTGCCCGTGGTAAATTCGCCCGTGCCGCCAACATTCAGGGCAAGCGTCGCGCCGCTGCTAACGACAATGTTTGTATCGGTCCAGCTCGCGGGCGTGTTGTTATAGAGCGAAACTTGTTTGCCGAACTGCAACGTCCCCGCATTTACGGTCGTGACGCCGCTGTAGGTGTTTGTGCCGCCGAGAACGAGCGCGCCGGTGAAGGCTTTGGTCAGGCCGCCGGTGCCACCGATATTGCCTGGAATGTTGACCGTGCCGACGGCGGCCGCAGCCACGCGTGTCCCGCCAACGTCGATTTGCAAGTTGCCGGTGAGCGTCGGGTAGTTGCCCGTAACGTTGATGGCGAAGGTAGCCGTGTCGTCGTTATTGAAGCTCATCGTTCCCGCCGTGGGAAACGAGACGGTGGCGGTATTGAGCGTGATCGCAGCCGTGCGCGCGGCGACACCCGCGCCGGAAGCAAAAGTGATGCTGCTTGTCGGAGTGATTCCGCCGGTGACGTTGAAGCCGAGGATCGCGCCGTTGGAGACGTTAACCGTACCCGCGCCAAGCGTATTCTGGCCGTTAGCGCTGCTATTGGCAGTGACAAAGAGCCGTCCGGCGTTGACGCTTAAATTGCCGAAGGTGCTGGCGGCTCCGGTATTGTTGGTGAGGACCAGATCGAGGTTACCCGCCTTCGTCAGGCTGGGCGACGCGGACCCGACGATATTGCCGATGATCGACTGGGTGTTGCCAGGGACAGTGATCGTTCGCGCGCCGGTCAAGGAGATGGTGCCGGCGCTGGGAGAGGTGACGGCGGTGGGATTGAGCGTCAGGCTTCCCGATCCAGAAGTCGCCCCCATCGTGAAGTCACCGGTGATCGCCAACGAATTGTTCAACGTACGAGCGTTCGTATCGTTGGTCCGAATCGTCCCTCCGTTGAGCGTCAATAGGCCCGTTCCAACGGGCCCGCCCGTGATCGCACCCGCGGCAACCGTCGAACTGGCGTTGACCGAGATTGTTCCTGCGTTGAGGGTAACGCCGCCGCTATGGTTGAATCCGGCTTGGCCCAGCATCAACGTGCCTGCGCCAATCTTGGTGAGTAGCCCGGTGCCCTGGAATTGGCCAGCGTCGTCGAGTTGCAAGGTGGTGCCGGCCGCGGCAGTGTCGAAGGTTCCGCCGCCAGCGCCAATCGAGAAGTTTCTTGTGTTCGCGCCAGGGTTGATTGTGGCGGTTGGGCGAAACGTGGCATTATTGGTCAGCACAA
>JANRLS010000031.1:0-36225 GCA_033762315.1 Pirellulaceae bacterium
CAGCAGCGCCGCGCCCGCGAGCGTCAGCTCAAGCACAAGCTGCGCCAGCGGGGGTGAGCGCGACACAGTCGCCAGGTGATAAGCAGGTCTCTGACCTCGCACCTGTCGCGGGAGATCTGCGGTCAAGGCGACGGCGGGGTCGGAGACCCGCGCCGAACATGGGGGAGATCTGGTCGTGGGAGACCTGCGGTCCGGGCAACGGCGGGGAGACCTGCGGTCAGGGCAACGGCGGGGTCAGAGACCCGCGCCGAACATGGGACCCGCGCCGAACATGAGGCTGAGAGGAACCGGCAGGTGGTTCGGTTTGCATTTCCCATTTCGTCGTTACCCCGTTTCGTCGTCACTTAGCTCCACGGCGTGGTGAAGGAGAGCCGAGGTTGGAGTTCCAACCGCAGCCACCCGAGGCCATTGTCCGCCAGCAGGAGTGGCACCGGGCCCCTTCGCAATTCGCTGGCCGCGCGGGATAGGCGGGTTGTGGCGTTTGGCGGGTCGAGCGTATTATGACCGGTCCGTCGAGGTTTTCCGCGCAAGTTTTCGTCCCACGGACTACGCCGCGCGGCGTTCCGTTTCCTGGCTTTGTTCCGGTAGGTTGCCCATGGCTCGCAAAGGTTCCGCGTTCGCTGGTTTGTCGGTGGCGATTGTCACGCCGTTTCGCGATGGCGCGGTCGATGTCAAGCTCCTCCGCGAGCAGGTCGAGTTTCAGATTGCCGCCGGCACCACCTGCCTTTGCCCGGTGGGAACGACCGGGGAATCGCCGACGCTGTCGCACGAAGAGCACGAGCGGGTGATTTCCGAAGTGGTGCAAACCGCCCGCGGCCGCATCAAGGTGATGCCCGGCACCGGCAGCAACAGCACGGCCGAAGCGGTGCGTCTCACCAAGTGGGCCGCCAAGGAAGGGGCCGATGCCGCGTTGATGGTCGCCCCCTATTACAACAAGCCGACGCAGGAAGGCTTTTTTCAGCACTATAAGGTCGTGGCCGAGCAGGTGGGCATTCCGATCTGCGTCTATAACATTCCGGGGCGGACCGGCAAGAACATCGAGCCGGAAACCATCGCCAAGATGGCCGAGCTGCCGAACATCGCCCTGGTGAAGGAGGCGACCGGCTCGCTCGATCAGGCGTCGCAGATTCTATGCACGACCGACCTGACCGTGCTCAGCGGCGACGACAGCCTGACCTTGCCGCTGATGTCGGTCGGCGGCGAAGGGGTGATTTCGGTTGTGGGCAATATCGTGCCGAAGGACATGATCGCCCTCGTCAACGCCTACGCGGCGGGCAATTTCGCCGAGGCCCTGAAGTGGCACTACCAGCTGTTCCCGCTCTGCCGCGACATGCTGGGGCTCGCCACCAATCCGATCCCCGTCAAAGCGGCGATGAAGCTGTTGGGCCGCGATACCGGCGAGCTGCGGCTGCCGATGACGACGCTGGAAACGGCCTTGGAAGGGAAACTTCGCAAGACACTGACCGGCTACGGCCTTCTCTAGGAGTGGAGTGGCAATTGCAGCCGTGGGGCGATCGAGGCCGAATTATCGGCATATTTCTCAGCCACGAATCAGCAGTGGATTCGTGGCATTATCGTCGCGCCGGAATCTTCGGCGCGCGGGTGACGAAATTCTCGCCCTGGATGTAATTCCGAGCTAAAGTTCCGAAGTGGGGCTGTCGCAGCGGCGGTGCCAGCGCGAGTTCTCGCGCGGCCGCCGTCAGGAGGTGCGATGGCCGCATCTTATCTGCACGATCGGGGGCGAGGAGCGTTATGAATTGCCAGGAATTAGCCAACCGCATTCAGAGCTTGCAACCGGATGCCGAGCCGCGCGACGTGGCCCGGCTGTGCCTGTTGCTGACGAATTCGACGGACGACGTCAACAAGCTCGACGACAAGCGGCTGCTGACGGCAGCTTGGCGCGAAATGGGGCTCCGCCTGCAAGCCGCCACCGACCAGCACGCGGCGATGACCGAAGAGCTGGAATCGCTGGCGAAGAGTGACCCGCGGCGCTTCACGCCCGACCAAATCTGGGTGCTGATCCGGGCGATTAAAGTGCAAAGCCAGATTTTGCAGCTGTATGTCGGCGAAGCCTTGCTGGAGGCGGGTTCGTAGCGATTGGCGATAGGCGATTGACGATAGGCGGCGGCCAGAACCGGCGAAGATCGGTCGTTTCGCGGCTCTGGCCCGAAGTGTGTCCCGCCGAGAAAGGGAGTGACACTGGTCGGGCTGGCGCGTAAGATTGGGGGCGTTCCGCTGGGGCTTTGTCAGGTCGTTGGATGAAGCCACGCTTCGTCCTGGCGATCGCGGAGAGTTGACGAAGCACGGCTTCGTCCTACACCCCAGCATCGGGCTTTGACAATGCGCCGGGCTAGAGGCCGTTTCAGGAATCGCCACATGACCGCTCCGACCCTTTCTCGTCGCCTGCTGCTGCGGGGCAGCGGCGTTGCCTTGGCGTTGCCGCTGTTGGATTCGATGCTCCCGCGGCGGGCCCAGGCCGCGGCGGCGGTCGAGCCACCGCGCCGGCTGCTGTGCATCAACACGACGCTCGGCCTGCACACCGAGAATCTATTCCCCAAGGTGGCGGGGCGCGACTATGAACTCTCGCCGTACCTTGCGCAGATCAAGGACTATCGCGACGATTTCACGATCTTCTCCGGCCTGTCGCATCCCGATGTCGATGGGGGGCATTCGGCCGAGGCGTCGTACCTGACGGCCGCTCCGCATCCGCGGGCCGATGCCTTCAAAAACAGCATTTCGCTCGATCAATTCGCCAGCGAGCGGCTGGTGCCCGATACGCGGTATCAATCGCTGGTGCTGTCGTCCGGATCGAGCCGCAGCCTGTCGTACACGCGTAGCGGGGTGATGATTCCTGCCGATGACCGGCCGTCGCAGGTTTTTCGCAGATTGTTCATCGACGGCACGCCGGCCGAAGTGCGCACGCAATCGCAGCGGCTGGTGCAGGGCGAAAGCATCATGGACACAGTGCTGTCCGAGGCGAAGGCCTTTCAGCGCGGGCTGGGGCAGCGCGACCGGGAAAAGCTCGACGAGTATTTCTCCGCCGTCCGCGAGGTCGAGCAGCGGATGGTCAAGGCGCAGGAGTGGGCTCGCCGCCCGAAGCCCAAGGTCGAGGCGAAGCCGCCGGTCGATATCGCCGCCTCGACCGAAGTTCCCGCCCGCGTGCGGCTGATGTTCGACCTGATCCATCTGGCTCTGCAGACCGATTCGACGCGGCTGATTACCTTTGCCCTGTCGGGACTCAACGCGGTGCCGGTGATCGATGGGGTCACGATGGATTGGCACAACGCCTCGCACCACGGGCAGGACCCGGCGAAGCTCGAACAGCTCAAGATGATCGAGCTGGAACAGATGCGGCTGTTCGGCGAACTGCTCGGTAAGCTGAAGGGCTCGCGCGAGGAAGGGGGCACCTTGCTCGACCGGACGATCGTCTTTTTTGGCAGCAACCTGGGAAACGCCAGCAGCCACGACAACAAAAACATGCCGATCATCGTGGCGGGTGGCGGCTTTCGGCATGGGCACCATCTGGCGTTCGACCCGAAGAAGAACCCGCCGCTGTGCAACCTCTATGTCCAGTTCCTCCAGCGGCTCGGCGCGCCGGTCGAAGCGTTTGGCAGCAGCAGCGCCGCCACGATGCCGGGATTTGAGGCGGCTTAGCGGCACGCCAACCCGCGGCGTGAGCAAGGGTTCGCTTTACCAGCCCGCAGCGCCCGCGAGGGTTTGCTATCCGGCAAGTTCCAGCAACCACGGGGCGATCGCCAGCCCACCGAGGAACGAAACGAGGTTGGCGGCGATAATCGCCGCCATGTCGCGAATGAGTTCTCCCCGCGAGCCGGCCGCCGGGTTGCCGCGCCAGAACGCCAGCCAAAAGAGCAGGCATTCAGCCGCGGGGGCAAAAATTTCGGCGATGACGACATAGGGAACATAGCCCGCTTCACCCAGCGGCCGCCAGATCAGCAGGGGCATGACCAGAACCACGATGGGATAGGTGCAGCCGGTCAGCCAGAATCCGGCGAAAATGCGGCGGGCGAGCGAATGCCCGCGCGACAAGCCGACCAGCAGCACCGGCGTCTCCAAAGCGACGCTTAGCATGTAGCCCAGCGGCAGAAAGGTCCACAGGTCGGCTGGTTCGGGGGGCATCGCTTGGTCACCCGACCGCGGCTACAAGAGCCGCAACAGGAACGGTGCCTCGGCCAGCACATGCAGCATGGCGACGGTGAAGTAGATATCGCGCGTCAGCGGATAATCGGCGAGAAACGCCCCCCAGAGGCCGAGCATGACGATCACTCCCAAGCCGATGGCCGCGAGAATCGCCCCGCGCCAGAGCGGCGAGCGGCGGGCGAGTGGCACGTTGTCGAGTCGCCACGGCATCATGCGGACACTGACGAGCGGAATCGCCACGATCCAGACGCCGTAGTGCAGCATTTCGAGGAAGGTGTGGGCGGCAATCAGGAAATGGCTCGACACGCCGCTCACGATCCCCTCGCCGGCGTGCTGGGCGATCCGCCCCGTCAGTTGCCGGCTGAAGAGGTCTTCTCCCGGCAGATGGGGCGAACCGGCGAGGTTCCACCACAGCGCGGCCAGGGCCACGGGAACGAGCAGCAAGCACGCCCGATAAGCAACTTGCCACTCGCGCCGCATCCGGCCGATTTCGCGATCCAAAAACCAGAGGGCGATCAGCGGATGCAAATAGACGAGCCCCAGCCCCCAGCCGGCGGGCCAGAGCCACGCGAGCGCGACGAGGACGAACGCCACCGGAATGGTCCATGACCAGTTTCGCCGGGGGTTTTGCCGGCTCCGCAGCAGCACGAGCGCCAAGACCCAGCCAATCAGCAGCGTGTTCCACAGCGAGAGGAGCGCCGGCCAGCTTTCCGGTCCCAGGTTCAGCCGGTCGTACGTCCACGGCAAGAGCGAAATGGCCGCCGTGAGCAGCAGCACGCCGGCGATGCCGGTCACGAAATACCCGGTGAGCGGCCCCCAGCGGGCGGGCATGCGGGTCAGCATGTAGCGGGCTTCGAGCCAATTGTGCGGTCCGGCAAAGAGAAACACCGTGACGATGGAGAAGCCCAGCGGTGCCCAACCAGCCAGCAGACAAGCCGCCGCGATCAGCGACACGGCGGCGACGGCGAACCAGACGGCCGAGCGATCAGCCGCCGCTCGCGCGGGTCCGCTTGCCACGACTGTCGCCATGCCCGGCTACCTCCCCGCGGGAACCGAAACCGATTTGCCGAACAACTCGGCTAGTTTGCGAATTTGCCCGGCGACCTCGGCATATTGGCGGGGCAGCAGGGCTTGCGGTCCGTCCGACTTGGCCCGCTCGGGGCAATCGTGAACCTCGATATGCACGCCGTCGGCCCCGACCGCGATCCCCGCCAACGCACAGGGGGGAATCAGGTCGGGCCGGCCGGTCGCGTGGCTCGGATCGACGATGATCGGCAAGTGCGACAGTCCCTTCACGACGGCCACCGAAGCGACGTCGTACAGGTTCCGCGTCACCTTGTCGAAACCTTTGACGCCCCGCTCGCACAGCACCACTTCGGAGTTTCCCTGCGACAGGATGTATTCCGCGCTCATCAGCAAATCCTCGACCGTCGCGCTCATTCCGCGCTTCAGCAGGACGGGCTTTCGCGTGCGGCCAACCTCCGTCAGCAGCACGAAATTCTGCATGTTTCGCGCGCCGATTTGGATCATGTCGGCCCATTTTTCGACGGCCGCCACGCACCGCGGGTCCATCACTTCGCTCACCACCGGCAAGCCATACTTGTCGCCCGTTTCACGGAGGATTTTGAGGCCATCCTCGCCCAATCCCTGAAAGGCATAGGGGCTGGTCCGCGGTTTATAGGCCCCGCCGCGAAGGATATTCGCCCCCGCGCTTTTGATCGACGCGGCGATCGAGTCCATTCGCTCCGGCTCTTCGACGGCGCACGGGCCGGCGATCATCGCCAGGTTCCCCCCGCCGATTTTCACCCCGGCCACGTTGACGATGCTCGGCTGCGGGTGGGCTTCGCGACTGGCGAGCTTATAGGGGGGCAGCACCGGCACGACATCCTGCACGCCGGGAATCGCCCGCAGCGGCTCGGCCCCGATTTTTTGCTCGTCGCCGATCACGCCGATGATCGTGCGATAGGTTCCCCGGCTTAAATGGGCCTTGAGGCCGAGCGCCTCGACGCGCTCGATAACATGCTGAATTTGGTCTTCGGACGCGGCGGACTGCAGAATGATGATCACGACTTTGGGCTTCGCAAGGCGGGCTGGGACGAATTCTGGATCATAACACGCTGCTCGTTCGTCACCAACCCGCACCCGGCCACCGCGCTAGGGCTGACCGAACTGCTGACGGTAGAGCACCTTGTAGGGGTTTTCGGCGGGGCCGACGGCGTCCTCGTTCACCAACAGGGGCGTCACCTCGACCCACCAGGCATCGAGCGCGGCTTTCAGCTTCTTCGCGACTTCCGGATGCTGGTCGATGACGTTCGTCTTTTCACCGGGGTCGGCGACCAAATCAAATAGCTCCCACTTTTCCCCCTGCCGAGCGGCGTTGACCAGCGTGAAGCGGCTGTTGCGAATGCTGCAAGCGGCATAGTGGTTGTCGGCGGCTTCGCCTTTCTCCCAGCGGCCAACATGGGTGACGAGCAAGCGGTCGGGCCAGGCCGCGGTTTTCTCGTCCTTCAGGAGCGGCACGAGCGAGCGGCCGTCTAGTTTGTCGGCCCATTCGGCCGGAATTTTCGCGCCGGTGATTTCGGCGAACGTGGGGAACACGTCGAGATGAGCGGTGAGTTGGCCGATGTCGCGTCCCCCCGCGAAGCCCGCCGGCCAGCGCCACAAAGCGGGGACGCGAGTTCCCCCCTGATAAGCCGTCCCCTTCTGGCCGCGCATGCCGGCGTTAAAAAAGTTGTGTCCGGTGGCGGTGCCGTTGTCCGTCTGAAAAATGACGAGCGTGTCCCGCTCGAGGCTCCACTCGCGGAGCTTGGCCATCAGCCGGCCAAAGTTGTCGTCGATGTTCGTAATCATGCCGAAAAACTTGGCGACGTTCGGCGGCACCTGCCCCTTGTAGGGCTGCTCGTATTCGGCCGGGCAATCGAGCGGGCCATGCGGGCAATTCGGCGTGATATACGCGAAAAACGGCTTGCCCGCCTGACGCTGCTCGTCGATCCACCGCGTCGCCTGGTTGAAGAAGACATCGGTGCAATAGCCTTGGGTCTTTTCAAACTTGCCGTTGTGCAGGATGGTCGGGTTGAAATACTTGTTCCCCGGCGCGTCGCCGCAGCTGCCGGGATACGACTGTCCAATGCCGCCGGCACCGTGAATGAAGACCTCGTCGAAGCCGCGGCGGCCCGGCTGATACTCGGCCTCGTCCCCCAGATGCCACTTGCCGAAGATGCCGGTCGCGTAGCCGGCCGACTTCAGCAGCTGGGCGACGGTGAAGGCCTTCAGCGTCAGCCGCTCCCGTTCGTGAATCGTGTGCGTAATGCCATTTTTGAACTCATGCCGCCCGGTCAGCAGCGACGAGCGGGTCGGCGAGCAAGTGGGGCTGACGTGATAGTCGGTAAAGCGAACCGCTGCCTTGTAAAAGGCGTCAAGATGCGGCGTCTTGATGACCGGATTGCCATGGCAGGCCAGATCGCCATAGCCTTGGTCGTCGGTCATCACGAGGATGATGTTCGGCTTGGCGGGTGCCTCGGCCAGCGCGACAAGCGGCAGTGCCGACATCGGCAGCGCGGCGGAAAACAAGGCAATTGCCAATGCACGGAGCGAGTGACGGTGGACAATCATCGAGGCCCCAGCTGAGGTTGGAAGAGCGGCGAGGTAAACGGACAAAACGCCGCTATCGTCGCCGATTTCTGGGTCCATCTCAACAGGGACGCGCGGATTCGGCGGGATCAGATAACTGCTTGCAGCGCGGCGACAATCACCTTCAGGCGGCGGTCGAACAGCGCGACATCTCCGCGAAACTGGCCGGCAAAACGGTCGAAGCTACACGCCCCGGTCACGCGGAGTACAATCAGAGCCTCGATCCGCGGGCGATACGGGAACCTCACCATGGACCGCCGTTCCTTTTTGGCGACGACGATGAGCACAGGCATGATGACCGCCGCCAGTTCCGCTTCCGCCGACGACACCCCCCGCGCTGCCGCCGCAGCGTTCGATCCCACCGGCCTAAACAAGGCAAATCTCCCCACTCCCGCGCTGGTTGTCGATCTGGCCGCGCTGGAGGCGAACATCGAAACAATGGCGGCTCATTGCCGACAGGCGAAGGTCGGTTTTCGACCCCATGCCAAAACGCACAAATGCCCCGAAATCGCCAAGCGGCAAATGGAGGCTGGGGCACTGGGCATTTGCGCCGCGACGGTGCCCGAGGCGGAAGCCCTGGCCGCGGCCGGCATCGGCGGGCTGTTGCTGACCTCGCCGATCGTCGATCCCGGCAAAGTGGCTCGCGTGGTCGCTCTGGCGCGACGAGGATCGATCATGGTTGCGGTCGGACATCCGCGCGAAGCGCAGCTACTGGCCGAGGCTTGCGACGCGGCGAAGATTTCGCTCGATGTGCTGGTGGACCTCGATGTTGGCGACCGACGCACCGGCATTTTCCCCGGCCAGCCTGCGGTGGAACTGGCCCGGACCATCGCGGCCACGAAGTGCCTCGTGGTGCGCGGCGTGCAAGCCTATGCGGGGCACGCCTCGCACACCGTCGGCTGGGAGGCTCGCCAGCAAGTGTCGCGCGAAGCGATCGGCAAAGCGGTCGAAACCAAGGCTCTGCTGCAAAAGGCGGGTTTCGACGCGCAGATTCTCTCCGGCGGCAGCACGGGCACCTACAACATCGACTCGGCCATCGCAGGGATGACCGAATTGCAAGTTGGCTCTTATGTGTTCATGGACATGGATTATCGCCGCATTGGCGGGCGAGAAAGCGGCGCGGTTTATACCGATTTCCAGCCGAGTTTGTCGGTACTGACCACCGTGGTGAGCACCACCCACGCCGAGCGCGTCACTGTCGATGCCGGAACCAAGGCGGTCGATACGACGACCACTCACCGGCCCGACTGCAAAACTCACCCCGGGCTGCTCTATGCCAAAAATGGGGACGAATTCGGAGCGATCACCGCCGAGGGCGGCGTCTCTTTGCCGAAAATAGGCGAGCGGCTGGAACTGATCGTTCCCCACTGCGACCCGAACGTGAACCTGTTTGACCGACTCTATGCCTGCCGAGGAGACAAGGTCGAGGCGATTTGGCCCGTGGCGGCACGGCGGGAGAGTTCGGCGCGGTAAAACGCGCGGGGGATTCGCACTGAGCTTTGTCGCCGACTCGCCCCAACATTAACGCCCCAGAACTTGTGGTTCGAGGTCCGCAGCTCGCCACGAACGACGACGTTCCGTTCTAGATCGAACCTTACCCCATCGCCACCGTCACGGTCTTCGTCTCGGTGTATGCCTTCAGCCCTTCTTCGCCCAGTTCGCGCCCCATGCCGGACATTTTGAACCCGCCAAAGGGGGCGGCGGCATCGAAGACGTCGTAGCAGTTGATCCAGACGGTGCCGGCTCGCAGCTTGGCGGCCAGGGCGTGGGCCTTGGCGACATCGCGCGTCCAAACGGCGGCGGCCAGGCCAAAGCTGGTGGCATTGGCCCGAGCGGCGATTTCGTCGAGGTCGCGGAACTTGAGCACCGAAAGCACCGGCCCGAAAATCTCGTCCTTGGCGATTGCCATGTCGTCTTTCACGTTGGTGAATAGCGTCGGCTCGATATAGAAGCCTTGGCTGCCGTGGCGCAAGCCGCCGGTCAGCCGGGTGGCCCCTTCCTTATCCCCCAGATCGATGTAGTGCATGATCTTGTCGAACTGAGCCCGATCGACCTGCGGCCCTTGCTCGGTGGTCGGATCGAGCGGATCCCCCAGCTTGCGGGCCTTATTCAGCGAAGTGAGCTTGGCGACGAATTCGTCGTGAATTTTCTCATGCACGAACAGTCGGCTGCCGGCACAACAGCACTGCCCTTGATTGAAATAGAGGCCAAAATGGGCACCGGCGATGGCGGCATCGAGGTCGGCATCGGGGAGGACGATGTTGGGGCTTTTGCCGCCGAGTTCGAAGGTGATTCGCTTCAGCGTGGGGGCGGCGTCACGCATGATGATCTGGGCCGTTTCGCCGCTGCCGGTGAAGGCGATCTTGTCGATCCCCGGATGCTTGACCACCGCCGCTCCGGTCGCGCCAAAGCCGGGAACGATGTTGATGACGCCGTCGGGAATGCCCGCCTTTTGAGCGAGCCGGGCCATTCGCAGGCAGGTGAGCGGCGTCTGCTCGGCCGGTTTCATGACGATCGTGCAACCGGCGGCCAGGGCGGGGCCCCATTTCCAGGCCACCATCAGCATCGGGAAATTCCACGGAATGATCTGCCCGACGACCCCCACCGGCTCTTTGCGGGTGTAGCAAAAGTAGTTGCCGCGAATCGGGATCGTTTGACCGTGGATCTTGTCGGCAAAGCCGGCATAGTAGCGCAGACAATCGATGGTCAGCGGCAGGTCGGCGGCCCTGCTGTCGCGAATGGGCTTGCCGTTGTCCAGCGATTCGAGAGCAGCGAGCTCGTCGATTTCGGCCTCGATCAGGTCGGCCAATTTGTTGATGAGCCGGCCCCGGTCGCGGGCGTCCATGCGGCTCCATTCGCCGCCATCGAACTGCTTGCGGGCGGCTTTGACGGCGAGGTCCACGTCGGCCGCGTCCCCCTCGGCGACATTCGCGATCACCTCTTCAGTGGCGGGATTGATCGTTTCAAACGTCTTGCCGCTTTGGGCGGGAATCCACTCCCCGCCGATGAAGCACTGTGTTTGCTGAATTTTCGGGCGGGGAACCTTGGGGGCGGGGGCCGGCGCGACGGCGGTGGACATGGCGAAACTCCGGGGAGAGTGGAGCGAATGAGTGAGCTACCTGAATTGTATCCGCCCTGCCCAAGCCAAAACAACGCGAGCCACGCCCTTTCGGCCGCGGCTCGCGAGGATTGGTTGGCGTGAAGTCGGTTCAATGCGCTACGGCAGGGCCACAACTTGCAACCCCAGGCCGCTGTCGCTTTTCACCAGCAGCAGGGCATGACCGGCATCGAGCTTGTCGAGTTGCTCGACGCCCTGAAGATTTGCGATGGTGTCGTAGGGAAGACCGGCGGTGTCGTTAATTTTCTGCTCGATTCCTTCCTGAGTCGCCAGCGTGTCGGTTTTGATTTTCATCACGCCGCGGGCGCTGTTGGCGAGCAGAATGAACGCCTTGCCATCTTTTTCATAGACGATCATGTCGAGCGGGCGATTGCGATTGCCAAGCTCGGCCACCGTCCGCCCCTTGATCTTTTCGCCCCCCTTCAGGCTGCTGATAGGGAACGAGACGAGGGGCGTGCATTGATACGCGGCCAATAGCTGCGGCTCGCCGCCGAGCAAAAACGGCACGAACGTGCGAACCGGGGAGCGGGTTTCGAACTGGCCGTGGGCCCCGTGATAAATCTCGACGCTCGTGCTGGTGTCCGCCGCTTCAAACGGGAACTTCACCGAGCGGAGCTTCGAGGCGAATTCTTCGTTCGACAGCCCCGCGATGAACAGCCGCCCATCGACGAAGGCCAGGTCGGTGATCGATTCGCGGCGCAGGCTGTTGCCGCGCTTGTCTTTCAGATCGGCCGACGGGGCATTGGCGATCGAAATCTTGGCGTGCGGCGTCCTCGACAGGTCGAGCGCGGTCACGTTGCCAGCCCCATCGACCCGCAGAATCGCCGGTTCCGCATCGGCACTTCGGCCGCGCGAAACGCTCAGATATGCGATGCCGGTGCCCGGCTCGACGGCGACGTCGTTGATCAGAATATCGGCCGCCGTGGTGCCGAGCATTGCCGCGATCTTGCTGTCGATTCCGTCCGCCTTGAAGTCGGCCCCGATGGCCGCTTTGGGAGCTTCACCCACCGCCAGGGCGAAGACCGCCGCCCCTTGTGGATCGCCGACAAAGAGCACCCCCTTCGGACCGAAGGCGAGCGGCCCGGCCGACTTGAGATCGGCCTTTCCCGCCGTGAGTCCCTGGGGAACATCGTTCGCGGCCCGCGCGAACCCAGCCAGCCCGCACACCGCGGCCAGCCCGAATGCTATCCAATAGCGCGACATTGCAAGCCCTCCCAACCGAGAAGAGAAAAGTGTCCATCCAGACCAAACCCCGCCGGCCCCCCGCGGTTTCGCCGACCAGCGAGCTGGCGGCACAATTTACCGCGCCACGACGGCCAAAGCATCCATGGGAGGCCCCAGCGGCGACTACGCCCCTTCCCACTCGTCTATCGTCCGCGGCCAATCGTCCTTGAGCAGCCGCGAGAGGGACCGATCCGCCAGCATTTTGCCGTCCGTTTGGCAACGGGGGCAATAGTTCGTCTCGTTCTCGGCATACACGATCCGTTGCACGGCGGTTCCGCACACCGGGCAAGGCAGGCGGAATTTGCCGTGCACGGCCATTTCAGGGCGAAACGCCGTCACTTTCTCCGGGAATTTACGGGCCGCCTCGCCACAGAGCTTGTCGGTCCACGATTGCAGCACTTCGCGGACGGCGGCAAACAGGCGGGCCAGCTCCTCGTCGTCGAGTCTGCTGGTCAGCTTAATGGGAGACAGTCTCGCGCGATGCAGGATTTCGTCCGAATAGGCATTGCCGATCCCCGCAAACAGGCGTGGATCGGCGAGGGCCCGCTTGAGGGTGTGGTTCTCTCGCGCCAGTGCCGCGGCAAATTGCTGGGCCGTGCAGTCGAGCGGTTCCAGACCTCCCCGGTTGTGCTCGGCGAGGCCCGCCAGCCCCCGCACCACATGCAGCGAGGCCCGCTTTTTTTGGCTCGCTTCGGTCAGCAGCAGCGTGCCCGTCGGAAAGCCAAACGCCGCCAGATCGATCTTGCCGGCCGGGCGAGCGCCGAGCCGTTTCCAGCGAAACCGGCCGGCGATCATCAAATGAAACACGAGGAACAAATCGTCCGCGAAATGCCAGACAATCCGCTTCCCCAGGCGCGAGAGCCCCAGCACCGCCAAGCCCTCTAGCGAAAACAAATCCGGCTCGACCGTGCGCAACAAAAACGGACTTTTCAGGCTGATTTTTTCCAACCGCTGGCCGACAATCCGGGGCGCAAGCGCGGTGAGATAGCTGGCGATATCAGGAAGCTCCGGCATGAAGGTACAATAACCTGGGCGGCGCGAAAGGAAATGTCGCGACCGCTATGGGACGCATCGCAGCACGGCTTCGCCTTACGATTTTCGACCCGCTAGTCATTCCGCTCCTGCCTATGCCCTATCGCATTCTCCTCTTTGCCGTCGCCAAACAGCGGGCTGGCCGTGATTGGATCGAGGTCGAATTGCCCGCGGGGGGGACGGTGCGCGACTTGCGCGAGGCCCTGGCCCGGCAGGTTCCGCCGCTGGCCGAGCTACTGCCGCACGTGCGGATTGCGGTGAACAGCGAGTACGCGACCGACGCGACGCCGCTCGGCCCCGCGTCCGAAATCGCGCTCATTCCGCCAGTCAGCGGGGGTTGAGGGGGCGATCAGCACGGCGGCGATGGGTCGGGCTTATTGTCCGCACATTCATCAAAGTTGGTTGACCTTAACGCGCCGTTCATTCACAATAAGGCAAGTTGAGTTCGCCGCCACCGGAACCTAACGGGGGCGGTCCCGCCTTTGCCTCCCGCCTGGATTTGCCGATGAAGCCCCACTCTCCCCGGCTGATCGTGTGGATGTTGCTGGCGCTCGTCGCGATGGCGGGGGTGCCGGAGCGGCTGGCGCGGGCTCAGCCCGCGCTCGCGCAGGCGATTCCCGGCGCGGTGGCTCCCGGCAAGACGACCGAGGTTTCGCTCCGCGGCACGGCGCTCGCCGGCCCGCTTTCGGTGTGGACGAGCTTTCCGGCCCAAGTCGAGCTGCTGCCGGGCGATCCGAAAGCGGCCGAGGTAACCCGCGTCGAGTGCAAAGTCACCGTGCCGGCGGGGGTCGCACCGGGGATCGGCGGCATCGTGGTGGGGAATGCGAAGGGAATCAGCGAAGTGCTGTGCGTGCTGATCGACGATCTGCCGACCGTGGCGGAAAAACCAGGAAACGAATCGCTCGCCACCGCTCAGGAGGTGCAGCTGCCGGCCGGGATTGATGGGCGGTGCGACGGCGTGACGTTCGATTATTATCGCTTCGCCGCCAAAGCGGGGGAGCGCATCAGCTGCGAACTGGTGGCGACGAGGCTGGGTTGGGATTTCGACCCCGTGGTCCGCCTGCTCGATGGGTCGGGAGCCGAGGTGCTCCGGGCCGACGACGATCCGGCGACCGGGGCCGACGCCCGCTTGGCCTTCAAGGCCCCGGCCGATGGGCAGTTTGTCCTCGAAATTCGGGACAATCGTTACAAGGCAGGCGGCCGCTATCGCTTGCGGCTCGGCAATTTCGCGCTGGCAACCACCGCCAGCCCGCTGGCCATTCAAGCCGGCACGGCGGGGCAGGTCGGTTTCTCGGGGCCGCAAGTCGAAGGTGTTCCCACGGCGACGATTCTCGCCCCAATGACCAGCGGCTCGCGGCGGTTCCTATCGCTCGCAGCCCGCGCTCCCAGTAGCCAAGGCTCCGGCTGGGGGACGCTGCTGGCCAGCGATTTGCCGGTTGTTATTGAAACCGCCAGCCCGCAGCCTGACGACGCCGCCGCGGCCACGCTGCCGGCGATTTTGTGCGGCACGCTTGAAGCGCCCAAGGATCGAGATTTATTCACGTTCACAGCGAGTAAGGGAACGTCGATCACCTTTCGGGCGATCACTCGCTCGGCCGGTTCAGCGGCGGTACTGGTTTTTCGGCTCCTTGATGCCCAGGGAACGCAAATCGCTGAAAGCCCGATTACCGACAGCGACGAGCCGCTCTGGACCTTCGCCATTCCGGCAGAGGGGACTTACAAGCTCGCGGTGGACGAGCTCGCCAGTCGCGGCGGCCCCGACTATGCCTACGCCGTCGAAGCCCGCCCGGGCCCGCAGTTTTCGCTGGGAGTCAAAGTCGAGAAAACTCCCGCCCGCCTTCGCTGCATGGTGCCGCACGGGGAGGCGTTTCACATCGACGTGACCACCGCCCGGCAGGGATACGACGGGCCAATCACGCTCGCCATCGATTCCCCCCGCGCCGGCTGGCAGGTGTTCAACAACGTCATCCCCCCCAAAGCGGCCGAGACGCGGCTGATTGTCGTCGCCCCGCCCGATCTGACCCCCGGCGAACTGGTGCCGCTGCGGGTTGTCGGCAGCGCGGACGCGAGTGCCGGCCATTTCACCGCCGCGCTCGCCACGACGACGCAGCTCCGCACCGCTCGCCCGCAAATGCCGTATCCGCCGGCATGGATTGATGGCGTGCTGTTCGTTTGCGGGATGCGCGATTCGCCGCCGTTCTATTCGCTGCGCGGCGACAAGAACGAGCTGAATTTCCCCCGCCCGGTGGGCCAAACGCAGCTTTCGCTCGCCTTCGAGCGGATTGGCGATAAGTTCAAGGATCCGATCACGATTTATCCCCTCGGCTTGCCGGCGGGAGTGACCGCCGAGATCAAACGCAACGGCAACGGCCCGAAAGAGACTTACGACGTCCTTATCAAGGGGCCGAAGGATTTGGCCGAGGGGGCATTTACGTTTCGCTATGTCGCTTATGGCGATCTCGCCGGCCGGGGAATCGCCGTGCAGTCGGGCGATATTCGGGTGAACGTGATTAACCCCGTGGCGGTCGTCATCGCTCCCGCCGGACCACTGGTCGCCGGCAAAACACAGAAGGTGAAGCTGACGCTGACCCGCCTGGGAGACGATCAGCAGCCCGTTGATGTGAAGTTCAAGTCGCTGCCGGCGGGCGTAACGGCCCCTGAAAATACCACGCTGGCCGCCGACCAGAACGAAGTAGAGATCGAGCTGACCGCCGCGGCCGATGCCGCACCGATCAAATTCGAGCAACTGATCGCGGTGGCGACCGGCAAATATGCCGGCGTGGATTTATCGGTCGAAAGCCCCGCCGCTGCGTTGGAAGTCAAAGCCCCCTGACGAAAGGAACTCGCCATGCCTGCCCGCATTTTGGGGATTCCGCTCCGCCGCGCTTCGCGCGCGATTGTGATGGCGGCGCTGTTTTTGGCGGGCGCAATCCGCGCGGCCAGCGCCGACGAACCGGCGCTCGAGCCGATTGCCGTCGGCACGCCCGCCCGGATCGAGGTTTTTCCCCGGTCGATTAAGCTTTCCGGCCCTCGCAGCCGGATGCAGCTGGTCGTCACCGGCCACTATGCCGATGGGACGCGGCAAGATTTGACGCGGGTCAGCCAATTCGCCACCAGCCAGGCGGCAGTGGTGGCCGTCGAAAACTCCGTCGCCCTGCCACATGGCGATGGCGCGGCGGAGATCACCGTCAGCGTCGGCGGGCAAGAGGCGAAAATCCCCGTCACGGTCGCTTCCTTTGCCGCCCCGCAGCCGATGTCGTTCGAGTTCGAGGCGCTCGCAGCGCTCTCCAAGCAAAGCTGCAACAGCGGGGCGTGTCATGGTTCTCCCAGCGGGAAAGGGGGCTTTCGCTTGTCGCTGCGAGCCTTCGACCCGGTGCTCGATAAGCTGACGCTCATTCGCGAAGATCTGGGCCGCCGGGCCAACCCCTTGAACCCCGACGAAAGCCTGCTCCTCAACAAGCCCCTGATGAAAGTGCCCCACGGCGGCGGGATGAAGCTGAAAAAGAGCGACCCCGCCTATGCCGTCCTCAAGCAATGGATTGGCGAAGGTTGCCGCCCCGATGCCGACGATGCCCCGCGGTGCGTGAAGATCGAGGTGTATCCGCCGACCGGCCGGCTGCTGAAGCGGCCCGCCCACACGCAGCAACTGTGCGTGCTCGCCCATTTTGAAGACGGCGCGGTGCGCGACATCACCGAGCTCGCCTGCTACAGCAGCTCCGATGGGCAAGTGGCCGATGTCACCGCCGGCGGCCTTGTCATCAGCACCGACCGTGGCGAAGCGGCGATCATCGTCCGCTACCTGGAGCATGTCGAGTCGTGCTTCCTGACGTTCGTAAAAGACATTCCCGGCTTTGCCTGGACTAACCCGCCGGCGGTGAATTACATCGACGAGCATGTCCACGCAAAGCTACAGCAGCTGAAGTACCTGCCCAGTGGCCTATGCACCGACGAGGAATTCCTCCGCCGGGTCCATCTCGATGTCATCGGCCAGTTGCCCACGCTGGAGGAAACGAGCGCCTTCCTGACCGATGGCACTCCCGATAAACGCGCCAGGCTGATTGATAAGCTCTTGCAGCGGCCGGAGCATGCCAAGTTCTGGGCCCTCAAATGGGGTGACTTGCTGCGGCTGACGACCACGCAAATCGGCACCGGCGGGGCGTTCAAATATCATCGGTGGCTGCTTGGTGCCATCGAGAGCAACATGCCCTACGACCAGTTCTGCCGCGAGCTGATCTCGGCCACCGGCAGCACGCTCGATAATCCCCCCGCCAATTTTTATCGCACGGCGACGGACACGCAGGACTGCGTCGAG
Source organism: Pirellulaceae bacterium (assembly GCA_033762315.1). GTDB lineage: Bacteria > Planctomycetota > Planctomycetia > Pirellulales > Pirellulaceae > CAYLLN01. The sequence goes on from JANRLS010000031.1 coordinate 17,475, forward strand.
TCGATCTCGCAGATTTTCCTCGGTGCCCGGCTGCAATGCGCCAAGTGCCACAACCATCCCTTCGAGCGCTGGACGCAAGACAACTACTACGGCATGGCGGCGTTTTTCAACCGTGTGCAGCGCAAAAAATCGGCCCGTGGCGACGAGCTGGTTGTCTACATGGCCGGAGCGGGGGAAGTGACCCAGCCCCGCACCGGCAAGCAAATGAAGCCCTGGCTGCCGGGGCAAGGTTCGATCGATCCCCCGAAGGACGACGACCGTCGCCGCCCGTTTGTCGAGTGGCTGGCGTCGAAAGACAACAAACTCGTCGCCAAGGTCGAGGTCAACCGCCTCTGGAGCCAGGTCATGGGTCGCGGCATCGTCGATCCGCCCGATGACTTCCGCGATTCCAACCCGCCGAGCAATGCTCCCTTGCTCGAGGCCTTGGCCAAGGACTTTGTCGAGCACAAATTCGACCGGCGGCACATTCTGCGCACGATCCTCAACAGCCGCACTTATCAGGCCGATTTTCGGGCCAACGACTTCAACAAAGACGACGTAAAGTACTGCTCGCACTATCAGCCGCGGTTGCTTTCCGCCGAGCAGCTGCTTGATGCGATCTGCACGATGACCGCCCTGCCGGAGACCTTTCCCAACTTGCCGCCGGGCACCAAGGCAACTGAATTGCCCACGCCGGACATGGCCAAAAACGAGTTCCTGAAGATTTTTGGCCAGCCTGAGCGGCAAACGGTTTGTGCTTGCGAGCGGGCCGGCGATTCCAACCTGGGAATGGCGATCCAGTTTTTCAATGGGCCGCTGATCTACGGCAAGCTGCGCGACGCCAACAACCGCTTTCGGAAGCTGATCGCCGCCGGCAAGCCAAACGACGAAATCATCACCGAGCTTTATCTTTCCGCCGTCTGTCGCAAGCCATCCGCCAAGGAGTTGGAGGCAAGCCTCGCCCACATCGCGGCCAAGGGAGACCAGATCGTCGCCCTGGAAGACATCGCCTGGGCCGTGCTGAATACCAACGAGTTTTTGTTTCAACACTGACCTGCCACGTTAGCGTTCCCTCTCCCTTGGGGAGTGGGTTAGGGTGAGGGTCTTTCGCGAGAGCAGGAGCCCCAAACCCTCACCCCGGCCCTCTTCCACGAGGAGAGGGAGCAGAACCCGCCTTCGCCCGCCTGCCATGATTTCGGAGTATTGCATGATCTCCCGCGTCTTCCTCCTCGCCGGTCTGCTCCCCCTTCTCGCCGCGCCCGCGTTTGCCGAGCCCAGCAGCTTCAAGCGCGACGTCGCCCCGCTGCTCATCAACAATTGCCTCGCCTGCCACGGGCCGAAGAAGGCCGAGGGGGGTTATCGGATCGATACCTTCGAGCGGGCCATCGCGGCGGGCGATTCGACTCAGCCCGGATTTATCGCCAAGCAACTCGAAGGGAGCGAGGCCTTCCGCCGCATCGTTTCGGCCGAAAAAACCGAACGCATGCCGCTGGATGGCGATCCACTGCCGCCGGATCAGGTGGCGATGATCAAAAAGTGGATCGAAGAAGGGGCAGTCTTTGATGGTCCCGATCCCAAAGCCCCGCTCGCCTCGTACATCCCCCCCCCCACGCACCCTGCCGCTCCCGAAGCGTATCGCGGCACCATGCCGATCACGGCAGTCGAATTCAGCCCGGATGGCAAAGAGCTATTCGTCGGCGGCTATCACGAAATCACCGTTTGGAATCCCGAAGACGGCAAGCTGCTGCGGCGGTTTGGCAATGTCGGCCAGCGGACCTACGCTTTGCGCTTTACGCCCGATGGGCAAACGCTCGCCGTTGCTTGCGGCGCTCCGGGCCGCTTGGGCGAGGTGCGGCTATATAAGCCCGCCACGGGCGAACTGGTGCGCGTGCTGGGGACGACGAGCGACGTGGTGTTCGACTGCGCGTTTAGCCCCCAAGGAGACCGCCTCGCCACCGCGGCGGCCGACGCGGCGATTCGCGTGTTCGATCCGAACACCGGGGCCGAGCAACTGACGATCACCAGCCATAGCGATTGGGTGTTCGCGATTGCCTGGAGCCCCGACGGCAGCAAGCTCGCCTCCGCCAGCCGCGACAAGACCGCGAAGGTATTCGACGCCAAAACGGGCGAGCTGGGCATTACCTATTCAATGCACAACCAGTCGGTGCGGGGAGTGATGTTTCACCCTGACGGAGCCGAGGTTTTCAGCACCGGCAGCGACAACAAGCTGCACCGCTGGAAGGTGGCTGACGCCGCCAAAGTGGCCGAGGTGAACGTCGGGGGCGAAGCGTATAAGCCCGCCGCCGCCGCCGAGTTTTTCCTTGTTCCCGCCGCCGACAACAAAGTGCATCAATACGGCGCAAAGGACCAAAAATCAGTCCGCGATTATGCCGGTGCTCCCGATTGGATTCTCGCCGCCGCCATGCACCCAGCCACGAAGCGCATCGCCGGCGGCACCTTCGACGGCCAGGTTTTCGTCTGGAACGCGGAGGACGGCAAAGTCGTCACCTCGTTCCATGCCGCCCCGGGCTTCGTTCCGCAAGAGAAGAGGTAGCCACGGATTGGCGGCGCGACTTCTCTTGTTTCTCGACAAATCGCAGGCGACCATGACTCGGCCTTCGATCAAGCGCGCGACTACGCCTTCGGCGAACCGTTAAACGAATTATTGCCTGCGACATGGTGCAAACAGCACGGATGTCGCGCCCCCGGTCGTTGGCAGCGCCCCCCCTTCGCTAGGCCGCTCCAGGCGGGCGCGATCGAACGGCAGCCAGGCGGGCTGGGGGCTTGCCTCGGTCGCGGCGAGCTGAATCCAGATGCCGTAGGTGCCATCGGCACCCGGCCGTCGGGCGAAGGACCAGCGATGCCCCTCCCCTAGCTCGCGAAAATAGAGATGCTTGTCGGTGCCAAGCTGGTCGTCGCGCTGGAGCACGACGATTCGCCGCTGGCCGGCCGAATCGCGATAGTCGGCAATCGCCAGCCCTCCAAAGACATAGTGCTTGCCGCGCGCTCCCACCAGCAACCAGCCGCTATGCTCCAACTGCCCGACGACGGTCGGATCAATCGCGTCCGCCGCGGGTGGAGCTTGCCCCAGCAAGGGACTCGTCACGAATAGCACCATCAGCATCGGCAAACAGGTTCGCGATTTCATGGCGAACGTCCTCGCGGCGCGAAAAAACCTTGAGCAATCCCTCGGCGGCGGCTGAATTCAGTTTACTTGCCCGCTCCGCTCGAATAGATTCATGTTGGTTGATGCGAGTCGGAATTTCCACCTTTGATCGGGGCGGATCATGCTGCGAATTCTCGATCCCGCCGGCATGCGGCTCTGCGACGGACTTTCGCGCCGCGATTGGCTGCGGATCGGCGGCATCGGGCTGGGGGGGCTGGCGCTCCCGTCGCTGCTGTCGCAGCCGGCACGGGCCGGGGCCGGCACTTCGGTGTCGTTTGGCAAGGCGAAGTCGGTCATCGTCGTTGGGCTGATCGGCGGCCCGCCGCAGCACGAAACATGGGATCCCAAGCCCGACGCCCCGGCCGAGATTCGCGGCGAATTTGGGGTCATTCCGAGTAAAACGCCCGGCCTGTTCATTGGCGAATTGATGCCAAAAACCGCCGCGCTGACCGATAAGATCGCCGTCTTGCGAGCCGTGGTCACGGGGGACAACGCCCACTCGTCGAGCGGCTACCAAATGCTGACGGGCATCCCGCATGTGCCGCTGAATCAGGAAAGCGCCACTCCCAAGCCCCCCAACGATTGGCCGACGCTGGGGGCAATGGTCCGAGCTATCAGGCAGCGGCGCGGAGAGCTGCCGGCGGCGATCACGCTGCCCGAGCACATTTGGAACGACGGCAATTTCCCCTGGCCAGGGCAAGACGCCGGCCTCTTGGGCAAGCAGCACCACCCGTGGCTCTTGCACTGCGATCCCTCGGCCGCCGATTTTTCGATTCCCGGCCTCGCCCTTCCCGCCGAGCTGCCGCCGATCCGCTTCGATTCGCGCCGCTCGCTGCTTGCGCAAATGAACCAGCGGCTCGAAGCCCTGGCCGGCAGCGGCGCGGTGGCGGGCTACGATGTCCATGCCCAGAAGGCGTTCGAGTTGCTTAGCGCGTCCTCCGCCCGCGACGCCTTCGACATTGGCAAGGAGCCCGAATCGGTCCGCGAGCGCTATGGCCGGAGCCGCTTCGCCCAAAGCCTGCTTCTAGCTCGGCGGCTGGTCGAGGCGGGGGTGAGCCTTGTGCAAGTCAATTGGACGCGGATCAAGGACCAACCGAATCAGGGAGGTTGGGACACCCACGCCGACCACAACAAGTCGCTCAAATCCCTGCTCATGCCGACGATGGACCAGTGCTATTCGGCATTGCTCGAGGATTTGTCGCAGCGCGGTCTACTGGAGAGCACGCTGGTGGTCTGGTTCGGTGAATTCGGCCGCACTCCCAAGTTCAACGCCAAGGGGGGCCGCGACCACTGGGGGCGCGTGTTCTCGTTGGCCCTGGCCGGCGGCGGCATTCGCGGGGGAGTGGTTCACGGCAAAAGCGACCGGCTCGCCGGCGAGCCGGTCGAGGGCGAAGTCCGTGCGAAAGACCTGATCGCCACCATTTTCCATTGTCTCGGTTTCGAGCCCGAGCACCTGCTGCACGATCCCACAGGTCGCCCCTTACCCCTCAGCCGCGGCCGGGGGATTGAGGAGATTTTGGCGTAGTGTCTCGACACTACTTTTTTGTCACCGCGATCCGGTTCGCGGCGGCGAGAATGGCGTGAACGGTCGCTTCGACGGTGTCGGTCGATACTCCGCGGCCGCGAAACACCTGGTTGCCGTGTTCGACCGAGAGGTTCACTTCGCCGAGCGCGTCGTGCCCCAGCGTGGCACTTTTCACCTGATAGTCGATGCACTTGAGCTTGATGCCGGTGATCTTCTCGGTGGCCAAAAAGGCGGCATCGATGGGGCCATCACCGTCGGTCACTTCGCTGGTGTGATCTTCGCCGCCGCGGCGCAGCGTGAGCTTGGCGCGGGGCTTTTTGCCGCTGCCGCTGGCGACTTCGAAGGCGACGAGCGACCATTCGGTTTGCCCTGCACCGCCGTGGATTTGCTGCTCGATCAGGGCGATGATGTCGCCGTCATAAATGTCCTTCTTCTTGTCGGCCAGCTTCTTGAATTCGTCGAATACCGCCTGCAATTGCTCGCCGGTCAGTTGATAGCCCAACGCTTTGGCTCGATCCGACAGGGCCGCCCGGCCGCTGTGCTTGCCGAGCACCAGGTCGGTCTTCTGAAAACCGACATCCTCGGGCCGCATGATCTCGTAGGTGCTGCGCTCCTTGAGCATCCCGTCTTGATGGATCCCCGCCTCGTGGGCGAAGGCGTTCCGGCCGACAATCGCCTTGTTCCGCTGCACGGAAAGGCCAGTGATCGACGACAGCAAGCGGCTCGCGGGGACGAGTCTTTGCGTGACGATGCCGGTCTCGCAGTTGTAAAAATCGAACCGGGTCCGCATCGCCATGACGACTTCTTCGAGCGAAGCGTTCCCCGCTCGCTCGCCAATGCCGTTGATCGTGCATTCGATCTGCCCCGCGCCGTTTTCGACGCCAGCGAGGCTGTTGGCGACGGCCAGGCCCAAGTCGTTGTGGCAGTGGGTGCTGATCGTCGCCCGGTCGATGTTTGGCACGCGGCTTTTGAGCATCGCGATGGTGCTGCCGTATTGCTGGGGCGTGGCATAGCCGACCGTATCGGGGATGTTGACCGTGGTCGCTCCGGCAGCGATGGCCGCTTCGACCACCTGGCAAAGAAAATCGCGTTCGGTGCGGGCGGCGTCTTCGGGTGAAAATTCGACATCGTCGCAATAGCCGACCGCTCGCCGCACTCCGGCAATGGCCCGGGCGATGATCTCCTCGCGAGTCATCTTGAGCTTGAATTCGCGGTGGATCGCGCTGGTGGCGAGAAAGACGTGAATCCGCGGGTGCTGGGCCGGCTTGAGTGCCTCCCAGGCCCGGTCGATGTCGAGGTCATTGCAACGGGCGAGGCCGCACATCGTCGTCGTCCCCCGAAAGCTGCCGGCGATTTCGCGGACCGCCTCGAAATCGCCGGGCGAAGCGATCGGAAAGCCGGCTTCGATGATATCGACCCCCAAATCGACCAGGGCTTGGGCCACCTCCAGCTTTTCGCGGAGGTTCATCGAGCAGCCGGGCGATTGCTCGCCATCGCGGAGGGTGGTGTCGAAAATTTTGATGCGGCGCGGAGCGTTCATAAGCGGGATTCCAGTGGATTGTGAGTGCTGATGTAACGGGCGATTCGGCCGGCCTCACGCCGGCCCGGGCAGCACCAGGGCAATCGCGAACATGGCATTCACTCCAACAAAAAACCCCACGGCCTGGGCGGGCCGTGGGGTCGATTTTCTTCGGATTGAAAAAAACACTCCCCTACGGCGCGCCGCCGGCAAGCAGGCCGGTAAGCGAAAGTAGGGGAAGCAGGTTCATCGGGATCTTCTGATTGGCACCGGCAAACAACGAAGCAATACCACTTCCTTGACTCTATCCCCGTCCCATCCATCGGTCAAGTCTGGCGCGGTTGGCGGCGATGGGGTCAACTCAGGCAGCGCGGCGCAGCAAGCGGCCGGCACCGGCGGCGAGTCGCTCGATGTCGCTTGGTGTCAGTTGCCGCCAAGCGAGCTTGCCGCCCGTCGATTCTTCGAGAAAGACGAGCGTTTTCGGGTGAACCATCCGCGGGACGAATTTCCAGGCAGGGCGTAGCAAATCGGGGTCATGTCCACTGCTGACGATCAGCAAGTCGGTGCCGGCCAGCGAATTGGCGACCCGCAACAGGGCCGCCAGCGGATCGCCAGGAACCAGCTGCACTTTGGCCCCGGTCTTGCGCAAATTGCCAAAGGCCTGCTTCAGCGACAGCGGCGGCTGGCCGGTGGGACGGGCCTCAAACAGATCAATCGCTGTATAGCGCAGCGGCTGGCTGGTAGATTGCCACCCGGCGACTTCCAGCACCTTCTCGGTCCGGCCGGCGGGGCCAATCCCTAGCTCCACGATCGACCGGATCGGCTGCCCCTTAATTCCCTTCAGCAGCGTGCGGTCCGCTGCCGGTTGGGAAAAATAGAGAAGATAGGAGCTGCGTAGCAGGCCGCCGACACTCACGTTGGCATTCCTTTACCGTTAACCTCGCGCTCCGCGCTAGGCGCACACCGGTGCGATAGTAACTCTTCGGTGCGCCGCCACTAGAAAATTCACCGCGGGGCGTGGCCTTTCCGCAACCTGGATGCCATCTTGCCACACCCCCGCCAGACTGCGCCGAATATGCCGGCCGCCAAGACTCCGCAATCTGCCCGGCTGAACCGCCTGGGGCCAAGCAACGTACAGATTTAACCTACAGTTTGAGCACAGCCGCAGGGACGTTTTCGGCTGACCCTAGTCCCCCTCGTGCCCGTTCCGGGCGACGCGGCTGCAATCGTAGGCCTCGCGGGTCGGAAGTTCTTCCGCCCCAGAAGTCTTTCGCGCAACTGCTGGCGCAAGCGATCACGCTGCGCGCCGCCCGGACCGGACTCGCCCCGCACGACGAGCACGGTCATGTCCCGCGAAAAAACGTCTCTGATTCCGCGCCGCGAGTGGAAATTCGAGTCGGTCGAAGACCGGCTCGCGATGTCCGCCCATCCTTTGGCCCGCGGCTTCGAGCTGCCCGGCGATGATGCCATTGCCGAACTGGCGACTAGCCTCGCCCAAAGCACCAGCAGCGGCCGCAACTGGACGGACGTTTCCACCGCCCGCCGCGACTTCGGCCTCTCCGGCAGCGGGCAAACGGTCGCCGTCATCGACAGCGGCATTGCCTATGATCATGTCGCGCTCGGCGGCGGCCTGGGGGCGGCTTACCGCGTCGTAGGGGGCTGGGATTTCGCCGAAAACGACGCCAACCCCTATGACGACGGCCCCGCCGGTTATCACGGCACGCATGTCGCGGGGATCGTTGGTGCCGCCGACCCCCGCTATGCCGGCGTCGCGCCGGGAGCGGACCTGGTCGGCCTGCGGGTGTTCGACGACCAAGGGAACAGCTCATTCGAGTGGGTCAACAGCGCTCTGCAATGGGTGCATCAGCACCGCCACGATTTTGAGAACCCGATCACCACGGTCAACCTCTCGCTGGGTATCGACTGGAATTCGACGAACCTCCCCAAGTGGGCCACGCTCGAGGCGAGCCTGAAACAACTGGCCGACGACGGCATTTTCATCTCGGTCGCGGCGGGCAACAGCTTTCTCACTTACGGCACCACCGGCCTTAGCTATCCGGCGGTCAGCCCGTGGGTCACTCCGGTCAGCAGCGTCGATGCCAGCGGCAACCTCAGCCGCTTCAGCCAGCGGAGCGACCGCGTGCTCGCCGCGCCGGGCGAAAAAGTGATGAGCACGCTGCCCGACGCGTTCTATGGCGGCGACGGAGTAAAAAACGATTGGGGAGCGGCCAGCGGCACCAGCATGGCCGCGCCGTATGTCGCCGGGGCCAGTGTTCTCTTGCGCGAAGCGATGCAAGACCTCGGCTACACGCAAATCACCGAAGAACAGCTCTATCAGCGGCTCTATGCCTCGGCCGACCTCGTCTATGACACCGCCACGCGGGCCAGCTATCACCGCGTCAATCTGACCAATGCCCTCACCAGCCTCGTCGGCACCGACGACTTCGGCGGCAGCATCACCGACGCCACCGCCGCCGGCACGCTGACCAGCCAGCTCAACATCAGCGGCACCATCGGCCGCGTCAGCGACAAAGACTTTTTCCGCTTCACCGCCGCCCAAACCGGCACGGCGACGCTCACGCTCGCCAGCACCACCGAACTGGCCGCCGCCTGGCAAACGACCGGCGGCACCGGCCAAATCAGCGGCAATACGCTGACGCTCAGCGTCGTCGCCGGGCAAAGCTACGTCGTCGGCGTCGCCGGCGGCGGCGCGCACATCGGCAAGTTCTCGGTCGCCATGAGTTTGGCCGCGACCGAAACTCCGAGCACTCCCACCGCCATCAACTGGGGCAACGTCGAGCAGTCGCAGCGCGAGGGAGTCAACCTGCAAACAGGCGACAACTGGTTCCAAATTTCGGCCACGCGCACCGGCACGTTCACGGTCGAAAGCTTCTTCGCCCAGGCCCGCGGCATTGTCGATCTGGAAATCTACGACGCCCAGCGGCGACTGATCGGCTCCAGCAGCGGCACCGGCGATAGCGAGCGGATCGACTTTAGCGCGACCGCCGGCAGCACCTACTTCGTGCGGGCCCGCGGCGCGAATAGCGACGTCGATTTCCGCCTGACGAACCTCGTCAGCACCAGCGGCACAACCATCGACGTGGCGGGCACCGCCGCTGGCGACACCATGCGGTGGTCCGCCGCCAATCGGCAACTCGTGGTCAACGGCGTGAGCTACGTCTTCGCCGGCGCGACGAACATCCGCGTCCATGCCGGCACCGGAACCGACAGCATCACGCTCGTCGGCAGCTCGGCCGCTGAAACGGTCACGCTGCGCCCCGGCACCGTCGAACTGGTCGGCGGCGGAATCAGCTTCGCGGCTCTGAACGTGGAATCGGCCCGCGTTTCGGGCAGCCTGAACGACACCGCCGTCCTCTACGACTCAGCCGGTCTCGACAATCTCGAAGCCAGCCTCACCTCGGTCTCGCTCAGCGGCAGCGGTTTCCGCTCGACCGTCGATGGCTTCGGCAAGGTCACCATCTATGCCACCGCCGGCACGCGCGACATGGCGACGCTCGTCGGTTCGGCGGGGAGCGACACCCTGCTCGTCAGCGGCGGCGTGCGGCAACTCACGGGCGGCGGGGTGACGATCCGCACCGAGAACTTCCAAGCCGTGCAATTTCAAGCCGGCGGCGGCAGCGACGCGATCAATTTTTCGAGCACCGCCAAACAGTCGTCCCTCGGCGGCCGCGGCAGCGGCGGCTGGATTTCCACCCTGGGCTACACGACCGAATTCGCCGAGGTCGAGTCGGTCCTCGCCAGCATCCGCCTGGGAGACCGACTCAGCACCGACCTCACCGCCCTCGACTATCTCTTCCGCCGGATCGGCGTACGGTAGGCGAACTCGACCGCTGCGCCGCCGGTGGGACGAAGCCCTGCTTCGTCGGTATTTGGTCCAAGAAGACGAAGCACGGCTTCGAACTACAAGCAAATCGCCCGTGCTGGGCACTACTGCCGGCCTTGTTGGGCTTCGAGATCGGCCTTATAGGCCTTCTGGGCGGCGGCCTCTCGGCTCAGTTTGAATTCAGGGCCGGGGGCGAAGTATTGAATGTCGTCCTGCAAGTACCAGGGGCTGGGGAGCGTCTGCCCCCCTTCGGTGATCTGGCAGCCCGTCGAGCCGATGGCGGCAACGGCCAGTCCCAGGCAACCCAAAGTGTTCCGCAGCCAGGGGTTCGAGTTGTTCATCTTCACGGGCGATTCTCCGCTAGCTGGGCCGCGCAATCGTCACGACCGTCAAAGTCGATGCGAACGTCACGCTCTTTATCGGCCAACCGCCGACCGAACTTTGGCCGAATCCACGAATTTGCCCATCGCACCTCTTAGCCGGGCCCAAACCTGCTTCCGTTTCGCGTTTCCGCACTTTCGGCCTTTCGCGATCCGCTCCGCGCTCGCTTTCACCGGCTGGAATTTCGCGGTCGAACCCCCCCGAACCGCCCGCTGCGCAGGGGTCGAAAAGGCCCCGCTTCGCTACGCTTTTCGCCTGCAATTGATCGCTGCAAGTTATTCTGTGATAATGGTTTACGACATGGTTGCTCCGTCTCCGATTCGCGAATCCCCCCTGCTCAACCCCCTTGGTTGAACAGGCCCTAATCGGGGGATAAACATCTCGACTACGGACTCGGAAGCAACTCGCTCGTTTGCTCGCGAAAACGCGCAAGGACGAAACCGAGAAATTTCGCCCCCCATGTTTTTGACGCCAGACTCCGTTTCGCGTTTTCGCACGTTCGTCCCTTCGCGATCCGTTCCGCGCCCGCTTTCACCAGCCGGAATCTTGCCGTCGAATCCCCCCCGAACCGCTCGCTGCGCAGGGGCCCTCCAGCCGCGCCTCGCGGCTTGTATCGTCCTCGCCAGTTTCTCGTAAGTTGCTTATTCATAATCATTTGCGACGCTCACTGACCGACCAACCGCGTTCCACTTGCCCCTGCGCAGCCCCCTCTCGTGCGCAGTACTCATTCAGGGGGTGTTCACCTGATCGTCCCGAGCTTCCGCGCGCAAACACACCCTCGCTCAGTCTTCGCTTCGCCCGTGACTAGTCTGGTCAACGGCCGGCAAGAAAAATCTCTCGTCGCTGGTCGCCGTATTCCGATCGCCAACTAGCCGACGAATTGCCACCGCAATTCCAACAGCAAGTTTGCTCCCGGCTGAGCACGGCTGGGCGGCGTCACTTGAACCCTTACGCTGCTTGTCGGCGAGCGGGGGTGGTGGCGGCGGCAATGGGCTGGTCGTCCGACTTGCTGTGCCGCAGGGCCCAGAGCTTGGCGTCTTTGAGGAACGTGTAATAGGCCACGATGCCGCAAACGACGAGGCCGGCCCGGCCGTCGAGAAAGCCGCGGCGAAACAGGAAGAGCTGCACGAATCGCAGGGGGGCGTGGACCAGGATTTTGCCCCACGAGGCCTGCTTGCCCGCGTCGTAGGCGTCGAGCGCGGCCCAGGTGCTGTAGCGACTTTGCTTGGCGAGGAAGTGGTCGATGTCGTGGGCCGTGTAGTGCAGCAGCCGGCCGCGCAGCTTGCCGACGTTGCCGCTGGGCACTTCCACGTCGGCATGAACGCGGCGGCGCTGATAGCGGCACTCATCACGGCGAAACAGCCGCACCAGCCAGTTGTGGCTGACGCCGCAGTGGTTGATCCGATGGCCAAGGAAATACAGGTCGCGTTTCAGCTCGTAGCCGTCGTGTGCGGGCTGGCCGGCGAGCAAGTGTCGCACTTCGGCCGCCAGCTTGGGAGTGACCCGCTCGTCGGCATCGAGCACCAGCACCCAGGGGTGGCTGGCCTGAGGAATCGCCCAGTTCTTGAAATCGGCCGAGTTGATGTAATCCCGTTCGATCACCCGGCAGCCCAGCTCGCGGGCAATCTCCAGCGAGCCGTCGGTCGAGCCGCTGTCGGCGACCAGAATCTCATCGGCCACCGCGCGGGCCGACTCGATACAGGCCCGCAAGTGCCGGCGTTCGTCTTTGCACGGAATCAGGACGGTGAGTTTAGGCATGGTTTCGTGGGGCAGGCGTCTCGCCTGCCGAGTCGGGCTTCCTGCTAAACACAATCCATAACGGATCTACCAGACGATACGAGGGGCCGATTGCCTGCGTCAATTTCAACCTGAGAACCTCGGCAAAATAGGAGGTTCGACTATTTGGCAGGCGAGACGCCTGCCCCACTTTAGGCAACCTGGCGAGCTTGCGCGGTGTAAGGTTGCGTGAGCGCATGCGACACGGCCCGCAGCACCAAATCGGGCGTCAGCTCACTCATGCACCGTCCATGCCCCAGCGGACAAACCCGCTTGCCGCAGGGGGAGCAGTCGAGCGGAAGTCGCAGGTGCATCGCGCCGGGCTGATAGTTTTCGCTCCAGCGGGGGTCGATCGGGCCGAACAGGGTGATCGTGGGAGTTCCCATGGCTGCCGCGATGTGTCGCGGTCCGCTATCGGTGGTCACAAGCAGCCGGGCGCGGCGCGCGAGCGCTTTGGTGACGCCGAAACTCACGTCTTCCCCCGCCAGGCTCAGCACACGCGGATGATCGGCCGCCGCTGCGATGGCCGCCGCCGCTTCCCGTTCGCTCGGTCCGCACAACACTAGCACCGTAACCCCCAGTTCGTCAGCTATCCGGCGCGCAAGCCGGGCCGAGTGTTCGGCGGGCCATTGCTTGGACGTTCCATAGGCCCCGCCGGAATTGAGCAGCACCACCCGCTCGCCATCGGGCAGACCCAGCCGTTGCCACTGCTCGGCGGCGAGCAATTCATCGGCCGGCAGCGTGGCGAGCTCCACCGTTTGCGATTCGCCGTGGCACCCCAGCGGCCGGGCGAGGGCCAGAAAGTAATCGACGGCTGAAATGGGTGTTAGTTTGCCGCCAGAACGCGGCGGGGGGAGTGGCGTCGAGAGCAAGAGCCCCGCGCCGCGGCGGGCGTAGCCGATGGTTTGCCGAGCACCACTCAAGCGGGCCACGACCGCCGCCGACGGGGAATTGCGTGTAACCAAAAGCGCATCGAGCTTCTCGCGGCGCAGGTTGCGCACCAGTTGCCACGTCCGGCCGAGCCATCCCCGGCCGTGACGTTCCCACGGTTGCCAGCGGTCGATCCAGTCGGTCCCCGCCAAGAGCGGCACGAACATGGGCCGGGCAATCGCCACGATTTCGCCCCGAGAAAACCGCCGCCGCAGCGCGCGCAAGAGCGGCGTGGCCAGCACCACGTCCCCCACCCAATTTGGCAGCAGCACCCCGATCCGCATCCTTGCGTCTCCCCAGGGCGAAATCCTAAGCCGCCGCGAAGGGGATCACCAATACCAACCCGAAGTGCCAGCAACACAAGCCCGCAGCGCCAGCAAGGGTCTGCCAACCCTTCACGCCCCTTCGCAATCCCCCCCGTGGTGCAAGGCCGGATCGGGATGACATCCCGGCAAATCCTCGGCATACCACTGATTCAGCACCACCTGCCATTCGGCGAGCGAGCGGACCTTGGTAAACGCCTCGCGCACCGCCAAATGCTGGGGATGGAGCGCCGCATACTTGATGCCGAACTTCCGCATGTGCGGCCCAGCCCGCTCTTCGCCATAAAGCTCCTCGGCCAGGCGATAGTGTGCCAGCAGCATCTCGCGCTGCTCAAACAGCGACGGCGGTGCCGGCAGCGGCAAGCCGGCGGCCAGCGCCCGGCATTGGGCGAAAATCCACGGGTTGCCAATCGCCCCGCGGGCCACGGTCACCCCATCGACCCCCGTTTGCCGCAGCATCGCCAGGCAATCGGCCGGCGTGAACAGGTCGCCACTGCCAAGAATCGTGCGGCCGGGGCCAACGTGCGACTTCACCTCCCGCAGAAACTCCCAGCGGCTAGGGCCAATGTACCGCTGCACGACCGTTCGGCCGTGGACCGTGATCGCGGCCACTCCGGCAGCGAAAGCGCCGTCCAAAATGGTGAAAAACTTATCGCGGCTTTCGGCCGTGTCATCCAGGCCGCGGCGCATCTTCACCGTCACCGGAATCTCCGCCGGCACCACTTCCCGCGTCCGGCGGACAATTTCGAGCGCCACGGGCGGCTGGCTGAGGTGATACCCCCCTCGGCAGCGACCCAGCACTTTTTTCACCGGGCAGCCGAAGTTGATGTCGATCACGTCGAAGCCGACTTGCACGAGTTTGAGCGCCCCGGCGGCAAACTGCTCGGGCTCGGCCCCCATCAGTTGGCCACCGACCGGATGCTCCTCGTCGCTGATGTGCAAAAAGTGCCGGTTGCGATGGCGATTGTCCTTTACCGTGACGAGAAACTGGTCGAGCATCTCCTCGCACAGCGAGTACGAGGCCCCCATTCGCCGGGCGAGCACCCGCATCGGCCAGTCGCTATAGCCCGACAGTGCCGCCTGCACGACCGGAAAGCCAACGTCAATCGGCCCCAGCCGCAAGTGCGGCAACGAAACAGGCTCGGCGGCAGCGGTCAAAACGGCGGCAGACATGGGACTACATCGCGGGAGGACGAGTTACTCCCTTGTAGCCTAAACCGCCCGCCCGTTTCGCGGAATGCGGGACCGGCTCCCCCTTAGTACGAAACGGTGACGCCGAAATTGAGAATGTCGGCCGAAACGCGCTCCGTCACCGAAGTTCCATCGACGGGGCCCATCGGCGATTGGAACGGCCCCGTCACGCTATTCTCAAACCCGTGCGTGTAGGCCAGCGTGGTCGAAACCCAGGGACACCAGTAATACGTCGCCCCCACGCTCGCCCAATGCTGAATGATGAGCGACGAAGCGACATTGAACATCGCCTGCTCGCTGCTGATCGGGTTTTGGTTGTAGGTATAGCCGCCGCGCAAAATCAGCTTATCGGTGGCGACGAACTGCACCCCCTGTGAAACCGACAGCACGCTCTTCCAGCCCAGCCCCGCCACCGAGCCATCGGCCCGAAAACCTTGGTCGCCAAAGCCGGTCGCGTTCGCATAGTCGAAGTAGCGCAGGTCCGTGGCGAAGAGCCATCGCTCGTAGCCAACGTACGCCAACCCCAGCGACACGATCGAGGGCAAGTCGATCCGCACCGTCGAGAAGGTCGGCAGACCGAGCTCGTCTTGCGAGTTGAAGCGAAAGGGCTCCATCCATTGCTGGCTGCGATAGCTGAGACCCCAGTTCCAGCAGTTTTCGCCGACGTAATACGCTCCGACCTGAAAGCCCCCACCCCAAGCCATCCGCGTGCCGACCCCCGAGCCATAGCGAAAGACGCCATCCCCATCGGCATCGTTGGGGGGAGACAAAAAGTTGGGATCAGCCTGCAATTTCGAGAGGGTTACGGTTGGCGCGAATCCGACGGAAAATCGCTCGCTCAGCGAATAGGCCAGTGTCGGCGCGATCTGATAGATCTCGGCATGGGCGAAGATCTGCCCCAGCCCACCGAGCGGGTTCGCCGCCGTCGGCTGCGGAGTCAGAATTGGGTTGGTGGTGCTGGCCGGATAATTCGCGCTGAAGCCGCCGACGCCGAAAATGCCCAGGCCAATGGTCCAGTTCGAGTCGGCCACGTGATGCGCGAAGCCGACCGTCGGCACCGGGCAAACTCCCGGCTCGCTATCGGTCGAGCCGCCGAAATTGAGCGCGTCGATCCGCGATTCGAGCGCGGTCGTCGGCAGCACCAGTCCCAACCCAAACGCCGCCTCGCTTCCCGGCAAACCGGCGATCGCAGCGGGGTTCCAAGCCAACGCGCCGATGGAGTCGATCGGTGCCGCCGTCGCCGCGCCGCTCATCGATTGGTTCACCGGCCCCACGGAGGGAACGAAAATCCCTTGCGCAAACGCCGCGCTCGACCACAGCGCCGCGCCAATCGCGCAGAGGGCCGCCGCGGCCAGTCGAAAAAATCTCCGCTCCGCCCGTCCCGTCGAGCCAGTCATACGATCCCTTCCCTGGAATCAGCCGGGCCGTCCGCCAATACCTTGCGGCCCTTGCGGATTTCATCGGATTTACCGAAGCCGCGCCTTCATCTGGCGGATAGCCGCAATCGCCCGCATAACCGGCACAATCGGCATAGTTGGCCGCGATCCGGGGGTTGGGAGGGGGAAACGTGGGGATGTTCAACCCGAATGACACACGCTGGCCGGACTCGACGGGACAAGCCGCCCAATAAGGGGAACTTATGGTTTATTTGACCGGTGGGGCAACTGACCTACGGTTGATTGCCGTTCCAATCGCTCCGCGCGGGTTTGCCGCCGCGAGGATTTCGGTCTTGCCGATCACTGGGGAGAAGCGGGCATGAATGGTTATTATTCGAGCCAGGTGCAAGCTCGCGCTGGATTGCTCGACGAGCGGCCGAGTTCGCGCCCGGAGCGCGGCTCCGCGCCCGAGCGGGCGGGGGCGAATGTTCCGCTCGACATGAACCAGCTGGTTTATCGCTGCCTTGGGCGCATTGAGCTGGCCGAACGGCTGCTCGCCAGCTTTGAGTCGCGCTTCCCCGATACGCTGGCCCAAATCGAGGAGTGTCGCTTCACGGAAGACCGCGAAAATCTGGCCCGGCTGGTGCATCAGCTCAAAGGTTCGGCCGCGAATGTGTCGGCCCCCGCGCTGCATGGCGTGGCAATGCGAATTGAAGACGCCATCCATGCCGGCGATGCCGAGGCCTTTGCCCGCGAAATCAACGCGGCGCATGCGGCCTGGGCCGAGTTCACCGATTTCAAGCAAGCGAATTATCCCCGAGTTCCCGGCTAATCAGCGCGGCGATTTTTTTCGCCAGGCGAGGCGACCATGCGAGTGCTGGTAGTTGAAGACGATCCGGATGCCCTGGAGCTATTGGGCAACGCGCTCGCCTATTTCGGGTACGACGTCGCCCAGGCCACCAACGGCGCCGATGCCCTGACCCTGGTTCGGAGCGGACAATTTCAACTGGTCATTTCCGACTGGGAAATGCCCTACATGAGTGGCCTGGAGCTGTGCCGCGAAGTTCGCCGCCGGATGTCCGCCTGCTACACCTATTTCATCCTGCTCACCGCCCGCACCGGCACGCACAACCGGATTGCCGGCCTCTCCGCCGGTGCTGACGAATTCCTCTCGAAGCCGGTCGATCCGGACGAGCTCGAAGTTCGACTCCGCGTTGCCAGCCGCATCCTTTCGCTCGAAAGCCGCGATCTGGTGATCTTCAGCCTCGCCAAGCTGGCCGAGGCCCGCGATCCCGAAACCGGCGCGCACCTGGAGCGAATTCGCGAGTATTGCCGCGTCTTGGCCCAGCATTTGGCCGAGTCCCCCCGCCATCGGCAGACGCTCGATGGCGACTTCGTTCAAATGCTTTACCTGACGAGCCCGTTGCACGACATCGGCAAAGTGGGCATTCCCGACAACGTGCTCCTCAAGCCGGGCCGCCTGACGCCGGCCGAGTTCGAGATCATGAAGCAGCACGCGGTCATCGGCGGACAAACGCTCAAAGCCGCGGCCGAAGCGCATCCGGGGGCTATGTATTTGCAAATCGCCCGCGACATCGCCTTCAGCCATCACGAAAAATTCGACGGCACCGGCTATCCGTACGGACTGCGCGGCGAAGCAATTCCGCTGTGCGGCCGGATCGTCGCCCTCAGCGATGTGTACGACGCCCTCACCACGGCTCGCGTCTATAAGCCCGCGTATAGCCACGAGGTGGCCCGCAACATCATCCTCGAAGGAGATGGCAAACACTTCGACCCCGAAATCGTCGAGGCGTTCCTCGCCAACGAGGATCGGTTCCTCCAGATTCACCATCAGCTCAGTCCCACCTTGCCCTTGACCGAGGACGAAGCCGCTCTCGTTTGCCAAACCGCCAACGCGTAGCTGTCGCAAAGCCGCAAAAAATACCTTGGGGTGCCACGTCCCACGTTGGCGTGGGCGTGTGAAGCTCCAAGAACGCTCCCCTTCAGAATCCCCCATCTTGTGCCAGTCAGGCGCGATTGGCCATGACCACGAATTTTCATCCGCCAACTCCCGCCAGCGAGCGGATCATCGCCGGTCGCTATCGGCTGGAACGCGTCCTCAAGCAGGCCGGCCGCCGCGAGTCGTTTGTCGCTCAAGACCTGACCGGAGGCAGCCGGGTGGTCTTGCGCATGACCCCCGCGGCACTCGCCACCCCGGTCGAAGCGCGCCTCGCCCACGAAGCCGCCATCTTGGCGGGGCTCAAGGCGCCCCAGCTTTCGCCCTTGCTCGACTTCGGCCATGCCGACGACCGTTTTTTCTGGGTTCGCCCGTTCATCGGCGGCGAGTCGCTCGCCGCCCGCACCACCGGCCCCTGGCCAATCGACGACGCCCTCGCCATCGCCTGCCGCGTGCTCGAAGCGCTACGAGCCCTCCACGAAAGTGGGGTGCTGTGCCGAAATCTTTCGCCGACGAACCTGATTGTTCCGGCCGGGCAATCACCGGCGGCGCTCGTTTTTGCCGACTGCGGCCTTGCCTGTTCGTTAACGGGAGATGACGAGGCCCAGCAAAAGTCGGTCGAGGATGTCCTCTACGTTTCCCCCGAACAAGCCGGTTCGCTCGATTGCGAAATCGGCCCGCCGGCGGACCTCTATTCCGCCGGGGCCATTCTCTTCGAGTTGCTCGCCGGGCATCCGCCGTATCGGGGCACCACGGTCGGTGCCACGCTATTGCAACACATGAC
>JANRLS010000032.1:0-3060 GCA_033762315.1 Pirellulaceae bacterium
TCCTGGGGATAGTGACAGCCGCCGGGGGGGCGGATGTCGAGCGTCGGCAGGATGCCGAGATTCGAGAACCGCTCGGGGAGCGTGCGTTGTGCTTCGCGCAGCCGGTCCCCCGAGCCCTCTTTCCCCATGCCGCACGAGCTCGGCCAGATCTGAAACAGGTAGTAGTGCCGGGCGTTGGGCAAATCGCGCCGCCAGCCGGCGGCCATTTCGCCGAAGTAGCTTTGATAGTTCACCCAGCCGAAGTCGCCGCTGGGGGTATCGGCGGGCTGGTCGTTTTCCCCTTGATGCCAGATCACCCCCCGAATCCCGTGCGTGAGCCGCGCCTGCCGCAGTCGCCACAGCCAGCGGCCATAGATCGTCGCCAGATCGGCCGGATTTTCCGGGTTCCTTTGATGCTGATCGATCCGCGTCCCGCCGACCGCGCCGTTCAGCACGAAGATCGGCACCTTTTGGCTGGCGACAAGCCGCTTCGCGAGCTCCTGGCCCCACCAGCCGACCGAGGTGTCGTGCTCGGGAGCCTTGTTCCGCCAGACGGCGCGGCGCCACAGGCTGGGCTGTCGCTCGCCGGCGGGCCGCGGTTTTTGGTGGTCTCGCACCCAAGTGGTGGCGTCGCCGTAACCGGTGGGGCCGGCGAAGGTGCGAATCCACTCGCTCGTTTCGCGCGGCAGCGCATCGGGCAAATCGGCGATCGCTTGGGCGTTCGACTGCCCTTCGATCAAGAAGGCGTCGCCGCAGACAAGATCGCCAACCCGGTCGTGAATCGTCTCCACGCCCCCGGTCCGCGAGCCAAACTCGACCCGATATTTCACCAGCCCCCCGTGCAGCTTCACCGCCAGGGCATAGCTCAGATCGGCATCGGGCCGGGCCGATTGCGTGGCGAACGGGCGATCATCAGCAAAGACCCGGAGAAACACCTCGTCCGCCCGCTCGCGCAAGGTGCCGCGATAGTGCAAGTTGGCCTCATTCCGGTCGTCGCGGGCGAAGAACTGCCCCTCCTCTGGCTTCTCGTCGGCTGCCGGCGGGCGCTCGACCCAGGGTTCGTCAGCCGGCTCGACGACTTGGATCGTCGCGGACCGCGCGACCTGGTCGCCGCCGCTGGAAAGCGTGGCGGTAATGGTGAGCGGGCCGCTTTTTTGCGCGGCCAACAGCCGCAGTTTGCCGCGCACGGTTTCCTTGACGACGGCCGCCGGACCTGCGCTCCAGGCCAGTTGCAATTCTTTCGCGCCCGCCTCGCTCATCGCCGCCAAATTGGTGACGCTCGGCACCAGCTCGATGGGGGATCGCCCATCCCATTTTTCGGGAGCGGTGAGCGTAAAATCCGGGTCGGGAATCGCCTCCTGAATCGCGACCGGAATGACAACGGACTTCGCGCCGTCGGCGAATACCGCCGTTAGCCGCAGCATTGCGGATCGATCTCCCGTTACGCGGCCCGGCACATAATCGAAGGCGAAGCGATCGACCGCGAGCACCTTCTCTTGGCCCTCGCAAACCAGCGACCAGGTGAGCTTGAGCGCACCCGCCGCTTGGGCGGTAATGCGAGCGCGGCCCCCTTCCTTCACGATGGCTTTGTCCGGCATCACCACCAAGTCGCTCCCGGCGCTGGGGGGCGAGTTTATATCCGCTCGCATCAGCGGGCCGACCAGCATTTGCAACGGCTTTTGATTCTCGTATTCCAGCCGCACCCAGTCGGCCGAGCGCGTGACGCTCGACACGCGCACCTCGTCGAGGTCGCCGACAAAGCTGAAGTCCCGAAACCAACCCCCAATCCACAATCCGGCGGGGCTGCCGAGATTCAGCGGAGTTCCGCGTCCCCCTCGCCCCGCCAGCACGCCGTTCAGATAAACCCGTGCCTGGCCGCTTTCGTAGGCAAACACGGCATGGTGCCACTCCCCAAGCGCGAGGCGGCCGGCACTTTTCACGTTGCCATCCGAGAACCAGCAGTCCATGTCGATATGCGGCGGCCCGCGCAACTGCATCACCGCCTTGCCTTGCCGAGTCTGCGTCCCAAAGCCGAGGAGGCTGACATTCGAGCGCTCGGCGCTAAACCACAACTGCATCGTGTGCGGTTGGTTTCCCGTCGGATAGCCGCTGATTTTGTCGCCGCAAAAGATGCCTGCCTCGCCCGGAAAATGCCGGGCCGAACCAATGATCCCCGTGGTCGCCTTCGTGCCGCTATCTTGCGCTGGCAAGGTCCCCGTCGCGTCGCTCACGGGGTCTGCGAGGTGCCAGACGCCGAGGTAGCCATTCGCGGCGTCAAACACACCCTTTCCGTCCGAAGTGCTCGGCGCGTCCGCCTTACCCCAGTGCATGCGCAGCGGCAGGACGGCGTTGCCCCGGATGCGCGGCACGCGGACCCAGAGGCTGGCGGTGCCCGCGGCCCCGTTCCACTCGTCGATTTGATGCGGCAGAAGCTGGCCCTCGGCCGTGGTGAAGCGCACATCCTCCCCATCGGGCCGCGCCTCGGAAAAATCGAACCAATCGCGATCCAGCCGCACCAAGAGCGGAAATTGCTCGACCGCCGCCTCGGCCGGCAGATTCGCGCCGTCGGGAGTGGTCAGCACCGTGAGCGTCCCCGCGTGCTTCCAGCCCGCCAGCGGCTCGCTCGGTGCCGCGACCGCGCGCGAGCAGTTGGCGAGAGCTAGCAGCGCCACCACGACTCGGCCAGCGAGCCGCGGCCCGCCACGCGATTGAACGTCGTCTTGCATGATGATGGAAAGGTTGGAGGGGGGCCCCACGAGGCCAATTCGCCAGGCCCATCATCATAGTCGCTGACGCCCCACGAGTTTCGCCCCCAACTGCTGGCGACTTCCTCGTTGAACGGCAAGCCGAAGGCGACTCACCATGTTCGGCGCGGGTCTCTGACCCCGCCGTTGCCCCGACCGCAGGTCTCCCACGACCCCTCGTTCGGCGCGGGTCTCTGACCCCGCCGTCGCCTTGACCGCAGATCTCCCGCGACAGGTGCGAGGTCAGAGACCTGCTTATCACCTGGCGACTGTGTCGCGCTCACCCCCGCTGGCGCAGCTTGTGCTTGAGCTGACGCTCGCGGGCGCGGCGCTGCTG
>JANRLS010000033.1:0-3042 GCA_033762315.1 Pirellulaceae bacterium
TGGGTAGCTCCGCAACTATCGGCGTCCGCGCGGCGAACCATACAACCAGGGGAGTTACCCAAGCGGTCAACGGGGACAGACTGTAAATCTGTTGGCTTACGCCTTCGTAGGTTCGAATCCTACACTCCCCACTCGTGCCGGCGATGATTGGCTGTCAGTTGCTGCCGGCCAGGAGGGTGTTTTCAGGAGTGTTGGTCAGAAGCGACGCGGGTGTAGCTCAATGGTAGAGCTCCTGCCTTCCAAGCAGGCTACGAGGGTTCGATTCCCTTCACCCGCTCTGTCCAGGGCGGAGGAAGAAAGCGGCTCCGCGAGGAGCATTGAAACAAGACAGGACAAAACAAGCCGACTGAGCCTGATCGCCAGATCAGCCTCATCAGGAGTGGGAGAATGTCCGCCGCGAGGCGGAGATTTTGGCTGCTGTAGCTCAGTTGGTAGAGCACCTCCTTGGTAAGGAGGAGGTCATGGGTTCAAGTCCCATCAGCAGCTCGTTGGGCGGGCGCCGAAGCGCCAGTTACATTTCCGGGTTTCCTTCATCGAGTCACAATTTACGCAGGTAGAAAGCAATGGCCAAGGAACAATTTGTGCGGACCAAGCCGCACTGCAATGTCGGCACGATCGGCCACATCGACCACGGCAAGACCACCACGACCGGCGCGCTGCTGGCGGTGCAGGCCGCCAAGGGGCTGGCCCAATTCAAGTCGTATGCCGACATCGCCAAGGGTGGCACCGTTCGCGACGCCACGAAGACGGTCACCATCGCCGTCTCGCACGTCGAATACTCCACTGACAAGCGGCACTATGCCCACATCGACTGCCCCGGCCACGCCGACTTCATCAAGAACATGATCACCGGTGCCGCCCAAATGGACGGCGCGATTCTCGTCGTCTCGGCGGCCGACGGCCCGATGCCGCAAACCAAGGAGCACGTGCTGCTCGCGCGCCAGGTCGATGTGCCGGCCATCGTCGTGTTTCTCAACAAGATCGACCTCGTGGACGATCCCGAGCTGCTCGACCTGGTCGAGATGGAAATTCGCGACCTGCTGAATAAGTACGGCTTCCCCGGCGACGAAATTCCGATCGTCCGCGGCTCGAGCCTGCCGGCGTACCAGAACCCCAAGGATCCGGTCGCCAGCAAGCCCATTTCCGACCTCTTGGACGCGGTCGATGCCTACATCCCGCAGCCCAAGCGCGAGGAAGACAAGCCGTTCCTCATGGCCATCGAAGACGTGTTCTCGATTGAAGGCCGCGGCACCGTCGCCACGGGTCGTATCGAGCGCGGCGTCGTCAAGATCGGCGACGAAGTGCAGGTCATCGGTCTCGCCAAGGAGCCGATGAAGACCACCGTCACCGGCGTTGAAATGTTCCGCAAGGAAATGAGCGAAGGCCGGGCGGGGGACAACGTCGGCTGCCTGCTGCGTGGTCTCAAGCGCGAAGACATCGAGCGCGGCCAAGTGCTCGCCAAGCCGAACTCGATCACTCCCCACACCAAGTTCGAGGCTGAAATCTACTGCCTGTCGAAGGAAGAAGGGGGCCGGCACACGCCGTTCTTCAGCGGCTATCGCCCGCAGTTCTACTTCCGCACGACCGACGTGACCGGCACCGCGAACCTGATCGGGGCCGAGATGTGCATGCCCGGCGACAACGTCAAAGTGAGCATCGAGCTGCACAAGCCGATTGCCATGGATGACGGCGTGCGCTTCGCCATTCGCGAAGGTGGCCGCACCGTTGGCTCGGGCGTGGTGACGAAGATTCTGGAATAAACGACGAAAAATCAAAACCCAAGCACCAAATCACAAACAAGCTCCGGCTGGAATTTGAGATTTGGTGCTGGGTGCTTGCCGCACATGCGGCCTAGGGGTGTAGCTCAATTGGCAGAGCAGCCGTCTCCAAAGCGGCAGGTTGGGGGTTCGATTCCCTCCGCCCCTGTTGGCGTGGGTTCGACGGGTAACTCTCACGACGAGTGAAGGACATGATTCCGCAAGGATCGCGGGCACGGTTTATGGGCAAAGAAAAAGCACTCACATCGAGCGGTTCCGGGGGCTGGTCGCAGCTCCTTCAGGGGCTCGCGCGGGCCGACATTTACAAGCGCACCCAAGGCCGCATCACGAGGCAGCTCACCTGCCTGGCGATCTGGGTCGTGGCGGTGCTCGCGGCGGTCGAGGTCTTCGTCAGCTTCCAGAAAACCAACCCCGCCGTCGCCTATTCCGCCCCGGCCATTTTGCTGGTCGCTGGTTTGTGGCTCGGCTATCGCATCGTCAATCTCCCCTCGTTCGCCGATTTTTTGATCGCGGTCGAGGCCGAGATGAACAAAGTGTCGTGGCCCACGCAAGCCGAGCTGGTCCGCAGCTCGATCGTCGTCATCGTGCTGATCGTCGGCTTGTCGGCGATTATTTTCACCTACGACTACGTGCTGGCCTTGCTCCTGAGCAAAATTTTGCAAGTCACCGTGGTCTAGCCAGCTAACCTGTCGCAAACGGTCAGCGAATCTGGGGGGGAGTGCTGTTCGTGAACGTCGAGCCCGATAGCCCGCTGCCGGTGGATGGTTCCCTGCTGGAAACCGCCGCCGCCGCGCCCACTCCTGAAGCCCCCGCACCGGCCGCCGCCGAAGCAGCAGTCGCCAGCGCCCTGCCTCCCGACGATGCAGCTCCCCCGGCGATGACCCCGCCAATGGCGGATGAGCCTGCCGCCGAAGAACCCGCCGCTGAGGCGGAAGAGGTCGAGGAAGAAATCGAAGAAGAAGTTGTCGGCTCGGCCGAGCCGCTCGAATTCATCGACGAATCGATTGCCGACGCAGACTTGAAATTCGATTGGTTCATCCTCAAGGTGCAAGTCAATCGCGAGGACTCGATCAAGGATGCTCTCTGGCGCCGGATCAAAATGAACGGCCTGGAGAAGTACTTCAAAGAGGTCGTGGTCCCCACCGAGGACGTCGCCGAGTTCACGAAAACCGGCAAGAAGCGGATCGTCAAAAAGAAGCTTTATCCGGGCTACATCCTCATCAACATGTCGGTCAACGACGACTCCTGGTTCGTCGTCCGCGAA